>NZ_RHQR01000007.1:0-289808 GCF_003936645.1 Pseudomonas sp. p106
GAACTCAGTAGTGAAACGATGCATCGCCGATGGTAGTGTGGGGTTTCCCCATGTGAGAGTAGGTCATCGTCAAGATTCATTTCGCAAAACCCCTATCTGCGCAAGCAGGTAGGGGTTTTGTCTTTTCTGGCTGTTACAGATCCCGGACTCGGCGGCTAGCCGTGATATCGTTCCCCATCAGCCCGAACTGCCTTCCAGAGAACCATCAATGGCCAGCCCGACTTCACTCCATCCCGGCTTCATGATCGTGCACGGCAATCGCCTGGACGACTTGCGCAGCCTGGTGGTGAGCTGGATGCGGCGCTATCCGCTGGCCCCCCTGGAAAACGAAATCGCCCTGGTACAAAGCAATGGCATCGCCCAGTGGCTCAAGCTGGCCTTGGCCGAGGACCCGCTCGAAGATGACCAGGGTGGTTGTGGGATCGCTGCTGCCATCGAAGTGCAGTTGCCGGGCAGCTTCATGTGGCAGCTGTACAGAAAAGTCCTCGGGCGTGACGAGATTCCAGAGGTTTCCTTGCTCGACAAGGCCCCGCTGACCTGGCGACTCATGCGTTTGCTGCCAGCGCTGATCGAGCGCACGCATTTCGAACCGTTGCGACGCTTCCTCACCGACGACGGTGATCTACGCAAACGCTATCAGCTGGCAGAGCGCCTGGCTGACCTGTTCGACCAGTATCAGGTCTATCGTGCCGACTGGCTCAAGGACTGGGCTGCCGGCCAGCACGTCCTCAATACGGCCCGTGGCGAACGCAAACCCCTGGCACCTGGCAACCGCTGGCAGGCCGAGCTGTGGCGGGCCTTGCTCGAGGATGTAGGTGAACAAGGCATGGCCCAGAGCCGTGCAGGGGTGCACCAGCGATTCATCGAACGGATCAACAGCCTTGAGCAACCCCCTGCGGGTCTGCCTTCACGGGTAATCGTATTCGGTATCTCATCGCTGCCTGCCCAAGCGTTGGAGGCACTGGCAGGCCTTGCGCGTTTCAGCCAGGTATTGCTGTGTGTGCACAACCCTTGTCGCCATCACTGGGCGGACATCGTCGCCGACAAGGACCTGCTGCGCCACCAGTACAAGCGCCAGCAGCGCAAGCAGGGCATGCCCGTGCAGTTGGATGACGAGTCCTTGCACCAGCACGCCCACCCCTTGCTGGCCGCCTGGGGCAAACAGGGCCGCGACTACATCAACCTGCTCGACAGTTATGATGACCCAGGCAGCTACCAGGGCGCATTCAGCGATGGACGCATCGACCTGTTCAGCGAAAGCGAGCCGGCAACACTGCTCAAGCAGCTGCAGGACGATATCCTCGAACTGCGCCCGCTTGCCGAAACCCGTGAGCTGTGGCCTGAGGTCGATCTGGCGCAAGACCGCTCCGTGCGCTTCCACATCGCCCACAGCCCACAACGCGAAGTAGAGATCCTGCACGACCAATTGTTGGCCCGCTTCAGTGCCGACCCCACCCTGCGCCCACGTGACGTCATCGTGATGCTCCCGGCAATC
The DNA here is from genome assembly GCF_003936645.1 of Pseudomonas sp. p106. Taxonomy (NCBI): domain Bacteria; kingdom Pseudomonadati; phylum Pseudomonadota; class Gammaproteobacteria; order Pseudomonadales; family Pseudomonadaceae; genus Pseudomonas; species Pseudomonas sp. p106. The sequence continues at coordinate 1,496 of NZ_RHQR01000007.1, forward strand.
GACAACTATGCACCGCATATCCGTGCCGTTTTCGGCCAGCTACAGCGCAACGACCCGCGTTACATACCCTTCACCCTGACCGATCAGGGCCAGCGCGGGCGTGATCCATTGTTGATTGCCCTGGAGCATCTGCTCAAGCTGCCAGACAGCCGTTTCGCCGTTAGCGAAGTGCTCGATCTGCTGGACGTACCGGCTGTACGAGCGCGTTTCGGGATCCGCGAAAGCGACCTGCCCACGCTGCACCGCTGGATCGAGGGCGCCGGTGTCCGTTGGGGGCTCAATGCCGAGCAGCGAGCGTCCCTGGGCCTGCCCGAAGGGCTGGAGCAGAACAGCTGGCGGTTCGGCCTGCGGCGTATGCTGTTGGGTTATGCCGTCGGTATGGGGGAGGGCTGTGACGGTATCGAACCTTACGACGAAATCGGCGGCTTGGATGCTGCGCTGATCGGCCCGTTGGTGGCCTTGCTCGACGCCCTCGATGTGGCCAACCATGCCCTCTCTCAGCCAGCCACTGCGGCCCAGTGGGGCGAGCGACTGAACGCGCTGTTGCAAGTGTTTTTCCTGGCAGAAGGCGAGCACGACGAATTCCTGCTCATGCAACTGCAGGAGCTGCGCGATAGCTGGCTACAGGTGTGCGAGACCGTAGGCTTGCAGGACTTGTTGCCCCTCACGGTCATACGCGAGGCGTGGTTGTCGGGCCTGGATCAGGGCAAGCTGTCCCAGCGTTTTCTTGCCGGTTCGGTAAACTTCTGCACCCTCATGCCGATGCGTGCCATCCCGTTTAGAGTGGTCTGCCTGCTTGGCATGAACGATGGCGATTACCCGCGCGCCCAGCAGCCGCTGGACTTCGACCTGATGGCCAGTGACTACCGCCCCGGCGATCGCTCGCGCCGCGAGGATGACCGTTACCTGCTGCTCGAAGCGTTGTTGTCCGCGCGCGATCAGCTGTACATCAGCTGGGTCGGCCGGAGCATCCGCGATAATAGCGAGCGCCCGGCATCCGTGCTCATAGGCCAACTGCGCGATCACCTGGCGGCAGGTTGGCGGCTGGCCGGTGGCAGCGACAGCCAGCAAGCGGGCGAGCAGTTGTTGCATGCGTTGACTCAAGAGCACCCGCTGCAGCCCTTCAGCCCGCGTTATTTCCAGAAAGGCAGCGCGTTGTTCAGTTATGCCCATGAATGGCAGCTGCTGCACCAAGTCTGCGATGAGGCTAAACAGGCGGATGTTGGCCTGCCGGCTTACAGCAGCGATGAAGCCCTGACCCTTACGCAACTGCAGGACTTTCTGCGTCATCCGGTGCGTCACTTCTTCAGCCAGCGCCTGAAAGTGTTCTTCGAGGCGCTGGAGGCGCCGACGCCGGATGAGGAGCCGTTTGTCCTCGATGCCTTGCAGCGCTATAGCGCCAGTGAAAGCCTGCTCGGCGCGGCGCTGGCCGAGCCGGAAAACGCCGAGCAGGCGCTGCAAGCCCAGGCGCGCCGGCTGCAGGCGTGCGGCATGCTGCCGTTGGCCGGGTTCGGCGAGCTTCTGCAGGCAGAGCTGATCCAGCCGCTGCCCGATCTGCTGCAACGCCATCGCCAATTGTTGCAGCGCTGGCCCAACGTGGTCGAGGGCGCACTGCCGATCCATTTCGAGCATGGCAGCCATCACCTGGAGGGTTGGCTTGGCCGGGTGTATCAGGCCGATGACCAAAGCCTGTTGAGCATCACCACGGTGCCCAACACCATCAGCGCCGGGCGTAACAGCCTCAAGTGGCACCGGCTGATCGCCAGTTGGGTCATGCACCTGGCGGCGTGCGCCGAAGGCTATCCGCTGCATAGCGCCCTGTTGGCCAGCGACATCACCCTGCTGCTCGCGCCACTGCCACAACACGAAGCTGCCGAGCAGCTCGGCCATCTGCTGGTGTCACGCCAGGCCGCAATGAATGCGCCGCTGCCGGTTGCCGCCAAGACAGCGTTCGCCTGGCTGGCCCAGGACGATCCTGACAAAGCCCTCGCCGCAGCTGCCCGTGCTTACGAAGGTGATGGCCGCACCAGTTTCGGTGAGCGCAGCGAAAGCCTGGCCCTGGCCCGACAGTTCCGTGACTTCGCCGCACTCAGTGCCGACGAAACTTTTGAAGGCTGGTGCGAAACCCTGTACCGCCCGTTATTCAGCGCAGCCTGGCAGACGCTGGGCAACCCGGAGAGTGGCGCATGACCCAGGTCCGTCCCCTGGCACTGAGTTTCCCCCTGCACGGCAGCCAACTGATCGAAGCCAGTGCCGGTACCGGCAAGACGTTCACGATTTCGGCGCTTTATCTGCGGCTGATCCTCGGCCATGGCGGCGAGTGCGCTTTTGGCCGCGAGTTGTTGCCACCGCAGATCCTCGTGGTGACCTTCACCGATGCGGCCACCAAGGAACTGCGCGAGCGTATTCGCGCGCGCCTGGCCGAAGCTGCACGCTTCTTTCGCGGCGAGTTGCAGGAAGCCGACCCGCTGCTGCACCAGCTACGTGACGATTACCCACCCGAGCACTGGCCGCGCTGCGCCAACCGCCTGGAGATCGCCGTGCAGTGGATGGACGAAGCGGCAGTCTCGACCATTCATGGCTGGTGCCAGCGCATGCTTCGCGAGCATGCCTTCGACAGCGGCAGCCTGTTCACCCAGAGCCTGGAAACCGACCACAGCGACCTGCTTGGCCAGGTCATGCGCGACTACTGGCGGCGGTTCTGCTACGGCATGCACGGCGAGGCCCTGGGCTGGGTGCGTAGCCATTGGGGCAGCCCCGATGCACTGTTGCCCAGGATCCGCCCCCTGTTTGGTCGCGTGCGTGCGCAGCAGGATGAGCAAGAACCGCAAGCGCTGATTGATGCAGCGCTGCTGCAGCGCGCCGATCAGTTGCACCAGCTTAAAGCCCCATGGGCGCAATGGGTCGAGCAGTTGCAACAGATCTGCCGGGACGCCGTCGCCGCCAAGCAGGCCGATGGCCGCAAGCTGCAGGCGCGCTTCTTCGAACCCTGGTTCGACAAGTTACGCGCCTGGGCTGCTGATGAGCAGATAGTGGAACTTGACCTTGGGACTGGCTTTACGCGCCTGACTCCAGCAGGCATGGCCGAAGCCTGGAAGGTCGGTGAGCCTCCAGATCACCCAGCGCTGCACGCCATGCAAGACCTGCCACAACAGCTGCAGGCTCTGGCAAGCCCCGATGCACGCCTGCTCGAACACGCCGCTGCCTGGGTTTCGGCGCGCTTCGAGGTGGAAAAGCGCCGCCGCGCCGAAATGGGCTTCGATGACATGCTGCTGCGCCTGCAACATGCGTTGGCCAGTGAAGCCGGCGAGAGATTGGCAGGCCTGATTCGCGAACAGTTCCCGGTAGCCCTGATCGACGAATTCCAGGATACCGACCCGGTTCAATACGGCATCTTCGAGCGCATCTACCGCATCAGCGAAAATCGTGAGGAAACCGGCCTGTTCATGATCGGCGACCCCAAGCAGGCCATCTATGCCTTCCGGGGCGCCGACATTTACACCTACCTGTCCGCGCGGCGCGCCACCGCCGGGCGGCTGCACAGCCTGGACACCAACTACCGTTCCAGCGAGGCCATGGTGGCCGCTGTCAACCGGGTGTTCCTGCAGGCTGAAGCCCGTGAGCAAGGGTGGGGCGCCTTCCTGTTCCGAGAAGACGATGACAACCCGTTGCCGTTCATCGAGGTGCGCGCCAAGGGGCGCAGCGAACGCCTGCTGATCGACGGCCAAGCCATCGCGGCCCTGCAGTGCTGGCAACTGGAAAGCGACGACCCCGTCTCCAGCACACTGTACCGGCAGCAACTGGCGGCCAGTTGCGCCAGCCACATCGTCGCCCTGCTCAACGGTGCCCAGCGCGGCCAGAGCGGTTTCAGCAAGGCTGACGGTGAGCTGCGCCCGTGCCTGCCCTCTGACATCGCCATCCTTGTACGCGACGGCCATGAAGCGCAGCTGGTGCGAGCCGAGCTTGCCGCCCGTGACGTTCGCAGCGTGTACCTGTCCGACAAGGACTCGGTCTTCGCCGCCCAGGAGGCGCATGACTTGCTGGCCTGGCTCAAGGCCTGCGCCGAGCCGGACTCCGAACGCCTGCTCAAGGCTGCCTTGGCCAGCCTGACCCTGGAGCTGTCGCTGGCCGAACTGGACCAGCTGAACCAGGACGAGCGGGTCTGGGAAGACTGGGTAATGCGTTTTCGCCGCTACCGCGACACCTGGCAGCGCCAGGGCGTACTGCCGATGTTGCGGCACCTGCTGCACGACTTCCAGTTGCCGCGTACGCTCATTGCCCGCAGCGATGGCGAGCGGGTGTTGACCAACCTGCTGCACTTGGCCGAGCTGCTGCAGCAAGCGGCGGGCGAACTGGACGGCGAACAAGCGCTGATCCGCCATCTGGCCGAGCACCTGGCCAATGCCGGGCAGGCCGGTGAGGACCAGATCCTTCGCCTGGAGAGTGATGAACAACTGGTCAAGGTCGTGACCATCCACAAGTCCAAGGGCCTGGAATACCCCTTGGTCTACCTGCCGTTCATCTGCACCAGCAAACCGGTCGACGGTAGCCGCCTGCCGCTGGCCTGGCACGACAGCCAGGGCAATGCGCAGATGACCCTGACCCCCGACCCGGTACAGATTGCCCTGGCCGATGATGAACGTCTCGCTGAAGACCTGCGCCTGCTCTACGTGGCCCTCACACGTGCCCAGCACGCATGCTGGCTGGGCGTCGCCGACCTCAAGCGCGGTAACCAGAAAAGCTCGCAGCTGCACCGTTCCGCGCTCGGCTATCTGCTTGGCGGCGGAGTGCCACTGCGGGGCTCGGAACAACTGGCGGACTGGCTGCAGAGCTTGCAGGCAGGCTGCCCGTACATTGCCTGCCCCGGCCTGCCGGAGGCTGACGAAGTGCGCTACTGCTCGCCCCATGCCGAACGCGAGCTGCTGCCTGCACGCAAGCCTCGTCGCGCAGCGGCGGAGCATTGGTGGATCGCGTCGTACAGCGCCTTGCGGGTGGGTGAACAGACACTGGGGGGCGACAGTTCCCAGGCCCAGCAGTTGCTCGACGATGAGGGGATCGATGCTCAACTGCCCCGAGAGGTGCCCGCCGACAGCGGCGACATTCACCGCTTCCCGCGCGGGCCGAACCCCGGCACCTTCCTCCATGGTTTGCTTGAGTGGGCCGGGCGCGAAGGCTTCGCCGAGGTCGCTGCCAACCCCAAACTGATCGAGCGCACCGTCGGCCAGCGCTGCAACCGGCGCGACTGGACCGGCTGGATCCCGACGCTCAGCCAATGGTTGCAGCAACTGCTGAACGAGCCACTGCCGGCCCGTGACATGAGCCTGACGTTGGCGCAGTTGCAGCACTATCAGATAGAAATGGAATTCTGGTTCGCCAGTCATCAGGTCGATGCCGAGCAACTGGACCGGTTGGTCGCCCGCCACACCCATCCAGGCGCAGCGCGCCCCGCTGCTCAGCCGACACTGCTCAACGGCATGTTCAAAGGCTTTATCGACCTGGCGTTCGAGCTCGATGGCCGCTACTACGTGGCCGATTACAAGTCCAACTGGCTTGGCCCGGATATCCAGGCCTATGACACGCTGGCCATGGAAAAGGCGATCCTTGAGCACCGCTACGACTTGCAATACGTGCTTTATCTGCTGGCCCTGCATCGCCAGCTGCGTGCACGGCTGCCCGATTACGATTACGACCGGCATGTGGGCGGTGCGCTGTTCATCTTCTTGCGCGGGGCCAGCAGCAGCGGCCACGGCGTGTACTTCGTCAAGCCGCCACGTGAGTTGATCGAGGCGCTCGATGCGCTGTTCCGTGGCGTTCACGCGCCTCAACAACAGGACCTGTTCGCCGGAGCTGCGCCATGAGCCGCACCCTTGATGACCTCTTGCCTACCCCATTGAACGCAGAGCACCTGCTGACGCTGGCGCCACAACGTAACAGCGCAGACCTGCTGCAACTGCTCGACCGCTGGGTTGAGCGCGGCTGGTTGCGGGCTTTGGACCGGGCATTCGTGTCCTTCCTGGAAGAGCGCGCACCCGGCAGCGATCCGCTGTTGCTGCTGGCCGCTGCGTTGGCCAGCCATCAACTGGGCCACGGGCATGTCTGCCTGGACCTGCAGCAAACCCTTGCCGAGCCGGATTTCGCCCTGTCGCTGCCGCCGGAGGGCGATGCTTTGGCAGGCCCGCTGCTGCTACCGTCGCAATTGCTCGCCAACCTCGACCTGAACACCTGGCGCGAGCGCATTGCCGCCAGCCCCCTGGTTGCAACTGGCAATACCCCTGGTCATAACGCCCGGCCATTGGTGATCAGCGGCGAGCGCCTCTACCTGCGCCGCTACTGGAGTTATGAGCGGCAGATAGACGAAACCCTGCGCCAGCGCCTGAGCCAGGACGAGGCCACGCCCGCGGACCTGCCTGCACGCCTGGCGCAGTTGTTCGACGAAGGCGCTCTGGCAGGCCAGGTCGATTGGCAGAAACTGGCCTGTGCCCTGGCCACCCGCGCCGGCTTCAGCATCATCACCGGGGGGCCCGGCACCGGCAAGACCACCACGGTTGTGCGCCTGCTGGCCTTGCTGCAGGCACCTGCGGTCGAGCAGGGCAGGCCTCTGCGCATTCGCCTCGCAGCGCCCACCGGCAAGGCTGCAGCACGCCTGACCGAATCCATTGGTCAGCAGGTCGAGCGCTTGCAGGTGAGTGCCGATGTCCGCGGGCAGATTCCTACCGATGTCAGCACCGTGCACCGGCTGCTCGGCAGCCGTCCGGGGTCGCGGCACTTCCGCCACCATGCAGGCAACCCGCTGCCGCTGGATGTGCTGGTGGTGGATGAAGCGTCGATGATCGACCTCGAAATGATGGCCAACCTGCTCAATGCCTTGCCCCCCAAAGCCCGGTTGATCCTGTTGGGGGACAAGGACCAGTTGGCCTCGGTCGAGGCGGGCGCGGTGCTGGGCGACCTGTGCCGGGATGCCGAAGAGGGCTGCTACTCACCCGCTACCCAGGCATGGCTGGAGCAGATTGGCGGTCAGTCGCTGGCCGACAGTGGCCTGAAGGCCGGCGACGCGCAACGCAACCCATTGGCCCAGCAGGTGGTGATGCTGCGTTTTTCCCGGCGCTTTGGCGAAGGCAGCGGCATCGGCCAGCTGGCGCGCCTGGTGAACCGCCAGCAAGCCCAGGCGGCCCGCGACCTGTTGACCATGCCCCCGACCGATGTATTCGGCCTGGCCCTGCGCGGCGAGCACGACCGCGCCTTTGATCGGCTGATACTGGACGGTCTGAACCGCGGCGCTGAGGGACCACAAGGCTATCGTAGCTATCTGCGCACCATTGGCCGCCATCGTCCAGCGCCTGGTAGTGCTTTCGACGACCCGCACTGGGAGCAGTGGGCTGGCAAGGTGCTGCGCAGCTTTGAGGACTTCCAGTTGTTGTGCGCGGTGCGCAAGGGTGCCTGGGGGGTTGAAGGCCTTAACGAGCGGGTGGCGCGGGTGCTGCACAGCGCCGGGCTGATCGACAGCCAGCAGCCTTGGTACGAAGGGCGCCCGGTACTGGTGACGCGCAACGACTACGGCCTGGGCCTGATGAACGGTGACATCGGCATCGCCCTGCGCTTGCCGGACGAGCAGGGCGAGCCTTTGCTGCGCGTGGCCTTCCCACGCAATGACGGCAGTGGCGGGGTGCGTTTCGTGCTGCCCAGCCGGCTCAACGAGGTGGAAACGGTGTTCGCCATGACCGTTCACAAGTCCCAGGGCTCTGAGTTCAGCCACACCGCGCTGGTAATGCCCGATGCGCTCAACCCCGTGCTGACCAAGGAGCTGGTATACACCGGTATAACCCGGGCCAAGCATTGCTTCAGCCTGGTCGAGCCACGCCAGGGCATCTTCGAAGAAGCGGTGGCACGCAAGGTACGGCGTATCTCCGGGCTGATGCTCGAACAGGTGTGATGCACTGCTGTAGGAACTGCCGTGTGCCGCGAAAGGGCGCTCTCACCGCAATGATGGCGTTGCGCTATCGTTGAGCCGCGGCCAACGAGGCCTTTGAGCTGATTGCCAGAACCTCAGAGCAGCGGGCGCAAAGTGTGGCCAAGGTGTGCTTCCACAACTACATCGAAGGCAGTGGAAAGCGTGGGGCCGGCTTGCCGGCGATGGGCTGCACAGCAGCCCCATCACTCCTGAGCGAAACGCATCTCACGCGTTTGCCCCATCAACAACGGCGCATTCGCCTCCGTCACCCCACGAATGTACTCCCACAGCAAGGTAATGCGCTTCAACTTGCGCAGATCCTCCCGGCAATACATCCAGAATTGCCGCGTCACCTCGATCTGCTCAGGCAGCACCGTGACCAATCGCGCATCCTGCGCCGCCAGGAAACACGGCAAGATCGCCAACCCTCGCCCCTGCAACGCCGCCGTGTACTGTGCAATCACGCTGGTACTGCGAAGGTGCGCGCTGGCGTTGGGAATCAGGTTGGCCAGGTACAGCAGCTCTGAGCTGAACGCCAGGTCATCCACATAGCTGATGAACGGATGGCCAACCAGGTCGCTGACCTGGTTGATCGGCGCATGGTTGTCCAGGTAATCCTGGGTCGCATACAGCCGCAGGCGATAGTCGCACAGCTTGCAGCACACATAAGGCCCATGCTCGGGCCGCTCCAGGGCGATGACGATGTCCGCCTCGCGTTTGGAGAGGCTTATGAAGTGCGGCAGCGGCAGGATATCCACCGATATCGCCGGGTAGGCATCGACGAAATGGCTCAGCTGCGGGGTAACGAAAAAGCTGCCGAAGCCTTCGGTACAGCCCATGCGCACATGGCCCGACAACGCCACACCTGAACCGGACACCTGCTCGCACGCCATGTGCAGCGTGCTTTCGATCGACTCCGCGTAGCCCAGCAAGCGTTGCCCCTCGGCGGTCAGGACAAAGCCGTTGGTCCGCGACTTTTCGAACAGCAACGTGCCCAGCGCCCCCTCCAGCGAGCTGATGCGCCGCGACACCGTGGTGTAGTCCACGCTCAGGCGTTTGGCGGCGCTGCTAGCCTTGCGGGTGCGGGCCACTTCGAGGAAAAACTTCAGGTCGTCCCAGTTGAGCGCGCTCAGGGAGGTGAGATCTTTTTGCATGTTGATCCGGTTTTTTTGTGCGTTCTTGTTGGATGTTTGCACATCTATACTCGAAAAAAGCCCCATGACGCCACCTCGCGTTTGCACGGCGCTGGCGATCTCGTCCTGACAATAATTCCAAGGAGAACGCAGATGAACGCACCCCAATCCCCCGACCAGACAAAGGTCGAGCAGGTTAAGCTGCTGATCGACGGCCAGTGGGTCGAGTCGAAAACCACCGAATGGCGCGACATCGTCAACCCGGCCACCCAGCAGGTGCTGGCGCGAGTGCCGTTCGCCACCGTCGAAGAAGTGGATGCCGCCGTGGCCGCTGCCGAGCGCGCCTTCAAGACCTGGCGCGACACCCCGATCGGCGCACGCATGCGCATCATGCTCAAGCTGCAGGCGTTGATCCGCGAACACAGCAAGCGCATCGCCCAGACCCTGAGCGCCGAGCAGGGCAAGACCATTGCCGATGCCGAAGGTGATATTTTCCGCGGCCTGGAAGTGGTCGAGCACGCCGCGTCCATCGGCACCTTGCAGATGGGCGAGTTCGCCGAAAACGTCGCCGGCGGTGTCGACACCTACACTCTGCGCCAACCCATCGGCGTGTGCGCCGGCATCACTCCGTTCAACTTCCCGGCGATGATCCCTCTGTGGATGTTCCCGATGGCCATCGTCTGCGGTAACACCTTCGTGCTCAAGCCGTCCGAGCAGGACCCGCTGTCGACCATGATGCTGGTGGAGCTGGCGCTGGAAGCCGGCGTGCCGGCCGGCGTGCTGAACGTGGTGCACGGCGGCAAGCAGGTAGTGGATGCGATCTGCACCCACAAGGACATCAAGGCGATTTCCTTCGTCGGTTCCACCGAAGTCGGCACACATGTGTATAACCTGGGCAGCCAGCACGGCAAGCGCGTGCAGTCGATGATGGGCGCGAAGAACCACGCTGTGGTCCTGCCCGATGCCAACCGCACCCAGACCATCAACGCCCTGGTCGGTGCCGCCTTCGGCGCCGCGGGTCAGCGCTGCATGGCCACCTCGGTGGCGGTGCTGGTGGGCAAGGCGCGTGAATGGCTGCCGGACATCAAGGACGCGGCCAGCAAGCTCAAGGTCAACGCCGGTAGTGAGCCGGGCACCGATGTCGGCCCGGTGGTCTCCAAGCGCGCCAAGGAGCGCGTGCTGGGCCTGATCGAGAGCGGTATCAAGGAGGGGGCCAAGCTCGAACTCGACGGCCGCGACGTGAAAGTGCCGGGCTACGAGCAAGGCAACTTTGTCGGCCCGACGCTGTTCTCCGGGGTGAAGACCGACATGCAGGTTTACACCCAGGAAATTTTCGGCCCGGTACTGGTGACCCTGGAAGTCGACACCCTCGACGAGGCCATCGCCCTGGTCAATGCCAACCCGTTCGGCAACGGTACCGGCCTGTTCACCCAGAGCGGCGCGGCGGCGCGCAAGTTCCAGAGCGAAATCGACATCGGTCAGGTCGGCATCAATATCCCGATCCCGGTACCGGTGCCGTTCTTCAGCTTCACCGGTTCGCGTGGCTCCAAGCTCGGTGACCTTGGCCCGTACGGCAAGCAGGTGGTGCAGTTCTACACTCAGACCAAGACCGTTACCGCCCGCTGGTTCGATGACGACAGCGTCAATGACGGTGTGAACACCACCATCAGCCTGCGCTAAGGAGATCGCCATGCGTATCGCATTCATCGGCCTGGGCAACATGGGCGCCCCCATGGCCCGCAACCTGATCAAGGCCGGGCACCAGCTGAACCTGTTCGACCTGAACAAGACCGTACTGGCCGAGCTCGCCGAACTGGGCGGGCAGGTCAGCGCCTCGCCCAAGGAAGCGGCAGCCAACAGCGAACTGGTGATCACCATGCTGCCGGCCGCAGCCCATGTGCGCAGTGTCTACCTGAACGACGACGGCGTGCTGGCGGGCGTGCGCCCGGGCACACCGACCGTGGACTGCAGCACCATCGATCCGCAGACTGCGCGCGAGGTGTCCAAGGCCGCTGCGGCCAAAGGCGTGGACATGGGCGATGCGCCGGTTTCTGGCGGCACCGGCGGCGCGGCGGCCGGCACACTGACCTTCATGGTCGGCGCCAGCACTGAACTGTTCGCCACGCTCAAGCCGGTGCTGGAACAGATGGGCCGCAACATCGTGCACTGTGGTGAGGTCGGCACCGGGCAGATCGCCAAGATCTGCAACAACCTGCTGCTGGGCATCTCGATGATCGGCGTGTCCGAGGCCATGGCGCTAGGCAATGCGCTGGGCATCGATACCAAGGTGCTGGCGGGCATCATCAACAGCTCGACAGGGCGTTGCTGGAGTTCCGACACCTACAACCCGTGGCCGGGCATCATCGAAACCGCCCCGGCATCACGCGGCTATACCGGCGGGTTTGGCGCCGAGTTGATGCTCAAGGACCTAGGGCTGGCTACCGAGGCTGCGCGCCAGGCGCATCAGCCAGTGATTCTCGGTGCTGTGGCCCAGCAGCTCTATCAGGCAATGAGCCTGCGGGGTGAGGGTGGCAAAGATTTCTCGGCGATTGTCGAGGGGTACCGCAAGAAGAATTAACGAGCGAGGTGGACTTCATCGCGGGCCGGGCGGCCTTCCCTTTGTAACTGCGCACCAGAGGGAAGGGCACTTGCTCCGCGATTTTTTTGTCTGTTGAGGCCCTTCGCCGGGGACAACAAACAACACGTTGGATCAGGCGAAAACGAAATACTTGCGTACCGTCTCAACCACTTCCCAAGTCCCTTTCATCCCCGGTTCGATCACGAACACATCACCCGCCTTCAGGTGCTTGGGCTCCTCACCTTCCGGAGTGATGATGCAATAGCCATCGAGGAAGTGGCAGAACTCCCACTTCTCGTAGTTGACCTCGAATTTGCCCGGTGTGCAGATCCAGGTGCCCATGATCTTGCTGCCGTCGGCCGACAGGTAGGCATTGAGGTTGACGGTGTGTGGATCGCCGCCGATGCGCTTCCACTTGGTGGCGTCCACGACCGGCGTCGGGCAGGTTTCGCGCAGGACGGTAATGAAATCGGACATGGCACAACTCCTGTGACTGGCTGAATGACTCGACACCATAGGGCCATTGGCCGAGCCGCAGTTGCCTGGGCTCGACGCTCAGGTGCCTGACTGCGCTATGCGCATGCGTGTGGGGATGAGCGTTCAGGCCTTTGCCAGCCGTTCGACCAACCCGGCCGCATAGCCCGGCAACGCCGCAAAATCCCGTGCGCACAGCCGCAAGCGGCGATTCGCCCAATCCTCGCGCAGCGCCACCCAGTGCAGCGGCAACAGGCCTTCCCAGCGCTTCACTGCCGCCAGCGGCACCACGCCAACCCCGGCGCCACCCGCAACCATGCGGATCACCCCGTCAAAGCCTTCGGCGCGCACCCGTACGCGCATGCGCCTACCTTCGCGCAGGGCCTGTTCCTCCAGATACAACGCCAGGGCGCTGTTCGCACCGAGCCCGACATGCCCGTGGGCAAGGCTGTCGATGAAGCTTGGGGCAGGCTCCGAGCTGAGGGGGTGAGCCCGCGGTGTGATCAGCGCTAGCGGGTCGTCTCGAAACGGTCGGGTTTGCAGGTGCGTGCTGGGCGCAGCGGTGGAGATGATGCCCAGGTCGGCCATGCCTTGGGTGATCGACTGCACGATCCTCAGGCTCGGCATTTCCTGCACGTCGACGCTCACGCCAGGGTTGTCGGCCAGATACCCGGCCAGCAGCTCCGGCAGGTATTCGGTCAGCGCCGCCGTGTTGCACAGCAGGCGTACCTGGCCCTGCTGCCCCTGAGCGTACTGGCCCAGGTCGAACTGCAGGCGTTCGACCTGCTGGCTGATCAACCGCGCATGCTGAAGCAGCGCCTGGCCAGCCGGGGTCGGTTGCACACCGCGGCGGTTGCGTTCCAGCAACGCAGTACCGAGTGAGGCTTCCATGGCGCGGATTCGCGCACTGGCAGCAGGCAGCGACAGGTGGCTGCTGCGGGCCCCGGCCGTGATGTTGCCGCACTCCAGGGTGTGCCGGAACAGCGTGAGATCAATCAGGTCGAAATGCATCAGCCTCTGTCCTGGCGAGAGTCAGGGTGAGTATATGGCAGATTTTCAGCCACTGCGGTGCACGCCATGATGGTGGTCATGAATAACCTGATCGCTTTCTATCAACATATCGGGCCGGCCTTGTCCCTGCTGGTAATCGTGACTTTCGTGCTGGCTGGCGCGGTAAAAGGCGTGATCGGCCTGGGCCTGCCGACCATTGCGATGGGGCTTTTGGGCCTGGCTATGCCTCCGGCGCAGGCTGCCGCCTTGCTGATCGTGCCATCGACCATCACCAATCTCTGGCAACTGGCGGCGGGCGGCCATCTGTCGGCGTTGCTGCGGCGTCTTGGGCCGATGCTCGCCATGATTTTCATCGGCACGCTGGTCGGCAGTGCCTGGTTGGGGATCAACAGTGGCCCATGGGCGGCACACGCGTTGGGCGCGGCGCTGCTGGTGTATGCGGTGTATGGCTTGATCGGGCCTGGCCTGCGGCTGGCGCCGGGCAGGGAAGGGTGGCTGGGACCAGTGTGCGGGGTGGTGACCGGCATCGTGACTGCCGCCACGGGTGTGTTCGTGATGCCCGCAGTGCCCTACCTGCAGAGCCTTGGCCTGAGCCGCGACGAAATGATCCAGGCATTGGGCCTGTCGTTCACCGTCTCGACCGTGGCGCTGGCCTTGGGGCTGGCCGGGCAAGACGCCCTGGGCAGCCAGGCACTGGGCGCTTCATTACTGATGCTGGCGCCCGCGCTGCTGGGCATGCTGGCTGGCCAGTGGCTGCGGCAGCGCATCAGCGCCGAGCTGTTCAAACGGTGCTTCTTCGTCGGCCTGGCCGCGCTGGGCGGCCATCTGCTGATCAACGGCTAGCGGAGGACGCACTGAGCATTTCGATCAGCTGGATATCGAAGTCGCGCTCCAGGTAATCCATACGTTTTTCGAAGAACTCGACCATATGCGGCAGGGCCGAATGCACGTCCAACGCTGCTTTGTTGGCCCACACCTCAAAGAATACGAACAGGCTCGGGTCTTCCTTGTCGCGCAGCATGTGGTATTCGATGCAGCCAGTCTCATTGCGGCTCGGTTCAACGTAAGCACGGAACAGGGTATCGAAGGCGTCGGCCATTTCCGGACGGGTCTTTGCCTTGAGAATGAAGGCGTATTGCTCGCTCATTGATCACAACTCGTTGGTGAAGGGTGAAGCGATTCTAAGGCAATAATAAGCTTCGTATTCGTGACTTATGATCAATTGTATTTTGCCCCGCTCACCCTGTATCCCGTGACCCTGAATCGCTAATCTGCCGGCCATTGATTCTTGACTTGAGGTCAGCATGAAAAAGATTCTCCTGCTCAATGGCGGTAAACAATTCGCCCATTCCGAAGGTCGCCTTAACCAGACTTTGCACGACGCCGCCCTCGCTCATCTCGACCGAGCCGGTTTCGACGTGCAGCAAACCTTCATCGACGCGGGCTACGACGTGCAGGCAGAGGTGGCGAAGTTCCTCTGGGCCGATGTGGTGATCTACCAGATGCCGGGCTGGTGGATGGGCGCACCCTGGACGGTGAAGAAATACATCGACGAAGTCTTCACAGCAGGCCACGGCAGCCTCTACGCCAACGACGGCCGGACTCGCTCGGATGCTTCGCAGAAGTACGGCAGCGGCGGTCTGGTGCAGGGCAAGCAGTACATGCTGTCGCTGACCTGGAACGCACCGCAGCAGGCCTTCGACGACCCGAGCGATTTCTTTGAGGGCAAAGGGGTGGATGCGGTGTACTTCCCGTTCCACAAGGCCAATGAGTTTCTTGGCATGACCGGCCTGCCGACCTATCTGGCAGTTGATGTGATGAAGCGCCCGGATGTGCCGGCTGCATTGGCAGCTTATGAGGCGCATCTGAATAAAGTGTTCGGCATGGCTCAGTAAGTGCCTTTCAATAGGGCCGCTTCGCGCCCCCTTGCATAGAGGCCGATCAGCCGCTATCAATCACGGCATATCATTGTCAGGCCAATCCTGTGAAAACCCGATCCGAAGAACTCCAGGTATTCGTCGCCGTTATCGACTGCGGTTCGATTTCCGCTGCCGCCGAGCAACTGGGGCAGACCCCTTCGGCGGTCAGCCGCACATTGTCGCGCCTGGAGGCAAAGCTGGGCACTACGCTGGTCAATCGCACCACCCGGCGCATGGATCTGACCGAAGAAGGGCGCTTCTTCCTGGAACGCTCACGGTTGGTGCTCGAGCAGATGAATGACATGGAAGAGCGCCTGTCGATGAACCGCCAGACGCCTTCCGGGCGCCTGCGCATCAACGCCGCAGCGCCGTTCATGCTGCACGCGATCTTGCCGTGGATCGGTGAATTTCGCAGCCAGTACCCCGACATCGAGTTGGAACTGAACACCGATGACCTGATCATCGACCTGCTGGAGCAGAGCACCGACGTGGCGATCCGCATCGGTGAGCTGGCCGACTCCAGCCTGCACGCGCGTTCGCTGGGCTGCAGCCCGGTGCAGGTACTGGCAAGTCCGGCGTACCTTGAGCGGCACGGTACACCGCAGCATGTAGAAGACCTGAACCATCACTGCCTGCTCGGTTTCAGCCAGCCCGAGTCACTCAACCAGTGGCCGCTGCGCCATGCCCAAGGGGACCGCTGGGCGATCCGCCCGGCGCTGATCGCCTCCAGCGGCGAGACCCTGCGCCAGTTGGCGCTGGCCGGGGAGGGTATCGTCAGCCTGTCGCACTTCATGACCCACGAGGACATCCGCACCGGCCGCCTGCAGGTCATTCTGAGCGAGGCCAACAACGGCTACCGCCAGCCGATCCACGCTGTTTACTACCGCAACACGCAACTGGCCCTGCGCATCCAGTGCTTTCTCGACTTCATCCAGCGCAAACTGGCGATGTACGCCTGCTGAGTTGCCTGAACGCGACAAATCCTGTCCAAGGGCGGCGAAACTTCCTACATGTGATTGCGCAGTCGAGACGCTTCGGCCTTACTGAGTGATCAACAAAAACAACACCAAGGAAGTGTCATGCGTATTGTCCTGTTCCAGTCCATGGCCCTCGGCGCCGCGATCTTGAGCTGTTCATCGGCCTATGCGGTAACCCTGGAGGGTGGCGCGGTGGCCGCGCCCGATCAATATGGCGCACAGGTAGCCGCCGACATCCTGAAAAAAGGTGGCAACGCGGTGGATGCAGCAGTGGCCACCGCCTTCACTCTGGCGGTGACCTACCCTGAGGCCGGCAACATCGGTGGCGGCGGTTTCATGACCCTGTTCGTCGACGGCAAGCCGTATTTCCTCGACTACCGGGAAGTGGCGCCCAAGGCCGCGACCCGCAACATGTACCTGGACGAAAAAGGCGAGGTGATCGAGAACCTCAGCCTGGTCGGCGTGCGCGCAGCCGGCGTGCCCGGCACGGTGATGGGCCTGTGGGAAGCGCACGAGAAATTCGGCAAGCTGCCCTGGAGCGAGCTGCTGACCCCCGCCATCGGCTATGCGAAAAACGGCTTCAAGGTTGCCGAAAAGCAGTACCAGTACCGCAATGACGCGCAGGGCCTGTTCAAGACCGCGACCAACTTCAACGACTATTTCGGCACCATGAAGGTGGGCGAGCTGTTCAAGCAGCCAGAGATGGCCCAGACCCTCGAACGTATTGCCGACAAGGGCGTGAGCGAGTTCTACCAGGGCAAGACCGCCGACCTGCTGGTGGCGCAGATGCAGGCTGACAAAGGCCTGATCACCAAAGAAGACCTCAAGGACTACAAGGCCGTCTGGCGTGAGCCCATGGCCCTGAGCTGGCGCGGCAACGTGGTCTACACCGCGCCACCGCCAAGCTCGGGCGGCGTTGCACTGGCCCAGTTGCTGGGCATCAAGGAAGACCGTGCGGCCGACTTCAAAGGCGTGGCGCACAATTCGGCGCAATACATTCACCTGCTGGCCGAGATCGAGAAGCGCGTGTTCGCCGACCGCGCCGACTACCTGGGCGACCCGGCCTTCACCAAGGTGCCGGTCGACCAGCTGATCGCCAAGGATTACCTGGCCAAGCGCGCCGCGCAGGTCAACCCGAAGGCCATTTCCGCGACCGACGATGTCAAACCGGGCCTGGAGCCGCACCAGACCACGCACTTCTCGATCGTCGACAAACAGGGTAACGCGGTCAGCAATACCTACACCCTCAACCTCGACTACGGCAGTGGTGTGGTGGTCAAGGGCGCGGGCTTTTTGCTCAACGACGAAATGGACGACTTCAGTGCCAAGCCGGGCGCAGCCAATGCCTTTGGTGTAGTGGGCGGTGATGCCAACGCCATCGAACCGGGCAAGCGCATGCTGTCGTCCATGAGCCCGAGCCTGATGACCCGCGATGGCAAGGTTGCACTGGTGATCGGTACGCCCGGCGGCTCGCGGATCTTCACTTCGATCTTCCAGGTAATGAACAACCTGTACGACTACGGCATGCCCCTGGACAAGGCCGTGGCGGCGCAGCGTGTGCACCACCAGTTGTTGCCCAAGGACACCATCTACTTCGACAGCTACGCACCGCTGAGCGGGCCGGTAGCCGACGACCTGAAGAAGATGGGTTACGTGCTGGAGGATCAGGGCTGGGAGATGGGGGATATCCAGGCGATCCGGGTGAACGGGGCGAAGCTTGAGACGGCTTCGGATCCGCGTGGGCGCGGGGTGGGGATGGTCGTTAAATAATCGGCTGTCAGCTCTACCATCATCACCGGCAAGCCGGCTCCTACTGGTATCGCGCAGCCTCGAGCCTTGCGTATCCCTGATGGAGCCGGCTTGCCGACAATGGGCCGCAAAGCGGCCCTAAAGCACGAGGTCAGACGCGGAACTGGCTGACCAGCGTCTGCAGGTGCCCACCCAGGCGCGCCAGCTCGACACTGGACGCCGCGGTCTCATCACTGGCCGCTGCGGTCTGCTCCGACACATCGCGCACATTCAGGATGCTGCGGCTGATCTCCTCAGCCACCGCGCTCTGCTGCTCGGCTGCCGCGGCAATCTGCTGGTTCATCGACTGGATGCTCGACACCGTGCTGGTGATGTTTTCCAGCGAAGTGCCGGCTTTGCGCGCCAGTTCGACACTGCTGTCGGTCAGGGTGCGGCTGCCTTGCATGGCGTTGGCCACTTGCTGGGTGCCATGTTGCAGGCCAGCCACCAATTCTTCGATCTCTTCGGTGGATTTCTGCGTACGCTGGGCCAAACCACGTACCTCGTCGGCGACCACGGCAAAGCCACGGCCAGCCTCACCGGCACGGGCGGCTTCGATGGCAGCGTTGAGCGCCAGCAGGTTGGTCTGTTCGGCTACCGACTTGATCACATCCATGACACTGCCGATTTTCTGGCTTTCTTGCTGCAGCAGGTTCATGGCTTCGGTGGAGCGGTGCACTTCCTCGGCCAGGCGTTCGATCTGGCTGATCGCTTCACCGACCACGCGATCACCCGCGCGTGCTTCGTCATCGGCGCCGGTCGCTGCGTGCGAAGCCTGCTCGGCATTGCGCGCCACTTCCTGAACGGTCGCGGCCATTTCGTGCATGGCGGTAGCGACCTGGTCGGTTTCGACCTTCTGGCTGTTTGCGCCAGCGCTGGTCTGCTCGGTGACCGCCGACAGTTCCTCAGCGGCGCTGGCGATCTGCGTGACACCGTCGCGGATGCCGGTGATGAGCTCGCGCAGGGTGGTGCCCATGCGGGCGATGCCCTGTTGCAGCACGCCGATTTCATCGCGACGGGTAACCCGCAGGTCGTGGGTGAGGTCGCCACCAGCGATGCGCTCCACCGCTTGCAGCGTGTCATGCAGCGGGCGGGTGATCTGGCGGGTGATCAGCACCGCCGCCAGTACACCGACCAGCAGGGCCAGCAACGTGGCGATGGTCTGCAGGCTGCGCGCCTGGGCGCTCTCGGCGTCGCGGCGGTCGATCTGGATCTTGTACAGCGCGTCGCTGCGCTTGACGATATCGCCGCCCTGCACGGTCATCTCTGCACGGGCGGTGGTGATGTCGGCGACTGCATCGCGGAACTGGCGCACGGCCTCGCGGTAGGCCTGTATCGATTGCTCCAACTGCTGCACGCGCGTGGCTTCGGCAGGCAGCTGACTCTTCAGGTTGTCGATCTCGGCAAGTGCCGACTCCAGCTGGCGCAGGGCGGCCTGTTCGTTGGCCGCAGAGTTGTCGGCAATATAACCGCGCACATCCACTCGCACTTGCAGCAGTTGCTGGCGCGCCTTGCTGATCAGTTGGTATTGCGCCAGGCGCACGCTATCGGCTTCGGGGCGGCCCATGACGTCCTGGCCAAGAACTTCCATGGCCTCGTCGGCTTTGGCGGCCGATACATTCATCGCGTCACGTGCAGCCAGCGAGCCTTTGTAGCCGGCACGCATCTTGTTCAGCGAGACTTCGTACTCGCTGATGGTCTGGCCCAGCTCTTTGAGCAGCTTGACGTTTTCCGGGCTCTTGAAAGTACTGACCAGGTATTGCTGCTGCTTGCTGAAGGCATCCAGCTTGGCCTGGGTGTTGGCTGCGGCAGCATCGTCGCCATTGGCGATCATGTATTGCAGGCGCGCCACGCGCAGGTCGGTCAGGTCTTTGTTGAGCTTGCCGATGTCGCCCATCCAGTTGCTGCGGTCGATGAGGCTGCCCAGGCTGTTCCAGCCGGTCAGGGCCAGCAGGCCGGTGAGGACCAGCACCAGGCCGAAGCCCAGGCCGAGTTTGAGGTTGACGCTGATGTTGGCAAACCAGCTGTTCATGCACGCTCTCCAGAAATGATTTCGCTCACTTGATCAATCGTCGATCGCGAGGCGTTGTTGTTCTGGATGCCCGCTGAATCGTGCAGGGGTTATCGGCAAATGGCGGGGAAGCTGAAACGCTTTTTCAGCTCAATTGCAACACCACGCGCGGCAGCAGGCTTGCCGCGCGCAGGGACCCCTTGAAATTTCAAAGGCTTCGCGCACTGAACGTGTCGCAGCTGTTCACATCGCCCTGGGCAAACCCGGCCTTGAACCAACGCACCCGCTGCGCCGAGGTGCCATGGGTAAAGGAGTCAGGTACCACGCGCCCCTGGCCCTTTTGCTGCAGTCGGTCATCACCGATGGCATTGGCAGCATTGAGCGCTTCCTCGACATCCCCTGGCTCCAGCCAGTTCAGGCGTTGCTGCGCCTGGTAAGCCCATACCCCGGCCAGGCAGTCGGCCTGCAATTCCTGGCGCACCAGCAAGCCATTGTCACCCTCCAGGCGCTGGCCTGCACGGCGCGCGGCATCGACCTTGGCCGACACGCCAAGCAAGGTTTGCACGTGGTGGCCGATCTCGTGGGCGATCACGTAGGCCTGGGCGAAGTCGCCTGCGGCGGCGAAGCGGGTTTCCATTTCACGGAAGAACGACATGTCCAGGTACACCCGCTGGTCGGCCGGGCAGTAGAACGGCCCCACCGCCGCTGAAGCGAAGCCGCAGGCGGAATTCACCTGGCCGCTGAACAGCACCAGCTTAGGGTCGCGATACTGCTTGCCAGCCTGCGAGAACAGAGCCTTCCAGGTGTCTTCGGTGTCGCCCAGGATCGAGGCGACGAACTGGGCCTGCTCGTCGTTGGCCGCTGGGGCCTTGTTGCCCGCACCGCTTGGGGCTTGCTGCTGCTCCATCTGGCCAGTGAGCTGGCCGAGGATCTGCAGCGGGTCCTGGCCAGTGAGCCAACCGATGCCGACGATCAGCAGGATGGCCCCGAGCCCCAGGCCCTTGCCGCCGCCAAAGCGCATGCCACCACCGCCGCCGCCTTGGCCACGGGCATCGACCACATTGTCGCTACGACGGCCTTTTCGCCATTCCATGAAGTGCACTCCAGAGCCTGAAACATGAAGACAAAGGTTAGTTCACGCCAGCCAAAGGTACTAATGCATAACCATTTGGTTAAGTAACGGTCGGCGGAATTCAATATTCATCTGGGGCGACCTATCCGAAACTGCAAGTCCGCCTGCGAACCACAGGCGCTTTGATAACTCCAAGAGAGGAAAACGGCATGCCCGCCCAGGACAACAGCCGCTTCGTGATCCGTGATCGCAACTGGCACCCCAAGGCCCTGACCCCCGACTACAAGACTTCCATTGCCCGCTCGCCGCGCCAGGCATTGGTCAGCATCCCGCAGTCGATCAGCGAAACCACCGGCCCGGACTTCACCCACCTGGGCTTCGGCGCCCACGACCATGACCTGCTGCTGAACTTCAACAACGGCGGCCTGCCGATTGGTGAGCGCATCATCGTTGCCGGCCGTGTCGTCGACCAGTACGGCAAGCCAGTGCCCAATACCTTGGTAGAGATCTGGCAGGCCAACGCCGGCGGCCGTTACCGCCACAAGAACGACCGTTATCTGGCGCCGCTGGACCCGAATTTCGGTGGTGTCGGCCGCTGCCTGACCGACAGTGAAGGCTACTACAGCTTCCGCACCATCAAGCCCGGCCCATACCCATGGCGCAACGGCCCGAACGACTGGCGCCCGGCGCACATCCACGTCGCCGTCAGCGGCCCGTCGATCGCCACCAAGCTGATCACCCAGCTGTACTTCGAGGGCGACCCGCTGATCCCGATGTGCCCGATCGTCAAGTCGATCGCCAACCCAGAAGCGGTGCAGCAACTGATCGCCAAGCTCGACATGAGCAACGCCAACCCCATGGATTGCCTGGCGTACCGCTTCGACATCGTGCTGCGCGGCCAGCGCAAAACCCACTTCGAAAACTGCTGAGGACCCCGCCATGCCAATCGAACTGCTGCCGGAAACCCCCTCGCAGACCGCCGGCCCCTACGTGCACATCGGCCTGGCCCTGGAAGCGGCCGGTAACCCTACCCGTGATCAGGAAATCTGGAACCGTCTGGCTAAGCCGCAGGCACCGGGCGAACACATCCTGCTGATCGGCCAGGTGTATGACGGCAACGGCCACCTGGTGCGCGATTCATTCCTGGAACTCTGGCAAGCCGATGCCAATGGCCAGTACCAGGATGACTACAACCTGGAAAACGCCTTCAACAGCTTCGGTCGTACTGCCACCACCTTCGATGCCGGTGAGTGGACCGTGCAGACCGTCAAGCCCGGTGTGGTGAACAACGCTGCCGGTGTACCGATGGCCCCGCACATCAACATCAGCCTGTTTGCTCGCGGCATCAATATCCACTTGCATACGCGGCTGTATTTCGATGATGAGGCCGAAGCGAACGCCAAGTGCCCGGTGCTCAACCTGATCGAGCAGCCGCAGCGCCGTGAAACCTTGATTGCCAAGCGTTGCGAGGTGGATGGCAAGACGGCGTATCGTTTCGATATCCGTGTTCAGGGGGAAGGGGAGACGGTCTTCTTCGACTTCTGAGTGTATTGGGGCCGCAACGCGGCCCCAATTTCCGTCAATCAGCGCCGAACCAGCAATACCCCACTTTCCATGTGGTGGGTATACGGGAACTGGTCAAACAACGCACAGCGCTCGATGCGGTGCGTGTCCTGCAACTGCTCGATGTTGGCCGCCAGCGTTTCTGGATTGCACGAGATATACAGAATCCGTTCAAAACGCCGTGTCAGCTCGCAAGTATCCGGGTCCATCCCCGCACGTGGTGGGTCGACGAACACGGTCCCGAACGCATAACTCTTCAGGTCGATCCCTTCCAGCCGTCGGAACGGACGAACCTCGTTCAGCGCCTGGGTCAGCTCTTCCGCTGACAGGCGCACCAAGCGCACGTTATCCACCGCGTTCTCTTCGAGGTTGCTCAGGGCGGCGTTGACCGAGGTCTTGCTGATCTCGGTGGCCAGCACTTGGCGTACGCGGGTGGCCAGCGGTAGGGTGAAATTGCCGTTGCCGCAGTACAGTTCCAGCAGGTCGTCATCGCGCTCGCCGATGGCGTCATACGCCCAGCTCAGCATCTTCTGGTTCACCGCGCCATTGGGCTGGGTGAATGCGCCTTCCGGCTGGCGATAGCTGAACACCCGGCCAGCCACGTCAAGTTTTTCCACGGCGTAATCACGGCCGATGACCAGCCGCTTGCCCTTGGAGCGGCCGATCAGGCTCACGCCCAGCTCTTCGGCCAACTGCCGTGCTGCCACTTCCCAGGCCTCGTCCAGCGGGCGGTGGTAGCACATCGTGACCATCGCATCGCCGGCAAGGGTGGTGAGGAACTCCACCTGGAACAGCCGATTGCTCAGTTCTTCACTGGCCTGCCAGGCAGCCTTGAGGCGCGGCATCAATGCGTTGATGCGCTCGCTGGCGATGGGGAAATCGTCGATCAGGATGGCCTTGTGCTTCTCGCCCGGAGCGAACATCGCATAGTGGCGCTGGCCATCCTCGCGCCACAGGCGGAACTCGGCACGCAAGCGGTAATGCTCGCGCGGTGAGTCGAACACAGCGGGCTGCGGCGCGCCGAAGGGGGCCAGCAGCTCGCGCAGGCGGGTAACCTTGGCCTGCAGTTGCGCGTCGTAGGCGCTAGGGTCGAAGGCAGCACTCATGCGTTGAACCAGCCCAGCTTGATGACGAACAGGATGGAAAGGATCACCAGTGCCGGGTTCAGGTCGCGGCGGCGGCCGGAAATCAGCTTGACGGCGGTCCAGCAGATGAAGCCGAAGGCGATGCCGTTGGCGATCGAGTAGGTCAGCGGCATGGCCAGGGCGGTGACCACCACCGGTGCGGCCTCGGTCACGTCGTCCCAGTTTATTTCCGCCAGGCCCGAAGCCATCAGCACGGCGACGAACAGCAGCGCCGGTGCGGTGGCAAAGGCCGGTACGCTACCGGCCAGCGGGGCGAAGAACAGCGCCAGCAGGAACAGCACGGCCACCACGATGGCGGTCAGGCCGGTGCGGCCACCGGCGCTCACGCCTGCCGCCGACTCGATGTAGCTGGTGGTGGTCGAGGTGCCCAGCAGCGAACCGGCCATGGCCGCAGTGCTGTCGGCGATCAGGGCACGGCCCATCTTCGGCATGTGGCCGTCCTTGCCCATCAGGCCGGCGCGCTTGGCCACGGCGATCAGGGTGCCGGAGTTGTCGAACAGGTCGACGAACAGGAAAGCGAAGATCACGCTGACCAGGCCTACGTCGAGTGCCCCGGCGATGTCCAGCTGCAGGAAGGTCGGTGCCAGCGAAGGGGGCATCGACACGATACCGCCGAACGGCGTGACGCCCATGGCGATCGCAGCGACCGTCACGGCGAGAATGCCGATCAGCACCGCGCCGCGCACCTTGAGCGCTTCAAGGCCCACGATCAGGAAGAAGCCCAGCGTGGCAAGGATCACCGACGGCTGCTTGAGGTCGCCCATGCCCACCAGGGTGGCCGGGTTATCGACGACGATGCCGGCGTTATGCAGGGCGATGAGCGCCAGAAACAGGCCAATGCCCGCGGCAATGGCCGAGCGCAGCGGCAGCGGGATGCTGTTTACGATCCACTCGCGGATGCGGAAGATCGACAGCAGGAAGAACATCACCGCCGAGAGGAACACCGCGCCCAACGCGACCTGCCAGGTGTGGCCCATGTGCAGGACCACGGTGTAGGTGAAGAACGCGTTCAAGCCCATGCCCGGCGCCAAGGCGATGGGGTAGTTGGCGATCAGGCCCATGGTCGCCGAGCCGATGGCGGCAGCCAGGCAGGTGGCGACGAAGATCGCGCCCTTGTCCATGCCGGTTTCGCCGAGAATGCTCGGGTTGACGAACAGGATGTAGGCCATGGCCAGGAAGGTGGTGACGCCCGCAAGAATCTCGGTGCGCACGTTGGTGTTGTGTGCTCTTAGTTGAAACAGCCTTTCCAGCATGCCCGCTCCCCGAGGCGCCCCCGGCGCCGTGAATGTATCGACCCCATCAGCAAAGCACAGACCGTAACGGCTGCCGTGGTTTTGCGTGGGGAGGAAAAAAGCCGCGCATCATACCAGCATGGCTGGCAGGGGCCTATGGCCGTTCAGGCCCCCGTCAACCATTGTGCAACCGATCCCGCGTGGCCAGTGTCGGGAACAACTTTATCCACACTCCGGTCACCACCAAGGTGCCGACGCCACCCAGCACCACCGCCGGCACCGTGCCGAACCAGTGCGCCGTGACCCCCGATTCGAATTCACCGAGCTGATTGGAGGCACCGATGAACAGGCCGTTGACCGCGCTTACCCGGCCACGCATCTCATCCGGTGTCTCCAGTTGCACGAACGCACCGCGTATCACCATGCTGATCATGTCTGCTGCACCCAGCACCACCAGTACCGCCAGCGAGAACCAGAATGAGGTCGACAGGCCAAAGGCGATGGTTGCCACGCCGAACACCCCGACTGCGGTGAACATGGTGCGGCCGACCTTGCGCTCCACCGGGAAGCGCGCCAGCCAGAACGACATCAACAGCGCGCCCACCGCTGGCGCCGACCGCAACAGGCCCAGGCCCCACGGGCCTGTGAGCAGGATGTCCTTGGCGAACACTGGCAGCAGCGCGGTGGCGCCTCCCAACAGCACGGCGAACAGGTCGAGGGAAATCGCCCCGAGAATGTCTGGCCGGCTACGGATGAAACGCACGCCTGCCAGTAGCGACTCCAGGCTGGCGCGACCGCGTTGCGGCACTTGCTGGCGCGAATCCAGGGTCAGCATAAGCAGGCAGGCAATGGCATACAGGGCCACGGTCGGGCCATACACCCAGGTACTGCCGAAGGCATACAGGAGCCCGCCCACGGCCGGGGCGACGATGGTCGCCGCCTGGGTGGCCGAGGCTGAGGCCGCTACGGCCCGAGGAAACAGCCCGGGCGGCACCACATTGGGCAGCAGCGCCTGGGTGGCGGGCATTTCGAACGAGCGGGTGGCTCCGAGCAGGAAGGCGAGGGCGAAGATCAGTTCGCGGCTGACGTTGTCGGTGGCGCTGCCCAAAGCCAGCACCAGGGCGATCAACCCCTGCAGCGTCTGGCACAGGGCCGCGACCTTGCGCCGGTCATAGCGGTCGGCGACGTGGCCGGTGTGCAGCATGAACAGCACCCGCGGCGCGAATTCGACGAGGCCTACCAGGCCCAGGTCGAGCACATTGCCGGTCAGTTGGTAGAGGTGCCAGCCAATGGCAACGGTAAGCATCTGAAAACCGCTGGCGGTGAACACCCGGGCCAGCCAGAAGGCAATGAAAGGGCGGTGATGGCGCAACAACTGCGGTGCGGAATCGGACATCGGAAACCTGTGGCCTCGGCGCAGTAGAGGGGGGCGGCAGATTATCATCTGTTTGTAACAAACGGTTACTGTTTGCCGTTGTCGACACGGTTTCTTCGGCTCTGGAAGGGGGTGGGGCAACCGGTCACGCGGCAAACAACCGCACCGCCTGCCGGGCCATTCGGGACTATGCTTGCTATCAATCGTTGATCTGGATCAATCGTTCCAGAAACAACGATTTGGCCAGTGGGCCGAAATCCCTGCGATCGAACAGAACAATTCCAACGTGCCGCACTCGACACTAACGCGGGGGCAGTGGGCGACGGGCCACGAGCCCGGAAGCCGGATTACCTGAAGAGGAAGCACCATGTTCGGAATAGAAGCCCTCGAGCTCGCCCGAATTCAGTTTGCCTTTACCGTGTCGTTCCACATCCTGTTCCCGGCCATCACCATTGGCCTTGCGAGTTACCTGGCGGTTCTCGAAGGCCTTTGGCTGAGGACCCATGAGCAGGTCTACCGTGACCTTTACCATTTCTGGTCGAAGATCTTCGCCGTCAACTTCGGTATGGGGGTGGTTTCCGGCCTGGTCATGGCCTACCAGTTCGGTACCAACTGGAGTCGTTTTTCCGACTTCGCCGGCGCTGTCACGGGCCCCCTGCTCACTTATGAGGTGCTGACCGCGTTCTTCCTCGAGGCGGGCTTCCTCGGCGTCATGCTGTTTGGCTGGAACCGCGTGGGCCGCGGCCTGCATTTCTTCTCCACCGTGATGGTGGCATTGGGTACGCTGGTGTCGACCTTCTGGATCCTGGCGTCCAACAGCTGGATGCAGACCCCGCAAGGCCACGAGATCATCGACGGTCGGGTCGTCCCGGTGGACTGGCTGGCGATCATCTTCAACCCGTCGTTCCCCTACCGCCTGATGCACATGGCCACCGCCGCGTTCGTTGCCACAGCCTTCTTCGTTGGTGCCTCGGCGGCCTGGCACCTGCTGCGCGGGCGCGATAACCCGGCAGTGCGCAAGATGCTGTCGATGGCCATGTGGATGGCGCTGATCGTCGCCCCCATCCAGGCTGTGATCGGTGATTTCCACGGGCTTAACACCCTCAAGCATCAGCCGGTGAAGATTGCCGCAATCGAAGGCCACTGGGAGAACGTTCCTGGCGAGCCGACCCCGCTGATCCTGTTCGGCATCCCGGACATGGAAGCCGAAACCACCCGCTTCAAGGTCGAAATCCCGGCGCTCGGTAGCCTGATCCTTACCCACAGCCTGGATAAGCAAGTGCCTGCGATGAAGGAGTTCCCGCCCGAGGACCGTCCCAATTCGACCATTGTCTTCTGGTCGTTCCGGGTCATGGTCGGGCTTGGCTTCCTGATGATCTTCGTTGGCCTGTGGAGCCTCTGGCTGCGCAAACGCGGCACCCTCTACACTTCACGCCCGTTCCTGTACCTGACACTGTGGATGGGCCCATCGGGCCTGATCGCCATTCTTGCCGGCTGGTTCACCACCGAGATCGGCCGCCAGCCGTGGGTGGTGTACGGCCTGATGCGTACCTCGGAGGGTGTCTCCAACCATAGCTACGCCCAGCTGGGCTTTACCCTGATTGCATTCGTGGTGGTGTACTTCGCGCTGTTCGGCACTGGCCTGGGCTACATGATGCGCCTTGTGCGCAAAGGGCCGAAAACGGGCGAGGGCGACGAGCACACCCCTGGCGGTCCCGGCCAGAAACGCACGCCGGCACGGCCGCTTTCCGCCGCCGATGAAGGCCGCAAGGCCACTGCCCCCAGCCTGAGCAAGGAGAACTGAGCCATGGGTATCGACCTTCCGCTGATCTGGGCCGTGATCATCATCTTCGGTGTCATGATGTACGTGGTGATGGACGGGTTCGATCTGGGCATCGGCATGCTCTTCCCCTTCGTCAAGGCTGAGCAGGACCGGGATGTGATGATGAACACCGTCGCCCCCGTATGGGACGGTAACGAAACCTGGCTGGTCCTGGGCGGCGCCGGTTTGTTCGGGGCCTTCCCGATGGCCTATTCGGTGGTGCTCGAAGCGCTTTATCTGCCGCTGATCCTCATGCTGATCGGCCTGATCTTCCGCGGAGTGGCCTTCGAGTTCCGTTTCAAGGCCAAGGACGACAAGCGCCACATCTGGGACAAGGCGTTCATCGGCGGTTCACTGGTGGCGACCTTCTTCCAAGGGGTCGCGCTGGGGGCATTCATCGAGGGCTTCAAGGTAGTGGACCGGCATTACGCCGGCGGCACGCTCGACTGGCTGACCCCGTTCAGCCTGTTCAGTGGCCTGGGCCTGATCGTCGCGTACACTTTGCTCGGGTGCACCTGGCTGATCATGAAGACCGAGGGGCCTCTGCAAGCGCAGATGCACAAGCTCGGCCGCCCGCTGGCCCTGGTGTTGCTGGTGGTGATCGGCATCGTCAGCCTGTGGACGCCGATCGCTTACCCACAGATTGCCGATCGCTGGTTCAGCATGCCCAACCTGATCTGGTTCATGCCGGTACCGCTTCTCGTGCTGGTAACGTTCTACGGTTTGTTCAAGGCAGTGGCGCGCAGTGCCAACTACACCCCGTTCCTGCTGACGTTGGTGCTGATCTTCCTTGGCTACAGCGGCCTGGGCATCAGCCTCTGGCCGTATATCATCCCGCCGTCGATCTCGATCTGGGATGCAGCTGCGCCGCCACAGAGCCAGGGCTTCATGCTGGTCGGCACATTGTTCATCCTGCCATTCATCCTGGGGTATACCTTCTGGAGCTATTACGTGTTCCGCGGCAAGGTCACCCACGAAGACGGCTATCACTAGGAGGGCCCATCATGGCTGGCAAACATGGCCTTGAAGAGAAGAAACCCCTGTGGCAACGCCTGGGCTGGTTGTTGCTGATCTGGGCTTTGAGCGTGGCCGCCCTGGGCGTGGCGGCCTATGTGATGCGGCTGTTCATGAGCGCGGCGGGGCTGACCACGCATTGAGGGCCGTGGGGCTGCACTGAGCAGCCCCCGCTTCACTTGCGGGCTTTGAGGATCACGAACTTCGGTGTCGCGGCCACCTGTTCAACTCCCCGGAACAGGCGCGCCAGCTTGCTGTGATAGCCCAAGTGGCGATTACCGACGATATACAACGCACCGCCGACCACCAATGCCTCACGCGCCTGCTGGAACATGCGCCAGGCAAGGAAGTCGCCCACCACCTGCTGTTGATGGAACGGCGGGTTGCACAGCACCACATCCAGCGATTGCTTTTCCACCCCCGCCAGGCCATCGCCTGCCACTACCGTCACCGCGCGATCGCCCAGCGCAGCCTGCCAGTTTTCCTGCGCCGACTGCACCGCCATGTACGATTCATCCACCAGTGTGTAGTGCGCCTGGGGGTTGGCCAGCGCGCTGGCGATGGCCAGCACGCCGTTGCCGCAACCCAGGTCGGCGACACGTGCATTGCCCAAGTCGTGTGGCAGGTGTGGGAGGAAGGCCCGCGTGCCGATGTCCAGGCCGTCGCGGCAGAATACGTTGGCATGGTTGAGCAGTTCGAGCGCAGGTGAGTCGAGGCGGTAGCGGGTCGGGTACGGGGAGCTGGCGGCAGGGCGCTGGGCGAAGGTGGCCGTCAGCAGGCGCGCTTTTTTTTGCGCCAGCGAAGCCTGTACCGGGCCGATGTACTTCTCCAGCAGATCACCCGCAGCCCGTGGCAAGTGTTTGATCATGGCCGCAGCGATGACCTGTGCGCCGGGCGCCAGGTGGCCTTGCAACCTGATCAGTTGCTCTTCGAGCAGTGCAAGTGTTTTCGGCACGCGCACCAGTACGCGATCGAAGTGCCCCTGCCAATGCTCGCTGGCGGGCACGAAAGGTACGCTGTCGAATGCCTTGCCGTTACGCGCGAGGTTTTTTTCCAGGGCCATGTGGGCCAGGTGCGAGTCACCGCTGCTGACCACCGGCACGTGGTCGACCAGGCTGGCGGCCAGCGCGCCGAAGCTGTCATTGAGTACCAGCACCCTGCTCCCGGCCGCCAGTTGCTGAGCGTGCAACTGCTCGAGCAGGTATTCATCGGCGGCGTCAAAGGCCTGCAACGGGTCGTTGGCCTGGTCCGGCTGGCGGATCAGGTCGAGTTCGGCGTAGGGTGTGATCAACAGGGGCATGGCATCAGGCTCGGGCACGGGTCGCCCGTCACAGATCGTCACGGGCTTCGGTACGCGATTCTACAGGGCTTTGCCTCTGGTCGCAGGCCGGGTTATTGATCGATCAGGCCTCGCATCACGGCAATGGCGACGGCGCCTGCCTTGTTGGAAGCATTGGTCTTGGTAATCACGCTGCGGATATGGAAGTTCACTGTGCTTTGCGACAGTGACAGAATGCAGGCGACGTCGGCGGCGGTCTTGCCGGCGGCCGACCATTTCAGCACCTCGAGTTCCCGATCGCTCATCTTCAGCGGCGAACTCAACTTGGCCAGGTGATGCTCACAAATGGTGTCGTGCAGCGTATGGCACAGCCATTGTACTTGGCCGGCCTTGTCGTACAGCTCGTGGGTGTCGATCTTGCCACAGGGCCGTGCCACGCTGACTTGGGTCTCGTTGTGCCTGAGGTCATGCAGCGATTGTGTCCAGCCGTGGCGCAGGCCATGTTTGCAGGCCTGCTCACGAAAATCCGGCGCTTCGCGATACAACTCATCGGTCCACAGTACCGGCCCGGTCGACGTGTGACTCAATGCTGCTGCCGAGTCCTGCTTGTAGAACTCGTCGCGTTGATAACGCTCGATCCAGGCAAGCGGGTAGTTACTGTACAGGTAGAGCCTGGGTGCCTGGGCTGCAAGCTGAATGCGAAGCTTGAGCCCCATGAACTCCATGCCCAGGTCCTGTGCCAGGTGAACCGCGAGGTCGAACACCTTTTGCGGGGTACTTTCGTTGACCAAGCGGTCTAAATGCTCGTGATTCCAGTGAGGCATCAACCCTCTCCCTTGCGTCCAGAGGACCCAATCCGTTTGCATACCGGTGGGATTGTAGGAAAAGACCGAGCGTTTTGTTGGGATTTTTTTGTTAAGAATGTCTCATCATTCCAGGACAGCAGCCAGGCCGTGGCCTGTGACCCTACAATCGAACGGTTTTTATCCTGGCCGCTTTGCGCGACACTGTGCGCACGCTATTCACGGAGCCCGTCATGACCGCCAGTGCCGAAAAGTTTACCCGCCAGACCTTGCTGGACGTCCAGCCACTGACGCCTGGCCTGTTCAGCCTGCGGGTGACTCGCGATCCGGGGTTTCGCTTTCGGGCCGGGCAATTCGCCCGGCTTGGCGTGACCAAGGCCGATGGCAGCGTGGTCTGGCGTGCTTACTCGATGGTCAGTGCGCCGCATGACGAGTATTTAGACTTCTTCTCCATCGTGGTCCCGGGCGGGGAGTTCACCAGCGAGCTCAGCCGCCTTGGCGAGGGTGATTCACTGCTGATCGACCGCCAGGCATTTGGCTACCTGACCCTTGATCGCTTCGTCGGTGGCCGTGACCTGTGGCTGTTGGCGACCGGTACCGGCATTGCGCCGTTCATGTCGATCCTGCAGGACTTCGAGGCCTGGGAGCGTTTCGACAACATCAAACTGGTGTATTCGGTACGCGAGGCCAAGGAGCTGGCCTATGTGGATGACATTGCCGGGCTTGAACAGCGTGATTACCTGGCAGAATTTGCAGGCAAGCTGCAATTCATTCCAGTGGTTACCCGTGAGCAGTATCCGGGTGCGCTGAATGCACGTATCACCACGCTGATCGAGAATGGCGAGCTGGAAAAGGCGGCGGGGCTGGAACTGTCGCCTGAGCACTCACGGATCATGCTTTGCGGCAACCCGCAAATGATCGATGAGACCCGCAAGGTGCTCAAGGCGCGTGACCTGCAGTTGAGCTTGAGCAAGCGGCCTGGGCAGGTGGCGGTGGAGAACTACTGGTAGCTGCAAGCTGCAAGCTACAAGTGCTGCCCTTGAGCGGCCTTACGCTTGCAGCTTGCCACTTTTCAAGGCAGGCGATTCTGGTTCTGCGACTTGAGCAGGTCACGAATCTCGGTCAGCAGCGTTTCCTGAGGGGTCGGGGTCGGCGGGGCGCTTGGCGCAACGGCCTCTTCGCGTTTCAGGCGGTTGATCGCCTTGACACCCATGAAGATGGCGAAGGCCACGATCACGAAGTCGATCACGGTCTGGATGAACTTGCCGTAGGCCAGCACCACGGCCGGTATATCGCCCTCAGCCGCCTTCAAGGTAATGGCCAGGTCACTGAAGTCCACGCCTCCGATCAATATCCCCAGTGGCGGCATGATGATATCGCCGACGAATGAGGAGACTATCTTGCCGAATGCAGCGCCGATAATGATACCGACTGCCATGTCGACGACATTGCCCTTGACCGCGAAGGCCTTGAACTCACTGATCATTCCCATGTTCGATTCCCTTGTGACAAATGGTGATGTTTACGCAGTGTAAGCCACTGCATCGCTTCATGCGTGCCGTTCACGGGTAGTGACTGCGCTTGGAACGAATAGTTTTGTCGCATGCCGACGCGCTCGAGACACGTCTGCGTCGGCTATCATGGCGATTTTTTCCAGGAGACCCTGCCCATGGCCAAGGCCAAGCGCTTGTATGGCTGCACCGAGTGCGGCGCTACCTTTCCCAAATGGGCCGGCCAGTGTGGCGAATGCGGGGCGTGGAACACCCTGGTCGAAACCATGATCGAGAGCGGCGGTGCGGCGGCACCCAGCGGTCGCGCCGGCTGGACCGGGCAACAGGCGCAGATCAAGACCCTGGGCGAAGTCAGCGTCGAGGAGATTCCGCGGTTCACCACCAGCAGCACCGAACTCGATCGTGTGCTGGGCGGCGGCCTGGTCGACGGTTCGGTGGTGTTGATCGGCGGTGACCCGGGCATCGGCAAATCGACCATTCTGCTGCAGACCTTGTGCAATATCGCCGTGGGCATGCCGGCGCTGTATGTCACCGGCGAAGAGTCGCAGCAGCAGGTGGCCATGCGCTCACGCCGCCTGGGGCTGCCCCAGGACCAGCTCAAAGTGATGACCGAGACCTGTATCGAAACGATCATTGCCACCGCGCGCCAGGAAAAGCCCCGGGTCATGGTCATCGATTCGATCCAGACCATCTTCACCGAGCAATTGCAATCAGCGCCCGGCGGTGTCGCCCAGGTGCGCGAAAGTGCGGCATTGCTGGTGCGCTATGCCAAGCAGAGTGGCACGGCGATCTTCCTGGTCGGCCATGTCACCAAGGAAGGCTCGCTGGCAGGCCCGCGGGTGCTGGAGCACATGGTCGACACCGTGTTGTATTTCGAGGGAGAGTCCGATGGCCGCTTGCGCTTGCTGCGCGCGGTGAAGAACCGCTTCGGTGCGGTCAATGAACTGGGGGTCTTCGGTATGACCGACCGTGGGCTCAAAGAGGTTTCCAACCCATCGGCGATCTTCCTCAACCGGGCTCAGGAAGAAGTACCGGGCAGCGTGGTCATGGCCACGTGGGAAGGTACCCGGCCGATGCTGGTAGAGGTACAGGCACTGGTCGATGACAGCCACCTGGCCAACCCGCGGCGTGTCACCCTGGGCCTGGACCAGAACCGGCTGGCCATGTTGCTGGCGGTGCTGCACCGCCATGGTGGTATTCCCACCCATGACCAGGACGTGTTTCTCAATGTCGTCGGCGGGGTGAAGGTCCTTGAAACCGCGTCGGACCTGGCCTTGTTGGCTGCGGTGATGTCCAGCCTGCGCAACCGGCCATTGGCCCACGGGCTGCTGGTATTTGGCGAGATTGGTTTGTCGGGCGAGGTGCGGCCAGTTCCCAGTGGCCAGGAGCGCCTCAAAGAAGCGGCAAAACATGGCTTCAAGCGGGCCATCGTGCCCAAGGGCAACGCACCGAAGGAATCACCGGCGGGGTTGCAGGTGATCGCCGTAACCCGGCTGGAACAGGCTCTGGACGCCTTGTTCGAATAAGCCGCTGGTTGTGCAGGCAATCGGCCGGTGCAGGCAAACAAAAAAGGGAGCCGACGATGCGCATCGGCTCCCTCTGGGTCACCGCTCAGTCAGCGGTCAGTGCTCGGCTACCGGCGTTCGCCTGGGCGCCGCATTGCCATGCTCGTCCAGCTCCAGCACCGGCACCTCATTGCCCTCTGCGTCGAACAGCTTGCCTTCCTTGAAGTAATCGCCATCACGCAGTGCAGAGATGTCCGAGTACTGGATGGTGCGCTCGTAGCCTGCCGCGAACACTGACTGCTGGTCCGAATTGCCTGCCGTGAAATGGTTGAAGATCAGGTTCAACACGATGGCCATGATCGCTGCCGAGCTGATGCCGGAGTGGAAGATGGTCTCGAACCAGTTCGGGAAGTGGTGGTAGAAGTTCGGCGCGGCAATCGGGATCATGCCAAAGCCCAGCGAGGCGGCGACGATGATCAGGTTGACGTTGTTCTTGTAGTTGACCTTGGACAGGGTGCGGATACCGCTGGCAGCCACAGTGCCGAACAGCACGATGCCTGCGCCGCCCAGTACCGGGGTTGGCACTGCTGCAATCACCCGGCCCATCACCGGCAGCAGGCCCAGCACTACCAGGATCACACCACCGGTGGCCACCACGTAGCGGCTCTTGACCCCGGTCACGGCCACCAGGCCTACGTTCTGCGCAAAGGCGCTCTGGGTGAAAGAGCCGAATACCGGTGCCAGGATGCTCGAAGCCATGTCGGCGCGCAGGCCATTGCCCAGGCGCTTGGAATCGACCTTGGTATCGATGATCTCACCCACGGCCAGTATGTCGGCCGAGGTTTCCACCAGGGTCACCATGATCACGATGCACATCGACAGGATCGCCGCGATGTGGAAGGTCGGCATACCGAAGTGGAACGGGGTGGGGAAGGCGAACATCGGGCCTTCGGCCACCTTGCTGAAGTCGGTCATGCCCAGCGCCCAGGCGATCAGGGTGCCGAAGACCATGGCCAGCAGGATCGACAGGCGCGAAATGGTCGCGCTGCCCAGTTTGCTCAGCAGCAGCACGATGGCGAACGTCAGCGCTGCCAGGCCGATGTTGGCCATGCTGCCGAATTCCGGCGAAGCACTGTTGCCGCCCATCACCCAGCGTGCGGCCACCGGCATCAAGGTCAGGCCGATGGTGGTGATGACGATACCGGTGACCAGTGGCGGGAAGAACTTGGTGATGCGCGAGAACACCGGGGTGATCAGAAAGCCGATCAGCGATGCCGCCATGACTGCGCCCAGCACGCCTGGCAAGCCGCCACCGTCCTGGCTGCTGAGAATCGCCCCCATGGTTGCCACGCCTGCGAACGACACGCCCTGCACCAACGGCAACTGGCATCCGAAGAAGGGCAGGCCGAGCGTTTGCAGCAGCGTGGCCAGGCCACCGGCAAACAGCGAGGCCGCGATCAGCATGCCGATCTCGGCACCATTGAGGCCCGCAGCCTGCCCCAGGATCAGGGGTACTGCGACGATCCCTCCATACATGGTCAGCACATGCTGAAGGCCATAGGCCAAGTTGGCTCCAAGGCCGAGGTTTTCGTCCTCGGGGCGCTTGGCGGGAGACGTGCTAGGGGACGTAGTCATTGAGCAGGCTCACTGTTTATTGTTGTGCCGCTACTGTAGACACTTCCTACAAATGATTGCTACAAGAATTGTATACAATATTTTGATTGGAGCGCGAACAAGCAGGCTTGCAGGGTGTGCAAGAACGCAATGCAGATCGCGTACCAACTCATTGAATACGGTGTTAGAGGGGTGTGTACAACGTTGCGATACCCAGGTTGAAAGCTGTCTGGGTAGACAAGAAACACAAGTTGGGAAAGCTATTAGCTAGCTAAGAGATCCCATTATTCGATGAGTTGTCGCAGCTCGCGCATCATTTCGGTGCTGTCGGCCACGTTCAACTCCACAAGACGGTGCAAATGGCTCATCGAATCGATGTCGATGTAGAGGCAGATGAACCCCAGCCGCTTCGCCTCTTCATGGCGTAGTTCCACCTGCATCTGCACATGGGTGTGCGGGTCCAGTTGGATGATCGCATCGAAATCCTGAGTGAGGTCGGCGTTCCACGGCTCAGGGCGCTCGATCAGCAGGCCCTTGAGCGACAGATCCAGGAGTTTGACCGGCCAGCGGCGATCGCCCTGGCGCAGTTCGGTGGGGGCGTCGAAGTCAATGCGCTGGAAGCGCCGGCGATCGTCGGAAGGAGTGGTCATGGCGGGCCCTCGTCAGTAGCACTGACTATAGACCAGCCACGGGCACTCCTGCCGGATGACAGGTGACACGGGGGACATATGGCCGAGTCACCCGGCGCCACCGTTAGCTGGTGACGAAATCGAGGTCGACCACCTGATAGAAGGCCTTGTCGGTCTCGGCTATTTCCCATACGCCCAGCAGTACGTGATAGCCCTGGCGTTCAGGTAGCTCCAAGGTATGCGTGGTGGGTTGTGCCGGCCACATCTGCTCGTCGGTGAAGCCCCAGTAAGGCTGAAGTTCATTGAGGAATGTGGCGAACGGCTGCGGTTCGAACTGGGCACGGGTCAGCGGCTCCCCGGCTTTCCAGTCGGCTTTGGTGATGAAGTAGTTGAAACGGCGATATTTGTGGCGCGCACTGAAGCTCCAGACAAAATCAAGGGATGCGCCGCTGGCAACGTCATGCTTGTCCCAGTCGACATCCGTTTTGTCCAGGTAGGCCGCGCCGGGCCGTTCGCCGCTGGCAATCTTGCCATCGGCCGGTGGTGCAATATTTTTAACGTCGTCCTTGGCGTAGGGGTCGGTCAGGCCACCGGTCGTCTCGGGGAAGAACTTGCCGCTTTCGATCCCGTTGTGAAGATTGCCTTCGATAAGGCCTTTTTCTTCAGCGAACGTGGCGCGGGACTTTGGGCTCGCAATCGAACCATGGGTGGGTGCGATGGGGGCTGAGCGTTGAGGGGTGCCGGCTTTTTCCGTGGTCATGATCGTTTCCTTTCTGCTGGCTTTTCAGATGATCGACGCACGATTTCAGCGTGTGCAGATTCGCCAATCGCGTGTCGTCCAAGGGCAATCGGATTGCCTGATCATTGAAAGCGCGTGCCCCTTTCATGCACAACTGGCAAAAATGACAGGCCCGCCAGGGCGCGTGTTGCTTCCCAGGCATGAGGTTGTACGGGTAGCGGCGTTCTAGAGCCTGTGCTCGCCACCGGCTGTATGCCAATTCGGGATGGTAAACCCTTCAAGCAAGCCCTAGACTCAAGGGGCTGTCTATTCCAACCACTTAGCTGGAAGCATGCCATGAACAACAATAACAGCCTGCTACGCCACATCCCGTGGCTGGCGCTGGCGGTCATAGGGGCTTGTGCGCTGGGTGTGGTCGCCCTGCGTCGAGGCGAGGCGATCAATGCCTTGTGGATCGTGGTCGCGGCAGTGGCCATCTACCTGGTCGCCTACCGTTACTACAGCCTGTTCATCGCCACCAAGGTGATGCAACTCGACCCTCGCCGAGCCACCCCTGCGGTGCTCAACAACGATGGCCTGGACTACGTCCCGACCAACAAACACATTCTTTTCGGTCACCACTTCGCCGCCATCGCTGGCGCCGGCCCCCTGGTCGGTCCCGTGCTTGCGGCGCAAATGGGCTACCTGCCTGGCACGCTCTGGCTGATCGCCGGCGTGGTGCTGGCCGGCGCGGTCCAGGACTTCATGGTCCTGTTCCTGTCTACCCGCCGCAACGGCCGCTCGCTGGGCGACATGGTGCGCGAGGAGATGGGGCGCATCCCTGGCACCATCGCCCTGTTCGGCTGCTTCCTGATCATGATCATCATCCTGGCGGTGCTGGCGCTGATCGTGGTCAAGGCCCTGGCTGAAAGCCCATGGGGCATGTTCACGGTGATGGCGACCATCCCGATCGCGATGTTCATGGGCATCTACATGCGCTACATCCGCCCGGGCCGTATCGGCGAGATCTCGGTCGTCGGCGTGGTACTGCTGCTGGCGTCGATCTGGCTGGGGGGCCAGATTGCCGCGGATCCGGTCTGGGGCCCGGCGTTCACCTTCACCGGCGTGCAGATCACCTGGATGCTGGTGGGTTATGGCTTCGTCGCTGCCGTGCTGCCAGTGTGGCTGGTGCTGGCGCCGCGTGACTACCTGTCGACCTTCCTCAAGATCGGCACCATCGTCGGCCTTGCCATCGGTATCCTGATCATCGCGCCAGAGCTGAAAATGCCTGCGCTGACCCAGTTCACCGACGGTACAGGCCCGGTGTGGAAGGGCACACTGTTCCCGTTCCTGTTCATCACCATCGCCTGTGGTGCGGTGTCCGGCTTCCACGCGCTGATTTCCTCGGGGACCACGCCGAAGCTGCTGGACAACGAAACCAACGCCCGCTACATCGGCTACGGCGGCATGCTGATGGAATCGTTCGTCGCCATCATGGCCATGGTCGCCGCCTCGGTCATCGAGCCAGGCGTTTATTTCGCCATGAACAGCCCGCCCGCAGTGGTCGGTGCCGACGTCGTGTCGGTGGCGCAGACGGTCAGCAGTTGGGGCTTCCTGATCACCCCCGAACAGCTTGAGGCCGTGGCCCGCGACATCGGCGAGCACACCATCCTGGCCCGTGCCGGTGGTGCGCCGACGCTGGCGGTGGGTATTGCGCAGATCCTGCACCAGGTACTGCCGGGTGAAAACACCATGGCCTTCTGGTACCACTTCGCGATCCTGTTCGAAGCGCTGTTCATCCTGACCGCAGTGGACGCCGGTACCCGTGCCGGCCGCTTCATGCTGCAGGACCTGCTGGGCAGCTTCGTGCCGGCGCTCAAGCGTACCGAGTCGTGGACGGCCAACCTGATCGGCACGGCCGGCTGCGTGGCCCTTTGGGGTTACCTGCTGTATCAGGGCGTGATCGACCCGCTGGGTGGCATCAACACCCTGTGGCCGCTGTTCGGCATCTCCAACCAGATGCTGGCCGGTATCGCCCTGATGCTGGGCACGGTGGTATTGATCAAGATGAAGCGCCAGCGCTACATGTGGGTCACCTTGCTGCCAGCGGTGTGGCTGCTGATTTGCACCACCACTGCCGGGCTGATCAAACTGTTCGACCCGAACCCTGCGGTTGGCTTCCTGGCCCTGGCCGAGAAGTACAGCACCGCCCTGGACGCCGGCCAGGTGCTGGCCCCGGCCAAGGATATCGGGCAGATGCAGCACGTGATCTACAACGCCTACACCAACGCCGGGCTCACCGTGTTGTTCCTGATTGTGGTGTTCAGCGTGTTGTTCTTTGCCGTCAAGGTCGGCTACGCCGCCCTCGGCCGCAAGGAACGCACCGACAAGGAAACCCCGTTCCAGGCACTGCCTGACGCTTGAGAGGAATGCTGCGATGTTCAACGACCTGGGTCGGCTGGGTAAATACCTGGGGCAGGCAGCCCGCCTGATGGTCGGCATGCCCGACTACGACAACTATGTCGAGCACATGCAGACCAAGCACCCGGACAAGCCGGTGATGAGCTACGAGGCGTTCTTCCGGGAACGCCAGGAAGCCCGCTACGGTGGCAAGTCCGGCCCCAAGTGCTGCTGATTCGGCACACTGCGTGAACCTGTGGGAGCCTGTGGGCTCCCACAGTCATTTTCAGCTTCAGGAGATTTCTGCGTGCAGACGCCAATTCCCGTAACCGTGCTCACCGGTTTTCTCGGTGCCGGCAAAACCACGTTGCTCAAGCACATGCTAAAAGCCGAGCACGGCCTGAAAATTGCCGTGATCGAGAACGAGTTCAGTGAGGCAGGCATCGACAGCCAGCTGTTGGGCGACGAGCCGGTGCAGGTCATGACCCTGGCCAACGGCTGTGTATGCTGCAGCATTCATGGCGACCTGACCCGTGCCCTGTTCCTGCTGCTCGAGCGCCTGGACGCCGGGGAGATCGCTTTCGATCGCCTGGTGATCGAATGCACCGGCCTGGCCGACCCCGCGCCGGTGGCGCAGACCTTCTTCGTCGAAGAGCAATTGCGCGACCGCTATATCCTCGATGGCATCATTACCCTGGTCGATGCGGCCCATGCCGAGCTGCATCTGGCCCAAACCATCGCGCAGGCCCAGGTGGGCTTTGCCGACCGCCTGTTGCTGAGCAAGACCGACCTGGTCGAGCCGGCGGCGGTGGACGCCTTGCGCGAGCGCCTGGCGCGTATCAATGGCCGTGCGGCGTTGCGCGTGGTCGAGCACGGCCGTATCGACCTGGCCGAACTGCTCGACGTGCGCGGGTTCAACCTCAACCCGGATCTGGGCGCCAACCTCAAGCCAACCCTGCGCCCGGCGTTCAAACCCGCCACACCTGATCGTATCTCGACCCTGGTGTTGCGTACCGAGGTCCCCCTGGACATCGACCGCCTCAGCGGCTTCATGAACGAATTGCTCGAGACTCACGGCAAGCAACTGCTGCGCTATAAAGGTGTGCTCAACATTGCCGGAGAAGACCGTCGCCTGGTGTTCCAGGGCGTGCTCAAGCTCTATGGTTTCGATTGGGACGCCGAGTGGGCCGAAGGCGAAACGCGCGAAAGCGTGATGGTGTTCATTGCCGATGAACTGCCTGAGGCGAAGATTCGGGCGGGTTTCGAAGCGTTGGCTGAGGGCTGAACCGGGCAGGCGTCTGCACGGCGAACCACTGCGGCCATGAACTGCGGTGACGCGTTTGTACCTCGATGCAGGGGATCAGCCGTTCGGTGAGCACGGCGGTCTGTTGCACGGCTTTGGCGGTGCGGTATTTGACGCTGTGGATGCACTCGCGGTCGCCGAACTCACAGCGGTTCAGCGCAGTACCGCCACAGGGGCCGTTGGCCAGGCCCTTGGGGCAGGTTTCGGGGCAGATGTACAAGGTGTCTTCCAGGCGGCACCGGCCACAGGTGTCGCAGCCCAGCAGCGGGCGCTTCACGCTGCGCTCCAGCCCGTGCAGCCAGCGGGCGCCGCTGTCGCTGGCCCACAGCGGCTGGCGCACGGCCCAGCCAAAGGTCTTGCTCAGCCAGTTGTTACGGCTGAACAACAGGGCGTGAAACCCATGCAGCAGGTGATAACGCAGTTTCTCCCTGGCGGTTGCGCTGACCCTCGACTGGCCTTGGCGCCAGTCTGCTTGTGGTGGGTGAAAGGTCACCGCCGGCAGGCCTGGCATCTGCCAGCTGCCGGCCCAGGCCGTTGTCCACTGTTCCTGTGAATGGACACGTGCTTGCCAGTCCTCGATGCGCGCCTCCAGGGCGAGCAGTTGCTTGAGTTCGTGAACACCTGAAAGGTGCACCCCGGCATACCCCATCAACTTTACGCCAATGATCTGCAGGGCCAGGCGATCAAGGCTGCGTGCCTGGGCATAGGCTTTGGATACGCCCGCTTCGGCCTCAAGCATGTCGCGCATCGACGGCGATACGGTAACGCCGGCGACATGCTCGAGCATCGCTGCACGGCCATGGCTCAGGCTCATCAGGCAGGCCAGTAGCGGCTTGGGTTCGGCCTGACGCCCCATCCACTGTATGGCCTCCTGATGCTTGCTGGCATCGAAGCCTAATTGCAGGGTGAGGAAATCGGCGCCCGCAGCGAGCTTCTTCTCTGCCTTGAAATACTGCGCACCGCCTTCTTCCTCGCGGTATTTGAATGGGTTGAGTGCAGCCCCCAGCAGCCAGTGGGGGCAGGCCTTGCGAGCAAGTTGCAGTGCGGCGACCGATTCCAGATAGCGCACCGGGCGCTCGCCTGGCTGGTGGCCTGGCAGGCGATCGCCGGTCAGTAGCAGCAATTGGTCGAGGCCGGCGGCGTCCATTCTTTTCAGCTGCGCGAGCAGATCATGGCGTTCACGGTCCTTGCCGGAAAAGTGGGGCAGGGCAGGGACGGGTTTACTGAAGCTGGACAGGGCGTCCAATGGTGAGAGGTCCAGCGGGCTGCCGACACGGTCGCCGATGGCTACGGTCATTGGCCAGCCGCACAAGTGCCCACGGGCCATGATCGCCTCCATCGCAGCGAAGCGTTCGGCCGACGGCTTGGGCACGAACTCCATGACGCAGACGAAGGTTTTTTCGCGCAGCGCCGATTTCAGCAGGCTCATGGCAATGGGGCACCTGGATTGTTCAGTGAGGCATTGTGCGACGCGTCTTGGGCGCAGGCTTGTCTGCGAGCGTACCAGGCTGCTCTGAACAAGACGTGCCCGGCCTATTCATCATGAAAGAATCTTGACTTCATCTCAAATTAAATGAGTTTGTCTCATCGTGCGGCGGGCCGGAAAATCCCCCTCATTATTTTTTTGCATTCTGAGGGACAAGAGATGGCACTGGCACATAACCTGGGTTTTCCGCGTATCGGCCGCGACCGCGAACTGAAAAAAGCCCAGGAGGCCTTCTGGAAAGGTGAGTTGGACGAAGCCGGCCTGCGCAAGGTTGGCCGCGACTTGCGCGCGGCGCACTGGCAAGCCCAGAAGGATGCAGGCATCGAGCTGTTGCCCGTCGGCGATTTTGCCTGGTACGACCAAGTACTGACGCACTCGCTGACCTTCGGCGTCATCCCCGAGCGTTTCCGAGGCCATGACGGTGCCAAGCCCACCCTGCAAACCCTGTTCGCCATGGCCCGTGGCGTGGCGACCGAGCGCAGTGCCAACTGCTGCGGCGGTGCCCACGCGCAGGAAATGACCAAGTGGTTCGACACCAACTACCACTACCTGGTACCTGAGTTTACCGTCGATCAGCATTTCGCCCTGAGCTGGGAGCAGTTGTTCGAGGAAGTTGACGAAGCCAAGGCCTTGGGGCATGCCGCCAAACCGGTGGTGATCGGCCCGCTGACCTACCTGTGGCTGGGCAAAACCAAAGGTGGCGATTTCGACAAGCTGGAGCTGCTCGACCGCTTGCTGCCGGTGTACGACGAAATCCTCAATCGCCTGGCTGGTCAGGGTGTGGAGTGGGTGCAGATCGACGAGCCGATCCTGGTACTCGATCTGCCGCAGGAATGGAAAAACGCCTATGAGCGTGTCTACAACATCCTCCAGCGCGCCCCTTTGAAAAAACTGGTGGCCACCTATTTCGGCGGCCTGGAAGAAAACCTCGGCCTTGCCGCCAACCTGCCCGTCGACGGCCTGCATATCGACCTGGTGCGGGCGCCGGAGCAGTACCCGACCATCCTCGACCGCCTGCCGGCCTACAAGATACTGTCGCTGGGCCTGGTCAACGGCCGCAATGTCTGGGCCTGCGACCTGGAAAAAGCCGTTGATGTACTGCGTCACGCTGCCGAGCGTCTGGGTGACCGCCTGTGGGTCGCACCATCCTGTTCGCTGTTGCACAGCCCGGTGGACCTGAGCCGTGAAGACCAGCTCGACACCGAGCTGAAAAGCTGGCTGGCCTTCGCCGTGCAGAAATGCCAGGAAGTCGCCGTGCTGGCCAAGACCGTCAATCAGCCGGACGCTGCCGAAGTTGCCGCCGCACTGGCGCGTAGCCGTGCCATCCAGGCTGGCCGCGCCAGCTCGCCGCGTATCCACAAGCCTGCCGTACAGGCGCGTGTCGACGCGATAAAGCCTGGCGACAGCCAGCGCCTGTCGGCGTTCGGCCAGCGCATTGCCAAGCAGCGAGCCGGGCTGAACCTGCCTGCCTATCCGACCACCACCATCGGCTCTTTCCCACAGACCCCTGCCGTACGCCTGGCACGCCAGGCGTTTAAACAGGGCAAGTTGACCGAAGCCGATTACGTCGAAGCCATGCACAGTGAAATCCGCCATGCCGTACAGATCCAGGAAAACC
The DNA here is from genome assembly GCF_003936645.1 of Pseudomonas sp. p106. NCBI lineage: Bacteria > Pseudomonadati > Pseudomonadota > Gammaproteobacteria > Pseudomonadales > Pseudomonadaceae > Pseudomonas > Pseudomonas sp. p106. Next base: position 45,424 of record NZ_RHQR01000007.1, read on the forward strand.
TGGGCCTGGACGTACTGGTGCACGGCGAGGCCGAGCGCAACGACATGGTGGAATACTTTGCCGAGCAACTCGACGGTTACTTGTTCACCCGTTTTGGCTGGGTACAGAGCTATGGTTCGCGGTGCGTGAAGCCGGCGGTGATCTACGGTGACCTGAGCCGGCCTGAGGCGATGACCGTGGCCTGGACCCGCTATGCACAAGGGCTGACCGGCAAAGTGATGAAGGGCATGCTGACCGGCCCGGTGACCATGCTGATGTGGTCGTTCCCGCGTGAGGATGTCAGCCGCGAAGCCCAGGCCCGTCAACTGGCGCTGGCGATTCGCGATGAAGTGCTCGACCTGGAGGCAGCTGATATCAAGATCGTGCAGATCGACGAGGCCGCCTTCCGCGAAGGCCTGCCGCTGCGCCGCAGTGCCTGGCCGGCTTACCTCGAGTGGGCCACCGAAGCCTTCCGCCTGTGCGCTTCGGGCGTTCGTGACGAAACACAGATCCACACCCACATGTGCTACAGCGAATTCAATGATGTGATCGAGTCGATCGCTGCGATGGACGCCGACGTCATCACCATCGAGACATCGCGTTCGGACATGGAATTGCTGGAGGCGTTCGAGAAGTTCGACTACCCCAACGAGATCGGCCCAGGTGTGTATGACATTCACTCGCCACGGGTACCGACCAGAGAGGAGATGGTCAAGTTGCTGCGCAAGGCGGCTTTGCGTATTCCGGCCGAGCGTCTGTGGGTCAACCCGGATTGCGGATTGAAAACCCGTGCCTGGCCTGAGACCGAGGCGGCGTTGGTGAACATGGTGGCGGCGGCTCGTGAGTTGCGCGCCACAGCCTGAGCATTTGCTGCTTGTACCGCCCTCATCGCCGGCTTGCCGGCGATGAGGGCGGTGCTGTCTGCCTTAAACCAGGATCAACGCTCGATCGCCAAAGCGACACCCTGGCCCCCGCCGATGCACAGCGTGGCCAACCCCTTCTTGGCGTCGCGCTTGATCATTTCGTGCAGCAAGGTCACCAGCACCCGGCACCCCGAAGCACCGATCGGGTGCCCAAGGGCAATTGCCCCGCCGTTGACGTTGACCCGCGCGGCATCCCACTCCAGCGCCTTGCCCACCGCCAGCGCCTGTGCGGCAAAGGCCTCGTTGGCCTCGATCAGGTCAAGCTCGGCCAATTGCCAGCCAGCCTTGTCCAGGCAACGCTGGGTGGCCGACACCGGGCCAATGCCCATGACTGCCGGGTCCACCCCCGCACTGGCGTAGCCGGCAATTTTGGCCAGTACCGGCAGGCCAAGGGCCTTGGCCTTGCCCGCACTCATCAGCAGCACCGCAGCGGCGCCGTCGTTGAGGCTGGAGGCGTTGCCAGCGGTGACGCTGCCGTCTTTCTTGAAGGCCGGGCGCAGCTTGGCCAAGGAATCAGCGGTGGTGTCCGGGCGTGGCTGCTCGTCACGGTCAAAGACCTTGGGGTCACCTTTTTTCTGCGGCATCACAATGGGCGTGATCTCGTCCTTGAAGCGGCCGGCATCGATGGCGGTCACGGCCTTGCGTTGCGATTGGGCAGCGAACGCATCCTGCTGTTCACGGCTGATGCTGTACTTCTCCACCAGGTTCTCGGCCGTAATGCCCATGTGGTAGTCGTTGAAGGCATCCCACAGGCCGTCGGTGATCATGCTGTCGACCAACTGGCCGTGGCCCATGCGCTGCCCGGTTCGCGCCGAAGGCATCACGTAGGGGGCCAGGCTCATGTTCTCCTGGCCTCCGGCGATCACCACCTCGGCATCACCGCAACGGATGGCCTGGGCCGCCAGGTGCAGGGCCTTGAGGCCAGAACCGCAGACTTTGTTCAGGGTCAGCGCCGGCACACTGTAGGGCAGGCCGGCCTTGATCGCGGCCTGGCGGGCAGGGTTCTGCCCGGCGCCGGCGGTGAGTACCTGGCCGAGAATCACCTCATCGACCTGTGCCGGGTCCAGCCCGGTCTGCTCCAGCAGGCGCTTGATCACGGCAGCGCCCAGGTCTACCGCAGGCACGTTGGCCAGGGCACCCTGGAAGCTGCCGATGGCGGTGCGGGTTGCGGCGACGATGACCACATCGTTCATCTTGTTGTTCTCCGTGTGCAGGTGGGCGCCCAGCGGGCGCAGTGCCACCAGCTTCGGCGGGTTTGGCTCATTTGTTAAGTTTGTTTTTCTTTGCCATTGATGTGAAAAACCAATCAATGGCTCCTGGGCTGGTGTCCGGTCTTTGCTCTTAACCACCGGATCTTGCCGGCGACAGAGTGTTCATCGGGGGGCGCATCGTTTTGCATCCCTTTGATCACCCCGTAATATGTGTCGGATAACCTGTGGGGGTAGTCTCACCCTCTGATCAATCGGAATCGCCCAAGGCGGCGCTTCCCTGCATAAACCTGACGAGGTACAGACATTGGCCATCATTCATCCTAAGGTTCGCGGTTTCATCTGCACCACGACTCACCCCAAGGGCTGCGAGCTGAACGTCCGTGACCAGATCGAAGCCACCCGCAAGCTGGGCGTGCGCGAGGATGGCCCGAAGAAGGTCCTGGTCATTGGTGCATCCAGCGGCTACGGCCTGGCGGCACGCATTACCGCAGCCTTCGGCTTCAAGGCCGATACCCTGGGCGTGTTCTTCGAAAAGCCAGGCACCGAGACCAAGGCTGGCACTGCCGGCTGGTACAACGCTGCTGCCTTCGACAAGTTCGCCAAGGCCGAGGGCCTGTACAGCAAGTCGATCAACGGTGACGCTTTCTCCGATGAAGCCCGTGCCAAGGTCATCGAGCTGATCAAGAACGAAATGGGCGGTCAGGTCGACCTGGTCATCTACTCCCTGGCCTCGCCGGTGCGCAAGCTGCCGCAGACCGGTGAAGTGATCCGTTCCGCGCTCAAGCCGATCGGCCAGCCGTACAAGTCGACCGCCATCGACACCAACAAGGACACCATCATCGAGGCCAGCATCGAGCCGGCCACCGAGCAGGAAATCGCTGACACCGTCACCGTCATGGGCGGCCAGGACTGGGAACTGTGGATCGACGCCCTGAACGCCGCTGGCGTGCTCGCGCCACAGGCTCGCACCGTGGCCTTCAGCTATATCGGTAGCGACATCACCTGGCCGATCTACTGGCACGGCGCCCTGGGCAAGGCCAAGCAGGACCTGGACGAAACCGCCCAGCGCCTGGCCGGCAAGGTCGGTGGCAGCGCCAACGTGGCCGTGCTCAAGTCGGTGGTCACCCAGGCCAGTTCGGCCATTCCGGTGATGCCGCTTTACCTGTCGATGGTCTTCAAGATCATGCAGGAGAAGGGCGTTCACGAAGGTACCCAGGACCAGCTGGACCGCATGTTCCGTGACCGCATGTACCGTGCTGACGGCGCCCCGGCGGAGCTGGACGAAAAGGGCCGCCTGCGCCTGGACGACTGGGAGCTGCGCGACGACGTGCAGGGCGCCTGCAAGGCCCTGTGGCCGCAAGTGACCACCGAGAACCTGTTCGAACTGACCGACTACAAAGGTTACAAGAAGCAGTTCCTCAACCTGTTCGGCTTCGAGCGCGCTGACGTCAACTACGACGAAGATGTGGCGACCGATGTGAAGTTCGACTGCGTCGAGCTGTAAGCCCTCTGGCTGTACCGGCCCCGCGAAAGGGCCGGTACAGCCCTCGCGTTTTTTGCTAGCGTTGGCGCACAACAACAGGAAGCGCGCCATGAGCAGCCTCACCCGACCGGCCACGCCTTTTCGCCAGACCACAGCCGACGGCTACAGCCTTGGTGGTTTCTACTGGCGCCACGCCCTGGCCAATCCCCAGCGCCCGCTGGTGATCATCAATGCCGCCACGTCCGTGCGCTGCCGTTACTACACCCGCTTTGCCGATTACCTGTTCGCCCAAGGCTGCGACGTGTTGACCTATGACTACCGCGGCATCGGCGAATCCCGGCCGCCTTCCTTGCGCGGTTTCCAGGCCTCCTGGAGCGACTGGGGCAGGCTGGATTTCGAAGCCATGCTGGCGTACGCGGCCCAGGCATTTCCCTGCCAGCCGGTGGATGTCGTTGGGCACAGCTTCGGCGGTTGCGCCGTAGGGCTGGCGCCGTCTGCCGAGCGGATCAGGCGGGTGGTGATGGTGGGTGCGCAGTTCGCCTACTGGCGTGACTACGCGGCCGATCAGCGTTGGCGACTGTTCGGTAAATGGCATGTGGCGATGCCGTTGCTGACCCGTGTGTTCGGTTACTTCCCCGGCAAGCGCCTGGGCTGGATGGAAGACACGCCTGCCGGTGTGGTGCAGGACTGGACTACCCGTACTGCGCGCTACGAGCAAAGGCCCAGCGGGCGCCAGTTGCAGTACTTGCCGTTTGCTCAGGTGCGGGCGGCAACGTTGGCGATCAGCCTGGCCGATGACCCGTTTGGCACGGTTGCCGCTACAGAGCGATTGCTAGGTTATCTGGAAGGCGCCGAGCGTCGGCATCTGCGGATCGCACCTGTGGATATCGCGGTCGAGGACATTGGCCACTTCGCGTTTTTCCATGACCGATTCCGCGAGAGCCTGTGGCCGATTGCGCTGGCGTGGTTGCAGCGCGGCGGGTTGCCGGCCGACGGGCCGGGGCAGATCATCAGCTGATGGGGCCTGCCCGGCCCGGCAGTATCAGGCGTTGCGCGAAAGCGGCTGGGCGGTGAACTTCACGCCTGCCAGGCCATGCGCGATCAGCGCACGGATGTTGCCATGGTCAGTGCCCTCGGGCGTGGCCATCACGTCGCGGTAGTGTTCACCGAAGGCCAGCAGCGCCTCCTGGTCGCTCAGGCCTTCCAGCAGGGCCAGGCCCAGCGTCTTGCACGAGCCTTCGTTCTGCCCGGCGGCGTTTTCCACGCCACCGTTGGTGAAGGCCTGTGGTTGGTAGCTGTAGTGGGCGGCGATGAACGCCAGGGTGTCGGCAAAGGCGTGTTCGCCACTGGCCAGGCTGGCGCGCAGGGTGTTCAGATCAGTCACGAGGTTTTCCTTTTTCAAACGCCGCTTGCTGGTCGGCGCTGGCTTCTTTCTGGTACTGGGTTTTCCATTCTGCGTAGGGCATGCCATACACCGCTTCGCGGGCGTCATCCAGGCTGATGTCGACCTGGCGTTCGTCGGCCGCGGCCTTGTACCACTTGGACAGGCAGTTACGGCAGAAGCCGGAGAGGTTCATCAGGTCGATGTTCTGCACATCGGTGCGGTTCTGCAGGTGTGCGACCAGGCGCCGGAAGGCGGCGGCCTCGAGTTCGAGTTGTTCTTGCGCAGTCATGGGCTTCTCTCAGGTCATGCGATTCTTCAGGTGGCGGCCACCGTTGATGACCACCTGGCTGCCGGTGCTGTATTGGCTGTCGAGCAGGTATTTGACCGTCTCGATCAGCGGGCCGGCGCCGGGTTCGAATTCCAGCAGGGCCTTTTTCAGGGTCTGCTGGCGATAGGCTTCGTCGCCCCCTTCCTTGAGGATCAGCAGCCCGGGCAGGATACCGTTGACGTGTACCTTGGGCGCATATTTTTCGGCGAACGACAGCACCATGTTCTGCAGCGCTGCCTTGGTGGCGGCATAGCCGATATGGCTCTTGCTGCCACGCGAGGAGGTTTCGTCGCAGATATGGATGATATCGGCCTTGTCGACCTTGTTCAGCAAATCACCCAGCGCCAGGTTCAGGTGGTAGGGCGCCTCGACGTGGAGGCGGAACATGGTCTGCAGGTTGTCCAGGCCATCGTCGAGCCACAAAGAGGCATTGTGGATGATCGCGCGCAGCCCATCGTAGTGCTGCTGCAGGTGGTCGATCAGCGCCTGGCGGTCGGCCGCCAGGCAAAGGTCGGCCTGGAACTGCACGATGTTGGGGTGCGCAGGCTGGGGCTGGACGCTGCGGCTGGCACTGACCACGGTATGGCCGGCCTCTGCCAGCTCAAGGGCCAAGGCCAGCCCGACGCGCTGGCTGGCTCCGGTAACGAGAATTGGGCTGTTCATGTGCGGGCGGTCAACTTGTCTTTCCTGTCGTTGCCGCCCAGCATACCCGAACTGTTTCCCTCGTGTATGGCCTGGCCTCAGCGGCTGCGCAGTGCGGCGCCTGAGGGCGGCGAGGCATGAAGCCAGCCGGCCAGCAGGCGGGTGGAGAGGGGAATGAACAGGTACACCATCAGCGGCGTCAGGGCCAGGGTGCTGAGCATCACGCGCGGCACCAGTTCAAATTCGGTCAGCCAGTGGCCGAACAGCACGTTGAACAGCAGCGAGACGGGGAAAAATGCCAGCCAGATCGCGATTGCCTGTTTCCAGCGCGGTGGTTTTTGCACTGTGTTGGTGCCGAACCAGTCATCAATGCCACTGACGCGCCTTTCTTTGGGGCGCTCGAACAGGCCGTTGCCGCGTTGCAGCCAGGCCCGGCGCGACGCGGAATGCTCCCAGGCGTGCAGGGTGGGTTCATCGCTGAAGCGGAAAATGATCTGGAATTCATCGCTGTCGCGGGGCGGTGCGAGGATGCCTGAACCGAGATAGCCGGGGAAGTCGGTAGCCAGCTGCTCGCCTTCGTGCAGCCAGGCCAGCAGGTCCTGGTAGCGGCCATGGGCGGCGCGGCGCGACACCATCAGGGTGACGGGTGGGGTAGACATCGTGTATCTCCTGGCGACGGGGCTGGCGGGTAGCCGGCCCCTTGGCTGCGTGGCCCGGGGTGGTGGGCGACGCAGGCTTGCATGCAAGAATCGGGCGCGGATTATCGCTTATTGGACTTCGTTGGCAACTGCTCCGCTGCAAAAGGGAGGCTAACGTGAGACGTTCCCGGTCGTAGTAGACTGTACCTCCAATTTTTTGCGCACAGGTCACTTAGTGCAGATGGACAAACAGGGACTTATCGCGCAAGTCGAAGCAGGCCTGCAGCATTCGGAGCTGTACCCGATTCGTGAAGTTTCCCGGCTCACCGGGGTCAATGCCGTGACCTTGCGTGCCTGGGAGCGGCGCTATGGGCTGATCCAGCCAACACGCACCGACAGTGGCCATAGGCTCTATTCGCTGGCAGACATCGACGAAATCCGGCGCATCCTCGGGTGGCTCGAACGCGGTGTGGCGGTCAGCAAGGTCGGCAGTATCCTGGCGCGTGATCAGGCGAACGTGCATGACGCGTTTGCAGCCGATTCCGCCATCCGCTGGCAGGCGCAATTGCGCGAGGCCGTGCAACGCTTTGATGCCGCGAGCCTTGACCGCTTGTTCGACCAGGTGTTTGCCTGCATCAGTCAGGACCAGGTTTTCGCTGATGTGTTCATGCCTGTCTGGCACGACCTGGCGGCGGGGCAGGGTGCGTTCGGCCAGGCCAGCGAGTGGCTGTTCCTCGATCAGTTCTTGCGTGCCCGGGTGTTCTCGCGCCTGCAGCTCACGCGTCGGCAGCGCAGCCGCTGCGTGCTACTGGCACCGTTGCCAGGGCAGTGCCTGGAACTGGAGCTGCTGGTCACCGGCCTGTTGTTGTGCAGCGATGATGTCGGGGTGACGGTGTTGACGCCTGGGCAGCCGCTGGATGAATTGGCGGTCGTCTCTGGAAAGCTCCGGCCCGATGCTTTGGTGCTGTTCTCCAACCACGCGCCGACCGCTGAGCTGAGCAAGCGCTTGAGCCGTCTGGCTGCCGGGCTTGAGTGCCCATTGCTACTGGCGGGGGAGGCTGCCGAAATGGCCCAGGAAAGCCTGGCCGGCAGCCCGGTGGCGTGCCTGGGTGCAGAGGTAAGCCTGATGCGGCGGCGCCTGCGGCAATACCTGGCCGGTCAGCTCGACAGCTGAGCGTGCAGCTCCGGGTGGGCCTGAAGGTGAGCCTGCAGAATGTATTCACGCAAGCGCTCGGTTTCTTGCGCCGGGCTGCGGCTGAGGTCGTAGGCAGCGAGATCCGAGCCAATACGCCGGCGTAGCCTGCCGTGCAGTGTGATGGCCGGGATGCCCCCTGGCGCGAAGCGCAGGTCGAAGCGCGAAGGCGCTTCGGGCAGGCCGCGAATTTCCAGCAGCGCCCCTTTGAACGAAATCTCGCGCACGAAGAGCCCGCTAACCTTCCCGTGCGCATCCAGCAGCGCAGTGGGCTGGTCCATCGACAGGCGCCAAGGGCGCAGCATCGGGCCGTCTTCGTAGATTTCCGGCGAGCCGATCTGCAAGTGCACGGCGTGGAACTCGTCTTCCACCAGGTGCAGGGGGAAGTTGATCTGCTGGTTGTTGAACTGTGCCTGCAGGGTGACTTGCTCGTTGGCCACCAGCCGAGCCAGCAACGACTGAATACGACGGTCGCCATTGACCAGCAGGCTCGACATCGGGTCGGTCTGGTTCAATTGCGGGGAATGCTGCATGTCCTGGATGAAATCCAGCTCGTCCTGGGTCAAAAGCGCATTGGCGTGCATGATCGAACTCGGAGTTGACGGCTTCTTCAACGGGATTGACTCTGCCTTAAGCGCTTGGTTCCTGGCGCTTGTCGAAATTCCGACGAACGTTCATCTCAGCCAGTTCACGTTCCAGCTCGACCTGGCGGCTGACATCCTTCTGGATGCCGATGAAATACGTGCGATGATCGGCATCGCATTTCACCGGCGTGATCGACAACTCGTTCCAGAAGGCGCTGCCGTCCTTGCGGTAGTTGCGCAGTACTTCGCGGCAGGGACGGCCTTCGGCCAGCGCCTTGCGAATGCGCGCTCGGGCAAGCTGGTCCCGGTCATCGCCCTGCAGGAAACGGCAATCCTGGTAAAGGATCTCGTCGCGGCTGTAGCCGGTCAGGCGCTCGAACGCCGGGTTGACGTAGATCAGAATGGTGTCATCGCCTTCCTGTTCGGCGACCACGATGCCGTCGTTGGACGCATCGACCATCGATTGCAGCAGTTGTGCGTTGATCATGTCCTGGCCAGTAGACAAAGGGGGCATAGGGATGGGCGGCCTTTTGCCACCGCCGGATGCTAGTATCCTACGTTTTCACTCAGTTTCGGAATCCATCTCTCGATGAAAATCGCCATTATTTCCGGCTCCGTGTACGGTACTGCCGAAGAAGTTGCCCGTCATGCCGAGTCGCTGCTCAAGGCTGCAGGCCATGATGCCTGGCACGCTGCCCGCGCCACCCAACAGGATCTCGAAGGTTTTGCGCCAGAAGCGTTGCTGGCAGTGACCTCCACCACCGGCATGGGTGAACTGCCGGACAACCTCATGGCGCTGTACAGCAGCATCCGTGACACCCTGCCCGCCGCCTGGCGTGGCTTGCCGGGGGCGGTCATTGCGTTGGGCGACTCCAGTTATGGCGATACTTACTGCGGCGGTGGCGAGCAGTTGCGTGAACTGTTTGCCGAATTGGGTGTGCGTGAACTGCAGCCGATGCTCAAGCTCGATGCCAGCGAGACAGTAACCCCGGAGACTGACGCCGAACCGTGGTTGGCAGCATTTGCCCAGGCCCTGACGGCCTGAGGTTGTAGTGGCGACCCGCGTGCGCAGTGACCGTTCGTGCCACTGACTCGCTCGGTCATCAAGCTGGCTGTCAACGCAAGTTTCACCGAGTGGGCGGCTGACTAGACTCAGCCTCGACATAGAGAGCACATGTATGTGCCGAGGTGAAATGCAATGACCGCAGCCTTGCCCTATAACCACAACCTTTGCATACCGGGACGAATCTGATGCCTTTGGCCGAGATACCATTGTGCGTCTGGCGTACCCGGAGTCAGAGTTTTTCATTCCGGGGCCAGAGCATCCGCTACTGGACCGCAGGGCAAGGAGAGCCCCTGCTGCTGTTGCATGGATTCCCGACGGCAAGTTGGGATTGGCATTACCTCTGGACGCCGCTGGCCCAGCGCTTTCGCCTCATCGCCTGCGACATGCTCGGCTTTGGCGATTCGGCCAAGCCGCTCAACCATGGCTACAGCCTGATCGAGCAAGCCGACCTGCAGCAGGCCTTGCTCGCCCACCTCAAGGTCGACCAGCCTGTGCACCTGCTGGCACACGATTACGGCGGCAGTGTGGCCCAGGAGTTGCTGGCGCGACACCATGAACAGCGTGCCGACATCGCCAGTTGCGTGTTCCTCAACAGCGGTCTGTTCCCTGAAAGCTGCCGGGTACTGTTGATACAGAAGCTGCTGCTCAGCCGCCTGGGTTGGCTGGTGGCGCGTTCGTTCGGGCGCGACGACCTGGTGCGCAACGTCAGCCAGGTCTATGGGCCGTGCACTCACCCCAGTGAAAGCGCGCTGGATGACTTCTGGAGCCTGATCGCTTCCAACGGCGGCACTCGCATCCTGCACAAGCTGGTCGGTTTCGTGACCGAGCGCAGGCTGCATCGCGAGCGCTGGGTGGGTGCGCTGCAGCGTGAGGGCGTGCCGCTGCGTTTTATCAACGGCGTGGTCGATCCGCTTAGCGGAGCGCAGATGGTCGAGCGTTACCAGCAACTGGTGCCCAACCCGGACATCGTGCAATTGCAAGGCATTGGCCATTACCCGCACACCGAAGCCCCTGCGCAGGTATTGCGTCACTATCTGGCCTTTCGCGAACAGCCGCTGAGCTACTTCCCGCAAAAAGTGGCCTGGTCCTGAGCCACTGACATCGTTGCGCGTTATCGCCTGGCATTCAGGCTGAGTGAGCTTGATTGTCCGCTGGCAGAGGCTGGTGGACACTCGAGGCCTTCAACCTGTCTGGAGCCAAGAGCATGAGCGAGCCGGTAAGTCTGCAAGACCGTGTGGTGATCGTCACGGGGGCCGGTGGTGGCCTGGGCCGCGCCCATGCACTGTTGTTCGCCGCACGTGGCGCCAAGGTGGTGGTCAACGATCTTGGGGGTTCCACCCATGGGGAAGGCGCCAGCGCTTCGGCGGCCGATCGGGTTGTCGAGCAGATCCGCGCCGCAGGTGGTACGGCTGTGGCCAACCACGACTCCGTCAGTGACGGCGCACGCATCGTCGAACAGGCGCTGGACAGCTTTGGTCGGGTCGATGTACTGGTCAACAATGCCGGCATCCTGCGTGACAAGACGTTCCACAAGATGGACGACAGTGATTGGGATCAGGTTTACCGGGTCCATGTCGAGGGCGCCTACAAGGTTACCCGCGCTGCCTGGCCCCATTTACGCGAGCAGAACTGGGGGCGGGTGATCTTCACTGCTTCGACCTCCGGTATCTATGGCAACTTCGGCCAGGCCAATTACGGCATGGCCAAGCTTGGGTTATATGGCTTGACCCGTACCCTGGCCATCGAAGGGCGCAAACACGGCGTACTGGTCAATGCCATCGCGCCCACCGGTGGCACGCGCATGACCGAAGGGCTGATCCCGGCACAGGTGTTCGAACGCCTCAAGCCTGAACTGGTCAGCCCCCTGGTGGTTTACCTGGGCAGCGAGCAGTGCCAGAGCAGCGGTGAGCTGTTCGAGGTGGGCGGGGGCTGGATTGGCAAGGTGCGCTGGGAGCGTAGCCTGGGTGTCGGCTTCGACCCGAGGGAAGGTTTTAGCCCTGAGCAGGTGGCTGACAGCTGGGCGCAGATTGGTGATTTCGCTGATGCGGTGCACCCGCAGGACAGCTTGCAGGCGTTGCAGCAGATGATGACGAACCTGCAGCAGTATCCGCTGCAGCGTCCTTGAAAACGAGCACCATCGCGGTCGCCGCTCGGTCTTCTGGCCGCCAGAGCACACCTCAAAAAAAAGGCCGCTGCAAGCGCAGCGGCCAATCGAGACGTCAGATCAAGGAGCTTCAAAATCAACGTCGGTGAACCTCGCAGGCCTGAAAGGCGGGGGGAGTGCCCTTCATGCCGGCCAGTGATTCAAGAATAAGCGCTTGATCCGGCAGGAAAAATAGCCGCTTGCGACATTCACCTTTACGTTTCAGGCAATAGTGCCACGGCCCTTCTCAGGCCTTCGGCGAGTGACCCATGCGCCAACTGGTATCGCGCGCTGCTGCCAGCAGGCGCTGCGCCGCCGGCCCATGTTCATCGGCGTGGAATATCGAGGTCGGCCCTACCACCGTCATCACCGCAGCGATCTGCCCCATGGCATTGAACACGGGGGCCGAGAGCGCATCCACGCCCGGCATCAGCAAGCCGTGCACATGGTGCAGCCCCCGTTCACGAATGCCTGCCAGCAGCCGGTCGTAATCGCTCGCGCTCTGCTGCAGCACGGCCAGTTCCTTGTCGCGCAGCTCCAGGGTTTCGCGCTCAGGCAAGTACGCGGCAAACACCAGCCCGGTAGAGGAACTGAGCAGCGGCAACACCGAGCCGATCTGGGTCACCACCGTGACTGCCCGTACAGCAGGCTCGATGCTGACCACCGTTGCTCCCTGATTGCCCCACACGGCGATGAAGCAGCTTTCGTTGAGCTCGTCGCGAAGCTGCGACAAGGGCAGCGCCGCCAGCTTCAGCACATCGATACTGCCCAGCGCTGCCAGCCCCACGCGCAATGCTTCTCGGCCCAGCCCGTAGTGGTTGGTGGCCGCATCCTGCTCGGCAAAGCCACTGGCAATGAGTGCTTGCAGGTAACGGTGCACTTTGCTCGCGGGCATCTGCACGTGCTCGGCCAACCGCGACAGGGAGGTGGACGGGGAGAGCTCGGCGAGGGCCTTGAGGATGTCGGTGCCGACTTCCGCCGAGCGGACCTTCTGCTTGCCGTTGTCGGTGGGGGAGCTGGCTTTGGCCATGGGTTGGGTTTTCCGGATTCGTCGAGTCGCGCCTTTATAGCTTGACGGGTTGCACGGAGCAAATTACGTTATTCGTAATCTGATTACGATAAAAACAAAATCCGGAGGCATCGATGAACCGCGACACGTCACCCGACCTTCAGTACCTGAGCGGCTTCGGCAATGAGTTCGCCAGTGAAGCCCTGCCCGGGGCCCTGCCCGTCGGGCAAAATTCTCCGCAGAAGGCCCCCTACGGCCTGTATGCCGAGCTACTGTCGGGTACGGCGTTCACCATGGCGCGCAGCGAACTGCGCCGGACCTGGCTGTATCGCATCCGCCCGTCCGCCTTGCACCCACGCTTTGAGCGGCTGGCGCGTCAGCCACTGAACGGGCCGCTGGGCGCCGTCACCCCCAATCGCCTGCGTTGGAACCCTCAACCGCTCCCCGCTGAACCAACTGACTTCATCGAAGGCTGGCTGCCAATGGTGGCCAATTCCGCTGCGGACAAACCGGCGGGGGTGAGTGTCTATATCTACTGCGCCAACCGCTCGATGGAACGGGTGTTCTTCAACGCTGACGGTGAACTGCTGATAGTGCCGCAGCAGGGCCGCCTGCGCATCGCCACTGAGTTGGGGCTGCTGGAGGTCGAGCCGCAGGAAATCGCAGTGGTCCCGCGCGGCATGAAGTTTCGCGTCGAACTGCCTGATGGCCAGGCCCGGGGCTACATTGCCGAGAACCACGGCGCGCCGTTGCGCCTGCCGGACCTGGGCCCGATCGGCAGCAATGGCCTGGCCAACCCCCGAGACTTCCTGGCCCCGGTAGCGCGCTACGAGGAGGCTGAAGGCCCGGTGCAGCTGGTGCAGAAGTTCCTGGGCGAACACTGGGCCTGTGAGCTGCAGCACTCACCACTGGATGTGGTCGCCTGGCACGGCAGCAACGTGCCCTACAAGTATGACCTGCGTCGTTTCAACACCCTCGGCACGGTCAGCTTCGATCACCCCGATCCGTCGATCTTCACCGTGTTGACGTCACCGACCAGCGTGCATGGTCTGGCCAACATGGACTTCGTGATCTTCCCGCCGCGCTGGATGGTGGCCGAGAACACCTTCCGTCCCCCGTGGTTCCACCGCAACCTGATGAACGAGTTCATGGGCCTGATCAGCGGTGCCTACGATGCCAAGGCCGAAGGTTTCCTGCCCGGTGGCGCTTCGCTGCACGGGGTGATGAGCGCCCACGGGCCCGATGCCGAAACCTGCGAAAAAGCCATTGCCGCCGACCTTGCGCCGCACAAGATCGACAACACCATGGCCTTCATGTTCGAGACCAGCCAAGTGCTGCGCCCGAGCCTGCAGGCGCTCGAGTGCCCGCAGTTGCAGGCCGACTACGATAGTTGCTGGGCCACCTTGCCGAGCACCTTCAACCCGAACCGGAGATAACCCATGAACCAGTCCGCCATTGCCCGTAGTTGGGTCGAGCACGCCAACGGGCACAGCGACTTCCCGCTGCAGAACCTGCCGCTGGGCATCTTCAGCCGCCCAGGTGAAACGCTGCGCTGCGGCGTTGCCATCGGTGATGCGATTCTTGACCTGGAGGCCGTGCTGGCTGCCGGGCTGTTCGAAGGCCAGGCCAAGGCCGCCGTGGAGGCTACCCGCGGTGGTGCGCTGAACGCCTTCTTCGCCTTGGGCCGAGAGGCCCGCGTGGCGTTGCGCGAGCGGTTGCTGGCGCTGTTGGGCGAACACAGCGAGCATCAGGCTGTGCTCAAGGGCGCGCTGCATCCTGCCGGCGATTGCCAGTTGCACCTGCCAGCCAAAGTCGGCGACTACACCGATTTCTACGTAGGCATCCAGCACGCTACCAACGTCGGCAAGCTGTTCCGCCCCGATAACCCACTGCTGCCCAACTACAAGTACGTGCCGATCGGCTACCACGGCCGCGCCTCGACGCTGCGCCCGTCAGGCACCGATGTACGCCGCCCCAAGGGCCAGACGCTGCCCGCCGGGCACACCGAACCGAGCTTCGGCCCGTGTGCGCGCCTGGATTACGAACTTGAGCTGGGTATCTGGATTGCCCGGGGTAACGAGATGGGGCAGGCGATTCCGATCGCTGAAGCCGATCAGCACCTGGCAGGCCTGTGCCTGCTCAACGATTGGTCGGCGCGTGATATCCAGGCCTGGGAATACCAGCCGCTGGGGCCGTTCCTGTCCAAGAGCTTCATCACCACGCTGTCGCCCTGGGTGGTCACCGCCGAGGCTCTGGAGCCTTTCCGCTGCGCCCAACCGGCGCGTGCGCAAGGTGATCCACAACCGTTGCCCTACCTGCTTGACCCGCGTGACCAGGCCAATGGCGCCTTCGACATCGAGCTGGAAGTGCTGCTGATCACCGAGCGCATGCGTGAGCAGGGCTTGCCGGCCCACCGCCTGGCGCTGAGCAACACCCTGAACATGTACTGGACCGTGGCACAGCTGATTGCCCATCACAGTGTCAACGGCTGCCAGTTGCAGCCAGGCGACCTGTTCGGTTCGGGCACGCTGTCCGGCGCTTCGCCCGACGCCTACGGCAGCCTGCTGGAGACCACCTTGGGTGGCAAGCAGCCGGTGGAGCTGGCCAGTGGCGAGCAGCGCAAGTTCCTCGAGGATGGCGATGAGATCATCCTGCGTGCCCGTTGCAAGCGTGATGGCGTGGCCAGCATCGGCTTTGGTGAGTGCCGCGGCAAGATCATCGCCGCCAACTGAGGGAGCAGGGCAATGGAGCTGTACACCTACTACCGTTCCACCTCTTCCTACCGGGTGCGCATTGCCCTGGCGCTCAAGGGCCTGGATTACCAGGCCCTGCCGGTCAATCTGCTCAAGGGCGAGCAGCGCGGTACCGAGTATGTAGCGGTGAATCCGCAGGGCCGGGTACCGGCTCTGCGCACCGACGATGCCCAGCTGCTGGTGCAGTCGCCGGCGATCATCGAGTACCTGGAAGAGGTTTATCCACAGCCTGCGCTGTTGCCCCGTGGCGCTGCAGCACGGGCCAGGGTGCGCGGTGTGGCGGCCATCATCGGTTGCGATATCCATCCGTTGCACAACGTCAGTGTGCTCAACCAGTTGCGCCAGTTGGGCCATGACGAGGCCCAGGTCAACCAGTGGATTGCCCACTGGATTGGCCAAGGCCTGGCGGCTGTAGAGCAGCTGATCGGCGATGATGGCTACTGCTTTGGTGAGGCGCCGGGGCTGGCAGACGTCTATCTGGTCCCGCAACTGTATGCCGCCGAGCGATTCAACATCGACCTTGGCAGCTATCCGCGTATCCGCCGGGTTGCGGCATTGGCCGCCAGGCATGCTGCATTCGCCAAGGCGCACCCGTCCTGCCAGCCGGATACACCGCCTCAGTGAATCGAACGGTTCGCCAGCGGTAGCTGGCCGATGCGTTCGGACAGCTTCAGGCGCTGGACCGGATCCTCGGTGAGCAGCAAGGCATGCTCCAGGTCGAAGCGTTCGGCCTGCGGGCAGTCGAGGTGTTGGTAGAGCGAGGCGCGGGTCATATAGTCGCTGACTTGCACCGGGCCCAGTTGCATGACCCGTTCGGCGTCGACCAGCGCGGCCAGGTGGTTGTCATTGCTGATATGCAGCTGGCGCAAATTACGCGAAAGGCGCTGCAGCATCTGGGCCGGGCTGGCCGTGCGCAAGTGCTCGGCTGTCAGCGGCACATGCGGGCCAAACTGGCGGGCCAGCAACTCGCGGCAATCATTGGGGTACAGGCGCCGGCCACCGCAAGGGTCGAGCAGGTGATCGGCACCGGGTACCCGCAGCAGAAAGTGCCCTGGGAATGCCACACCCTCCAGCGCTATGGACAGGCGCCGGGCCAGCTCCAGGGTAATGATGGCCAGCGCCAGCGGTTGGCCCCGGCGGCGCAGCAAAACCTTGTCCATCAGTGCTGCCTGCGGGCGCAGTGGGTGGAATTCATCCTGCTGGAAGCCCAGCGCATTGAGTTGGCGCAGCAGTGGCTGAGCCAGCTCGCACACCGGCAGCATCGGCAGGCTGGCGCTGATTTCGGCTTGCAGGTGGTGCAGGCTGGCAAGGCTGGCTGCGGGCTCGACCTTGCGATCGTGCTCGGCGGCAATCCACAAGGCAGCTTCCAGCAAGGCGACCGGTTCGCGTTCCAGGCAGGCCAGGCAGGCTTGGCGTGGGTTCATGGGGGCATCTCCGCATACCCTTGAGTAATAGCGCTGGCGTCGTGATTCGTCCAGTGGTCCGGTCGCAGCTTGGCGTGCATGTGGATGCCTATACTGCTAGGAGCACCTCCCAGGGGAGCCCGCCGATGTTCGCGCTGATGCAAAGCACCCGCACTCAGTCACTGCACCTGTTCACCGACCCGAAAACCGGCCTCAAGGCTGTGGTGGCCATTCATAACGAGATTAGAGGCCCGGCGCTGGGAGGTTGCCGCTACCTGCCCTACGCCGACGACGAGAGCGCCATGGCCGATGCCATCCGCCTGGCGCAAGGCATGAGCTACAAGGCGGCGCTGGCCGGGCTGGCGTTGGGGGGTGGCAAGGCGGTGGTCATGCGCAACCCGCACGTGGAAAACCGCGCGGCGCTGTTCGAGGCGCTGGGGCACTTCGTCGATACCCTGCAGGGGCGTTTCATCATCGCTGTGGACAGCGGCACCTCCACGCTGGACATGGATTGCATCGCCCAGAGTACGCCCCATGTGACCAGCACAACGGCCTCGGGTGATCCCTCGCCACATGCGGCCATGGGGGTATTCGCCGGTATCCGTGCAACCTGCCTGGCCCGCCTGGGCAGCAGCGACCTCAAAGGCTTGCGCATTGCGGTGCAAGGCCTGGGCAATGTGGGTTACGCATTGGCCGAGCAATTGTACGCAGCAGGTGCCGAGTTGCTGGTGAGTGACCTGGACCCCGGTCGGGTGCGGCTGGCGGTGGAGCAGTTCAACGCCCATCCGGTGACCAACGATGCCTTGATCAGTACGCCCTGCGATATTTTTGCGCCGTGTGGCGTGGGCCCGGTGCTCAATGGCCAGACGGTGATGCAATTACGCTGTGCTGCGGTGGCAGGGGCGGCGAACAACCAGCTGACCACTTTGCAGGTGGCTGACCAACTGGAGGCTCGCGGGATTCTTTATGCTCCGGACTACGTGATCAATGCCGGTGGTTTGATCTACGTGGCAATGAAGCACCGCGGCGAGGAGCTGGGCACCATCACCGCGCACCTGGCACGGATCCCGACGCGCCTGACCGAGGTGTTCGCTCACGCTCAGGCCGAGAAGCGTTCGCCCGCCCGTGTGGCGCAAATGCTGGCGGAGCGGTTGCTATACGGCTGAAGCCGCACGGCGGCCCGGCCGTCGACATCATTCTGCAGCGTCACCTTGCAACAACTCACCCAACGCGTCCGGCTGGCTCTTGAATGCCCGCGCGAACACGTCGCGGTTCTTCGCCATGTAAATGCCGGCTTCCTCGACCTGCTGCTCGGTCAGCGACGGCACCGCCTTGTGCAGCACCTCGGCCAGGCGCTCGGCCAGTTCGAGCATCTTGTCGTGACGATCTGCTTCGGCCTTATCCATGATTTATCTGACCTCAAAGTGCCTAGATAGCGGGGGGATGAGAGCTCCGCAGCCCCGCGTCCCGTCAGACCTGCGACGTAAGGTCTTGATTAGTCCAGTCAACTGGTTTACGTTAAAAATGTGCCAATGTAGCACCGTAGGTTGTTAGATAGTTGGCAGACGACGGAGTTATCCGCGGCCCAGCATCTGTACCTTTAAGACATAAACTAATGTCAAGGTGCGGATATATGGGCGGCAAAAATATATTTATACGTTTTTTGTTTGAAATTCTCACCGGTTATCAATTGCTGTCCGTGCTAGTTGATTATAAGTCAACTAGCTGTCTTAAGTTAAGATCAAACTACTCGATTGGGGATGGCTTATTAAAGTCGCTTTGGTCGCAGGCTGATAAAATTCATTCGAAGACAACTTCTGCAACTGATGCTGAAGGAGATGTCTCATGCCTGGACTAACTAGAAGAACTAAATCAGTTAGGACTGTAGGGTTAGAGTACAAGGTTCTTAAGTTTTCACATCAACACGTAGCTAGGTACCAGTTGGTGGCAGTAGAAACGTTTGTACCTTGTCTTAGCGCTAGTCTGTACGAAGTAGCGTATTCAATGGGTAATCGTCGCTATAAGGCGAGTATTCGTACAGTGCTCTACCACGTTGCCTTTTTATTCACATGGGGAAACATAACTGGGCTCGATATCGAGCGCATGCTGCTTGAGGGGAAAGGACTAGATTTTAGATGTGTAAGAAAATTTGCCAATTGGCTTGAGAAGATTATATCGCCGCCGGTTGATGGGACCCAGATAAACAAATATGTTTGTAAGATCTTACAAAGCTGCAGCACTTTCTCAATTTGGTTTGTTGAGAACTATACACCTTTGTTTGCTACCGGTATTGACGTCAATGTTAGCTATATTCGTTTAATTGAAAGCCATAAGAAAGTTTGGTCTAGTGTAATGGTGAGCGGCAGAAAAGAGCTAATCGCGCATGACCTGACGGACGATGAATTGAAAAAAATAGAGGGGTTTTTAGTAGGGCAGCTTTCAAGTGCGAACGTGACTCGCGGCTTGAATCTAAGAAACTACATCATGTGGCGCTTAGTTAGAAGGTTTGGATTAAGGCTAGGCGAGTTGTTAGCATTACGCCTAGTGGATATTGATCTGACTGGTTTATATCCTTTTTTGGAAATTATCCGCATAGAGGATAGAGGGGCAGATTATTCTGATCCGCGAGCTCCCAATAATCCACTTGTTAAAACTTTTGGTAGGCGGCTTTATTTTAGTCCTGGTGATGAGGGGATGATTAGAGCCATTGAGGAGTATGTAGATACATATAGAGTTAAAAGAAAAATAAAAGGAGGGTTTACAGCTTATCTAGACCACGAATTCCTGTTGATCTCTCACGGTAACGCCTCGCTGGGTAATCCACTATCCTGTTCAGCGGCAAATAAAGTCGCTTGCATGATTAGCAATGAGTGTGTCAAAGCTTTTCATTGGCATCTCGTACGCCACGCTGTGTTCAATAGGCTTTACGAAGCTGCAAGTTTGCTAGAGAACAATTCTACGGAAATAGATCACGTAGTTTACATGGGAGGATGGAGTAGTCCTGACTCATTAAAAGGTTATGCTCGGCGCGCGATTCGGGATAAGGCAAGAAGGGAGTTGATGAGGTTAAATTTTGAGGGGTAAGCAATGGGTATTGAAGTCAATGATTCTGGTGAATTTGAAGATGAAGTCGGGCGGCTATATGTAAGATGTAATGCTGATCCGAGTAGTCCATTTTTCATTGATGTGACGACAGATTATGTTGAAGCGGTGTGGAGAAGGGCTAGATATTCTATTGATCTAAGCAGATACCAGCTCCCAGTAGTAATTATTGAGGTGGTCAAAAAGTACCTAGTGCACAAGCTTGAGTCGGTTTGCCCTAGAATCCTGAGCTCAGTGCACGCGGGGATCTCTTGCTTGGAAAGGCACTGGCAACCTTCATGGAAGGACTTTTCAGATATGTCTCTCGGGAAATTGTTGAGCGTTATGACATCATCCCATGCGGAGGCGACCGAGTTTCGAAGGTTCTACATTTACGCTGCTTTTCAGGGGTTGGCAGGTGCGGACGAGATTCATGCATTGGAGTTAGAGGCTATAAGGCTTAAAAAGCCTCACCCAACTTTAAGGATACTGGAATGGCACGAGACGCGCGGGGCGCTAACAAGCTCCGAAATTGAAGTGGTTCGAAAAGCAATGATCATTTCTGCAGAGGGGGAATCCACGGCGGATTTCACCTCAAGGCTGTTTACTTGGATCTCGTTCGAAACATTAAAGAGACCTATCCAGTTGCATGAAATGTTCCGTGATGCATTGTGGGTACCCGATTCGATGGCAGAAGGGGGCCAATATTTCCTTAGAATGCCTAAGGCAAAATATCAAACAGGACAGGCGTCAGAGCTTTGGCCCATAACTACTCAACTTGCTAATGCCATTCTCGAGTACTCCTCATCTCCTAAGGTTAAGGCGTTACAGGAAAGGACTGGGAGGTTGTTAGTGAGTTCAAGGGAGGGAGAATCATCAAATTTTGGACGGGCGATAACTGGCTGGTGTAGCAGATTAAAGCTGATCAGTCCGCGTACGAATAGGCCTCTAATCTTGACACCCTATAGAATCCGACATAGCGGAGCTACACAGATGGCCGCCCAAGGCGCGTCTAGGGACGAGATACAATATGTACTTGAGCATGACTCCGTGCATGCAGCTGATGCTTACATTGACTGTTTGGCTTCTGAGTTTTGCCCGTTGTTGGAGCGAGCAAACAGAAAATTAGGTGGGATATTCTCAGAGTTAAATGGTTTATTTTTCGCCGGTCAGCTTGGGCATAAGAGTTCGGGGATGCCTATATTGATACCGGTCGTAAATCAGCCAGCTATAGTAGGGGAATGTGGCAAGTCCGGATCTTGTGGGCATCATCCATTTTTTAATTGTTACAATGGTTGTAGGTATTTCATTGCCTGGCGCAACGCAGACCATAAAAAATCTTTAGATTACCTAGAGTCTGAATTAGAAAGATGGGGTAGAGCTGAGGGTGGAAAGGAAAGGAGTAAGATACTGAAAGAGCTGGAGCGCGTATACCAAGCGGTTAACGATGTTATGGCTAGGATCAATAGTGGGGAATGACGAAGATGGATATTCACTCAAAGTTGCGTGGTCATGGCCTCCCAGAGCCTTTGATAAATTTGGCAGCATCACTTGTTGAGGGGTTAAAGCCTTCAGTCGATTTTTTTTGTGATGAATGGAATATTCTCGACTGGGTTGAACGCCCTGGAAATCTGTCGCAATACAATTTGAGATTTTGCCGTATTAGAAATGACGAGCTTAGATTAGTTGCTAAAGTGTATATAGCAGCAAAGCGAGTCCAAGCGGGTGTAACCGCTGATGGTGCATTCGCCTCCATCGAGGCATTAGTTAGGCTTGATTTGGAAATGGGTAGTAAAGAAATCTCACGATTGAATCTATTGGATTTTAAAGCGGTTGAAAGGACCTACGCAGAGCGCGGGGTGACCGGGAAGATTTCAACTTTAACAACACTTCAGGGCTTTGCTAAATGGATGCAGAAGCGAATTGGTTTAAGGGTAATCTATGATGCTCCAAAAGGCAGATGTAAGTATGGCCGGCATGGAAGTGAAGAGGGAAGAGAGCGAAAGTTCCTACCTACAGAGGTGATTAGAGATTTATTCGGATTGGCCACTCATCCAGAACTTTCTTTTCGGGATAGATTTTATATTAGTGCGCTAGTGATTAACGCAGCTGTGGGCGGTAGAATCAATGAGCTGGCATGTCTTCCTGTAGATTGCTTGATACAGCAAGAGGGGAAATGGGTTATAAAAATATTTCCCGAAAAGGGAGGGCGATTGTACTTCCGACCATTTCCGCAAGATTTATACCCAGCAGTACGCGCAGCGGTAGAATTTATCACTGAACATACTGCGGAAGGGCGTCGTATTGTTAAGAAAATGAGATTGAATCCAGGGGTGAATTGGAAGGAAGTAAAAAAAACGCCTATTAGTTTGAAATATTATGCGCGTAAGTTTGTCGCGAAATGGGTGAGCGAATTCGATTTGTATACGCCGCGAGGGGTTTATTATCAATCTACAGGGCAATTTGTAGATGTAATTCAGTTGGTTGGACGCCTCGGGCGTGTGTCTGAGGTCGCGGCATTTCTGGGTGCCTCTACACGAACAGTTGTCAAGTTGCTTCAATGTCAGAAAGCTATGAATTCTAAGATATTTATGTATGAGAAAGCTTGGAATGAATATTTGCCTTTGACTTCAAATGTATATAAGTGGCGAAGCAGGTTGAGGCGCCACCCTCATGCTATATCGTTGCAGCGTCTTGAGGCATTTTGTGAAGTTACCTTCAATCCATCATGGATGCGTGAGATTGTTGACGATATCCTTGATGAGGCTTTGTTGTGTCAGCTTGAGAATAAAACTTTTCCATTTCAGCCTGATTTTGAGTTCGAATTAAACTTTGCTCGAAAAATTCTGCCTACGATCCAAAAGAATGGTGTGGCAATTCTAGAGCCGGAAAATTCATTATTCATTATCCCGCGGAATTTGTTGACATTTTCTAATGCTAAGAGTGATAGGGAATTTAGGAAGGTTTCGGTTGGTATGTTTCAAGGGTGGCTTGATGGTACATCAAGAACTGAAGAGTCATTATTTAAGAAATTTAATGTCCTCGATCCTCGTACCGGTGAAGTGGCTGAGTTTTACTGGCATGATATTAGGCATTGGCTCAATACTGTCTATAAGCAGGGAGGTTTATCTGATGTTCAGGTGAACCTGATCCTAGGACGTTCAGACCTCACGCAGGCTCAGGTTTATGATCATACACCAGCTTTAAGCAGATCATTGATTCTGCAGGATATGATTGAAAGTGTTAGGCAAGATAGAGCTGTGGGGGTTATTCAAACAACTTTCAATAAACTTAGAATTGAAAATCGTCAAGCCGCAGAGGAATATCTTTCAGCAGCCATTCGTGTGGTTAATCCAATGCCACATGGAGCGTGCGCTCACAACCTTGCGTTGAAACCATGCCAGCACAGTCTGTCATGTTTGGCGAAGGGGACAAATGGCAAGCCTTGCGAGGATTTAATAGTGAACGTTCAAGATGATGCGCAGCGTCTGGAAATTGAAAGATTGAGCCGAGACGCTAACTTAATAAAGAATCATATCTTAACTGCTGGAGGGGAGTTGAGTCCGCAATACCAACATTTCAAAAATATTGAACTGTCGGCTGATTTTCTGTTGAATGAGATTTTTAAAAAGAATTAATATATCGGGGGGCTTATGCAGCTCAGAGGTGAGCGTCTAAAGGGGTATCTCAATTCTAAGATTTTGGAATTGATAAGTGTTCGCCAAAAAGAAATTGGAGGATATGTTTATAGCCAAAAAGAATTTTCTAAATACGCAGGAGTTTCTAGAGAGACAATCAGGAAATATCAATCTGAAATTGACGCTTGCTTGCGGTCTTGTCTAGTTTCAAAGATTAATCATGATGGCGATGCTAAATACAGGAATCTTCAAGAAAAGAATCATAAGCTTCAGCGTGAAGTTGTTATGGTGCGGACTATGTATGAAGCGATTCGAGTTCAATACATTGACCTTATCGAGGCAATGCTAAGTCACTCGATTGATATTAGTATCTTGATGGTAAAACCTGTTGGCCCCGGAGAGCTAGATCGTACTGGTGGGAATTGCGTTTTATGTGGTGGATCTCTAGATTCCACTGTCTGATTGGTAGTTTTCCAATCGGCAACCCAGAGCGATTTTTGCGATTAATGGCTGGATTGTTGGCTTTCGTTGCCCCGTTCCGCCACGACCGTCCTATCAGTACTCTGAGTGGATTGCGTATCACTAAATTTCTCGTGGTCTGGTCTCCTTGACTCCGGGTCAATGGGTGGTGCTTGTTGGTTTGACATGCTTATTGCGAAGATAAGTGCTGTTGGAATTAAAATTTAACTGTCAATGTAGTAGGCGCTGGATAATCAGTCGAGCTGTTTCCAAGGCTAGGCGGTTGGTCGCTTACCGCTTCTCAAGAACATAGCCCACGCCTCGGAGCGTGTGGATAAGCTTCGTCTCGAAAGGATCATCGATCTTGGCTCTGAGCCTTCGAATCGACACCTCTACAACGTTTGTATCGCAGTCAAAGTTCATGTCCCAAACCTGTGAGATGATCTGCGTACGGCTCAGTACCACCCCCGTGTTGCGCATCAGGTAGTGCAACAGTGCAAACTCTTTTG
Source organism: Pseudomonas sp. p106 (assembly GCF_003936645.1). Classification (NCBI taxonomy): domain Bacteria; kingdom Pseudomonadati; phylum Pseudomonadota; class Gammaproteobacteria; order Pseudomonadales; family Pseudomonadaceae; genus Pseudomonas; species Pseudomonas sp. p106. The sequence continues at coordinate 69,849 of NZ_RHQR01000007.1, forward strand.
TAGTCAAATCGATGCGCTGGCCATCCCTGAAGGCTCTGTGACGGCTCTGGTCGAGTTCGAGGTCAGCTACACGAATTATCTCGACGGATGCAGGGTGGTCAGACCTGCGCATCAAGGCGCGGACCCGGGCCAGCAGTTCTGGGAACTCAAATGGCTTGATTAGGTAGTCATCTGCACCGTTCTCCAGGCCCCGAACCTTATCTGCTAGGCGACTTCTAGCCGTCAGCATCATGATACGAGAAGGGCAGTTTTTACGTCGCAACAGTTCAAGCACCTGCCACCCATCCATCTCCGGCAGATTGATATCAAGGATGATCAACTCATATTCGTGCTGCTTGGCCAGGAATAATCCATCTGAACCGGTATGGACGCAATCTACAACATAACCGCATTCAGTAAGGCCTTGACGCACATACTCCGCAGTTTTTACTTCATCCTCAATTACCAGAATTCGCATGGGATTTTGTCTCGACATCACTGAGCAATTAACCGCGCACGCGCGCCGGCGTTATTGAAATGAATGGTAAATCAAAAAGAGTTGTCTGGGGGCTAAATTACGGATTTGTAATTTCTAGGTAATATATTTGATAGTCTGGCGTTATATCTTGTCGCGGTTTGGGTTTGACAGATGCGAGCCCTCTCTCCAATAGGTGATTTGACCTTATGAAGTACTGGGTTATTCTATTCTTTGTTCTGGTTTCATTCCGTTCAGATGACGGCGAAGTTCCCCTCATTGAGGAGGCTGGACATTGGTGTAGCCATGAGCTGCATCGACATGCGATGCATGAACTCGAACAACTGCTCGAATTTTAGATAAAAAAAGGCGCCCAAAGGGCGCCAAATATTCACCTTTTACCAAAGGAGCACTTAAGCCACTCAAGGTGAATGCGTAATGCACGTTTTTCTGAGGGGCCAGTTCATGGAAAACTGATCCGATCAGAGAATTACAGAATAGAAAGCGGGTATTCAATGATCACGCGAGTTTCATCAAGGTCCGATTCGAAAGCAGTGGCACGCGTGGTAGCTTGGCGCAACCGGAAGGACAAGTCTTTAGCCGGGCCGGTTTGAACGACATATTTCACCTCGACGTCACGCTCCCAACGTTTTTGATCGGTGAGCGGATTGCCGTTGTCGTCGGTACGCATGTAGAACTGGTTGGCGTTCGAGTAGTCTGCGCCCGAACCCCTTGCGTAGCGGGTCATGAACGTCAGACCAGGAATACCGTAGCTGGTGAAGTTAAGGTCATAACGCATCATCCAGGAGCGTTCTTTCGGCGAGTTGAAGTCGCTGTACTGGATCGAGTTGTCTACGAAGATTGAGTCCGACTGACGCAGGTAATCAAAATCGTCATCGCCATTGTTGCGCTGGTGTGACAGGGCCAAGGTGTGGGCGCCGTAGCGAACACCGACCTTGGCACTCCAGATATTGTTGTCGAACTCGCCCAGTCGGCGTTTACCTTCATCCACGGCTTTGTAGTAGTTGAACCCACCAATCAGCGCGAGGTCATCGCTCAGTGGGTAGGCGAAGCTGGTACCGGCGTAGTACTGGTTCCAGACATCTTTCAACTGGCTGCCGTAGACACTCACGGTCCAATTGTCGTTGATCGAGTAGTCACCGCCGCCGTAGCCGATCCAAGGCGAGTTGACCGGGCCGCCATAGAAGGTAACGAAATTGTCGTTCAGGTTACTGGAAACCGGTTGGCTCATTGCATGCAGTCGACCACCTTGCAGGGTGAGGCCCTGGATGCTGCTGTTCTCAACGGTCACGCCGCGGAAGCTTTCTGGCAGGAGGCGCGAGTCGCCCGCTGCGACGACCGGCGTCGATGGGAATACATCACCCACTTTCACCACGGTATCGAACAAGCGGATTTTGGCCGCTCCGCCAACCTTGGTGTATTCATCACGCGCCTCACCCTTGTTATCAACGGGCAGCACGTCGAAGGAGCTACGGCCGCCGTTGCGACCGTCGCCGGTATCAAGCTTGAGGCCGATCATTGCAAAGGCATCAACACCAAAACCGACGGTACCCTGGGTAAAACCAGAGTTGAATTTGGAAATGAGCGCGTGCGCCCAGGCTTCGGAGTAGCCGTTGGTGTTGCCCTTACCACTGTTGTAAGTGGGAGCCGAACTGTCGCGATTATCACGATTGAAGTAGAAGTTGCGGTTGAGCACTGTAAGGCTGCTGCCCTCAATGAAACCTTCTGGTTTGTCTTCAGCTTGAGCAGAAATTGCATAGCTTCCAGACAGCGCAGAAACTGCCGCCAAATACAGTGGTACTTTGATTTTCATCTGATGCTCCTTTGATTTACGGCAGTTTTTATTATGTGTACCGACGCGGGTGTCTTTATATGTTCTGACCCGGCGGCGCGCCTATGAAGAGCGCCGAGCTCATATTTGCAGGCCGAAGATAACGGGAGGGTGATAGGATAATTACAATTTCGTCATCTACAGGTTATCCGGGTGCCTAGCACCGTGTGTTAGCCATCTCTCTCGGTTGTAATCAAATCCTGGGTTCGACTGAATTTCTCAGTGTTTACGGGCATTACCCACTTTTCTTACGAAATTGTAATTTTCTAGCCACCCCTCTGATAGCTACCGCTCTTTAGAGTGCCATCACCTAATCCAGTGGGGCTTGGCAGCTGTTTCGGCGTTCTCGCCAAGCTTTATCGAAGTTTGTGCACGAGGACCATTAAAGTGCCCCGGTATATCCGCAATGTCTTTCCTAAGACCTCAATCTCACCCTGGAAGATAGCCGCACTCTGTGCGGTCATCTCCGGGCTGATGGCACCTGCTGCATTTGCCCAAAGCATCAGCTTGCCTCAAGCGCTTTCGACGGCGATGGATGCCAACCCTGACATGGCCGCCGCCCGTCAGGAGATTGGGATCGCAGATGGGGCACGCAAGCAGGCAGGGCTTATCCCCAACCCAACAATCTCGTACGACGTAGAAGACACCCGTCGCAGCACTAGCCAGACAACTGTGACGCTCAGCCAGACCCTGGAGCTGGGCGGAAAGCGGGGCGCACGTGTTGACGTCGCCACCTATGGCCAGACTGCTGCACAGCTGGAGTTGGACCGTCGAGTGAACGCTCTGCGCGCCGAGGTCGTTCAAGCCTTCTACGCAGCATTGCGAGCGCAGACTGGCCTAGATCTAGCCAAGCAATCTCTGGAGCTGACTGAGCGTGGTCTGCGCATTGTCGACGGCCGCGTTCGCGCAGGTAAATCCTCCCCAGTAGAGGCTACTCGTGCTCAAGTACAGTTGGCCGAAGCCAAGCTGCAGGTCAGACGCGCCGAAACGGAGAAAGCGACCGCTTACCAGCAGCTAGCTCAAATTACGGGGAGCTCGGTCACAGTATTCGATCGCCTGGATTCGCCGACCCTCTCCCCAGGTTTGCCTCCGGACGCTGAAGAGCTGTTGTCGAGGCTCGATCAAACTGCGGAAATGCGTCAGGCCGTGGTGCAGATCGACAAAAGCGATGCGTCCCTCGGCTCAGAGAAAGCTCAGCGAATCCCAGACCTCACTGTAAGCGTGGGTAGCCAGTACGACCGCTCCGTACGTGAACGGGTCAACACTGTAGGACTGTCCATGCCATTGCCGCTGTTTGATCGTAATCAGGGCAACATTCTTTCCGCTTCTCGACGCGCAGATCAAGCCCGAGACCAGCGCAACGCAGTTGAGCTGAGGCTGCGTAGCGAAACCCAAACCGCAGTAAACCAGTGGGCGACCGCCATGCAGGAGGTCGAGTCCTACGACAAGACCATTCTGCCGTCCGCACAGCAGGCTGTGGAGACCGCAACTCGCGGTTTCGAGATGGGCAAATTCGGCTTCATCGAAGTGCTGGATGCCCAGCGCACCTTGATCGTCGCTCGTGGCCAATACCTCGATTCGTTGGCAACAGCGACCAATGCGCGTGCGCAGGTGGAAAGGGTTTATGGCGATGTCGGTTCGACTGCCGGCGTTCGTTGAACGGGCCAGAAATTTTCTTCGGCGCTCGGCATAACACGTCGGTGCCTATGATCAGCAGGAGTAGCAATGGATAACAAACGCAAGATCGCCCTCGCGGTCGCCGCTGTGGCAGCCCTTGGATTTGGCAGCCTTGCCTGGAACAACAGTTCCGGAGAGCAGGCCGCCAGTACCGTCGAGCACGGCGCTAACGATGGCCATGGCGATGAGAAGACGACCGCATCAGCCGCCAAAGAGGAGGGTGATGAGGGTCATGGTGCAGAAGGCCATAGCGAAGAGGGTGGTGAGGAAGAGGGCAAGCTGACCCTGAGCGCTGAACAGATCAAGGCAGCTGGGGTAGTCCTGGAGTCTGCGGCCCCCCGTGACCTCGGCACCGTTGTGACTTTCCCGGGGGAGATTCGTTTCGACGAAGACCGGACTGCACATGTTGTCCCTCGGGTCCCTGGCGTTGTTGAAAGTGTCCAGGCCGACTTGGGCGAAGCCGTTAAGAAAGGCCAAGTCCTCGCAGTGATTGCCAGCCAACAGATTTCTGACCTGCGCAGCGAACAACAAGCCGCACAGCGACGCGTAGAGCTGGCCCGCGTTACCTTCGACCGTGAGAAGCAACTGTGGCAGGACAAGATCTCCGCCGAGCAGGATTACCTGCAGGCACGCCAAGCGCTGCAAGAAGCAGAGATATCTCTGGCCAATGCCAAGCAGAAGGTCGGTGCCATCGGCGCTTCGGTCAATTCCGTAGGCGGCAATCGTTACGAGCTTCGGGCACCCTTTGACGCCGTGGTGGTAGAGAAGCACCTGACCATGGGTGAAGTCGTCAGCGAGGCGACTAACGCTTTCATCTTGTCCGACCTGAATCAGGTGTGGGCCACCTTCGCTGTCCCTCCCACTGAACTGGGCAAGGTGGTGACGGGCCGTGCGGTAAAAGTTTCATCGCCCGACATGAACGTCGAGGTCGACGGCAAGGTGGGTTATGTAGGCAGCCTGCTGGGTGAGCAAAACCGTGCAGCGACCGTTCGCGTTACCTTGACCAACCCTGACGGCGCCTGGCGTCCAGGTCTGTTCGTGAACATCGCCGTCACTTCTCAGACCGATCGAGTGGCTGTGGCCGTTCCTGAAGGCGCCGTGCAGACCGTTGAAGACAAACCCTCGGTATTTGTGCGCACCAGGGAAGGCTTTGACACTCGGCCGGTAAAAACGGGCCGCCGTGACAATGGATACGTGGAAATCATCGACGGCATCCAAGCCGGCGCCCAAGTAGCAGCCAGTGGCAGCTTTACACTCAAGTCTGAGCTCGGCAAAGCGTCTGCCGAACACGGTCACTGATGCGAACTGACAGGATGATTTCTCATGTTTGAACGTATCATCAGATTCGCCATTGAGCAGCGCATCGTTGTAATGATCGCTGTTCTGATCATGGCCGGCATCGGTATCTACAGCTATCAGAAGCTGCCCATCGATGCGGTACCCGACATCACTAACGTCCAGGTGCAGATCAACGCTGCTGCGCCTGGCTATTCGCCATTGGAAACTGAACAGCGGATCACGTTTCCAGTTGAAACGGCCATGGCCGGTCTCCCGGGCCTTCAACAGACCCGTTCCTTGTCTCGCTCTGGCCTGTCTCAGGTCACCGTGATCTTCAAGGATGGCACTGACATCTTCTTTGCCCGCCAGTTGATCAACGAGCGGCTGCAAGTTGCGAAGGAGCAGTTGCCAGAGGGCGTTGAGGCTGTCATGGGTCCGGTATCCACTGGGCTTGGTGAAATTTTCTTGTGGACCGTTGAAGCTGAGGATGGTGCGGTCAAGGAAGACGGTACACCGTACACCCCAACCGACCTGCGTGTGATCCAGGACTGGATCATCAAGCCGCAGCTGCGGAACGTCCCAGGTGTGGCCGAGATCAACACCATCGGTGGTTACGCCAAGCAGTTCCTGGTCGCGCCGGATCCGAAGCGCCTAGCTACATACAAACTGACCCTCAATGATCTGGTCGCAGCGTTGGAAAGCAACAACGCCAACGTCGGCGCCGGTTACATCGAGCGTAATGGTGAGCAGCTCCTCATCCGTGCGCCAGGGCAGGTCGGTAACATCGAAGACATCGCCAACATTGTGATCACCAGTGTCGATGGCGCACCGATTCGAATCAGCAACGTCGCTGACGTTAGCATTGGCAAAGAGCTCCGGACGGGGGCTGCCACCGAGAACGGTCGCGAAGTCGTACTCGGCACCGTGTTCATGCTGATCGGTGAAAATAGCCGTACCGTGTCTCAGGCTGTTGCCGCCAAACTGGCTGACATCAACCGTACCCTTCCAGAAGGTGTGGTTGCCGTGACGGTCTACGACCGCACCAACCTGGTTGAAAAAGCTATTGCAACTGTGAAGAAGAACTTGGTGGAAGGCGCGATTCTAGTAATCGCCATTTTGTTCCTGTTCCTCGGTAACATCCGTGCTGCACTCATCACCGCGATGGTGATCCCGTTGTCCATGCTGTTCACCTTCACCGGTATGTTCAACAACAAGGTCAGCGCCAACCTAATGAGCTTAGGCGCACTCGACTTCGGAATCATCGTCGACGGTGCCGTGGTAATTGTAGAAAACGCGATCCGTCGACTGGCTCATGCGCAACACAAGCATGGCCGTATGCTCACCAAAGCTGAGCGCTTCCATGAGGTCTTCGCTGCTGCGGGTGAAGCTCGCCGGCCACTGATCTTCGGTCAGTTGATCATCATGGTGGTGTACCTGCCGATCTTCGCCCTGACCGGCGTCGAGGGCAAAATGTTCCACCCCATGGCCTTCACCGTTGTGATGGCGCTGCTGGGTGCAATGATCCTCTCCGTCACCTTCGTTCCGGCAGCCATCGCCATGTTCGTCACTGGCAAGGTCAAGGAAGAGGAAGGCGTGGTGATGCGCACTGCGCGGCTGCGTTATGAGCCGATTTTGAAGTGGGTCCTTGGGCATCGGAACATCGCGTTCTCGGCCGCTGTAGTCCTGGTCGTGCTCAGTGGTGTGCTTGCAAGTCGTATGGGTAGCGAGTTCATTCCAAGCCTCAGTGAAGGTGACTTTGCGATGCAGGCCATGCGCGTGCCAGGTACGAGCCTGACCCAATCCGTAGAAATGCAGCAACGCCTTGAAAAGGCTGTGATTGAGCAGGTCCCGGAAGTAGAGCGGATGTTTGCGCGCTCGGGTACAGCCGAAATCGCATCCGACCCGATGCCGCCTAACGCCTCCGACGCCTACATCATGCTCAAGCCTCAGGATCAGTGGCCCGACCCTAAGAAGCCTCGCGATGAGCTGATTGCTGAAGTGCAGAAAGCCGCAGCCGGTGTCCCAGGCAGCAACTATGAGCTGTCCCAGCCCATCCAGTTGCGTTTCAACGAGCTGATCTCGGGCGTACGGAGTGACGTCGCAGTGAAGGTGTTCGGCGATGACATGGACGTGCTCAACAACACGGCCAACAAGATCGCTGCAGCGCTCAAAGCGGTACCGGGCTCTTCGGAGGTCAAGGTTGAACAGACCACCGGCCTGCCGGTGCTGACCATCAACATCGACCGCGAGAAAGCCGCACGCTACGGCCTGAACATCGCGGATGTACAGAACTCGATCGCCATCGCTGTCGGCGGTCGTACGGCCGGCACGTTGTATGAAGGCGACCGTCGCTTCGACATGGTGGTGCGCCTGCCTGAGACCGTACGTACCGACGTAGCAGGTATGTCCAGCCTTCTGATCCCTGTACCGGCCAATGCATCTCAAGGTGCCAATCAGATCGGCTTCATCCCGCTGTCGCAGGTCGCTAACCTGGACCTGCAGCTGGGTCCGAACCAGATCAGCCGCGAGAACGGCAAGCGTCTGGTGATCGTCAGCGCCAACGTCCGGGGCCGCGACCTGGGGTCGTTCGTTCAAGAGGCAACCGCTTCGCTGGATGCCAAGGTGCAGATTCCTGCTGGTTACTGGACCACCTGGGGTGGCCAGTTCGAGCAGCTCCAATCGGCGGCCAAGCGTCTGCAGATCGTGGTTCCGGTGGCCTTGCTGCTGGTCATGACCCTGCTGTTCCTGATGTTCAACAACCTGAAAGACGGCATGCTGGTGTTCACCGGTATTCCATTCGCACTCACCGGTGGCGTCGTGGCGCTGTGGCTGCGGGACATCCCGCTGTCGATCTCGGCTGGGGTTGGCTTCATTGCACTGTCCGGCGTCGCGGTACTGAACGGCCTGGTGATGATTGCCTTCATCCGCGGATTGCGAGAGGAGGGACGAACGCTTAGGCAGGCCGTCGACGAAGGCGCGTTGACCCGACTGCGACCTGTGCTGATGACAGCCCTGGTGGCGTCCCTGGGCTTCATCCCGATGGCCTTGGCAACCGGTACCGGTGCAGAGGTTCAGCGGCCACTGGCGACAGTGGTGATTGGCGGGATCCTGTCCTCCACCGCGCTGACTTTGTTGGTGCTCCCTGCCCTGTATCAATGGGCACACCGCAAGGATGAAGACGGTGATGAGGCCGAAGTGGTTAGCTGATAGCCACTAAAGAGAAGCCCACAACACACGTTGTGGGCTTTTTTGTTTTATATGAGCCAGATGCACTTACCTTTCAAAATTGTAAGTTTCTCGTCATGCCAGTGATGCCTATGCGTTGCTAAAGTTACGCCCGAGAAGATTTGAATTTGAGAGGTTATTATGAAAAAGCTAATTATTGCTGCTGCACTTGTTGTTTTCTCGATGGCTTCGCAGGCCAACACTTTCTCAGAAAGCAAGCAGCTGCAATATATCAACGACCACCAGACCGCTGTGGCGAAGTATGCCGAGAAAAATGGCAAGCCGATGCCGGAAATTCAAGATTACAAATACGGCATGAAAATCGATGTGGCGAAATTCGTGCGCCAATCTCAAGACCCCCGCACCTGCCAGGTCTACCCACGGTTGATGAGCTTCGAGGACTCCCAGGGTACGCTCAAAACGGTTCGCTACTCCATGTACTCGCAATGCATCAACAATAAGTAGTGAGCGCTTTGAATAGAATAATTAATGAATTCATAAATGCCAGGCAGAGCCTGGCATTTTTTATTTCCCCTGCGTGCCTTGTTAAGAGCGTCACTCTTAATGATCAGCCCTCGGGCAAGCCGTGAAATAGATTTCAGCTAATCAATAGCGATACCCCAGAAGGTACGAGTTATGAAAAGTTTGCTTGAACGCCCCGACGACCAAGCGGGGCACGAAGGCCACAGCCATGAGCATGGGGGCATCTTCGGCATGAACACCGAGTTGGTCTTCGCACTGATCTGTGGTGCGCTGCTCGGTGCCGGAGTTCTGGCCGGAAAGCTCGGGCTGATCGACAGGCTGCCGCTAGTTCTGTACGTATCTGCCTACGTGTTCGGTGGATGGTTCACCACCAAGGAGGCGATCAGCAATATCCGCCAGAAGCGCTTCGAAATCGACACGCTGATGCTGCTCGCCGCAGCGGGGGCCGCGAGCATTGGCGCCTGGGCAGAAGGTGCACTGCTGTTGTTCCTGTTCAGCCTGGGGCATTCACTGGAAAGCTATGCGATGGGCAGAGCCAAGAAAGCCATCGAGGCACTTTCCAAGCTCGCCCCTGCCACCGCCATCGTGCGGAGCACAAACGGCACGAAGGAGTTGCCTGTAGAACTCCTCGTGCCTGGCGACATTGTCATCGTACGCCCCAATGACCGTTTGCCGGCCGATGGCTTTGTGGTCGTAGGCTCTTCAAGCATCAACCAGGCTCCCGTGACTGGTGAGAGCGTCCCGGTGGACAAGCAACCAGTCGCTGATGCCGCTCTTGCCCGCAGCAAGCCGGATGCCGTGGATGCTGTGTCGAAAGTCTTCGCCGGCACCATCAATGGCGAAACCCTGATTGAGGTCGAAGTAACGCGTCGCTCCACGGAAAGCACCCTGGCGCGGGTCATCAAAATGGTCAGTGAAGCCGAGGTCAGAAAGTCGCCGACTCAACGCTTCACAGACCGTTTCCAAAGGGTGTTCGTCCCCTTGGTCCTGCTTCTGGTGGTAGGGCTGATGTGTGCTGGCATTTTCATCGATGAGCCATTCCGTGATTCGTTCTACCGTGCCATGGCGGTCTTGGTCGCAGCCAGCCCGTGTGCGCTTGCGATTGCTACACCCAGCGCCATTCTTTCCGGCATCGCCAGGGCTGCCAGAGGCGGGGTACTGATCAAGGGCGGTGCTCCGCTCGAAGAACTCGGTTCTTTGAATGCCATGGCCTTCGACAAAACCGGCACCCTGACCGAGGGGCGTCCCCGCATCACCGATGTGATACCGCTAGCCGGTACCCAGGTTCCGGACCTGCTGGCCGTCGCTATCGCAGTGGAGTCTATGAGCGACCACCCACTCGCCGCAGCTATCGTGCGCGACGGCGAGGAGATGATTGGTAGCAGGGGCAAATACCAGGCCAGGAACCTGAAAAACCTGGTTGGCCGCGGCGTACGCGCTGAGCTGGATGATCAGTTCGTCTGGATTGGCAAAGTCGAGATGTTCGGTGCCGACGCCATTCCGGCCCTTAGCAAAGCCGCCCTAGAGGCAGCAGAGCGCCTGCGCCAGTCGGGCCGCACTACCATGGTGGTGCGCCGTGCTGACAAGGATCTGGGGGTGATCGGCTTGTTGGACACCCCCCGAGAAGGAGCGAAAGAGGCACTCCAGAAACTCAGGGAAATGGGCATCGACCGCATGATCATGATTTCCGGGGACCACAACCGCGTCGCCGAAGCAGTGGGCAGGCAAGTCGGCCTGGACGAAGCGTGGGGAGATCTGATGCCAGACGACAAGGTACAGGCGATCAAGAACCTTCGCCTCAGCTCCCAAGTCGCCATGGTGGGCGACGGCGTGAATGATGCGCCTGCCATGGCCCATTCGAGCGTAGGCATCGCAATGGGGGCGGCAGGCTCCGATGTCGCCTTGGAAACGGCCGATATCGCGCTGATGGCAGACGACATCCGGCAGCTTCCCTTTGCGGTCGGCCTCAGTCGTCACACCCGCTCGATCATTCGCCAGAACCTGTTCGTCAGCCTCGGAATCGTGGCCATCCTGGTTCCCTCCACCATCATGGGCTTGAGCATCGGCGCTGCCGTTGCCATTCATGAGGGTTCCACGCTCCTTGTCGTGTTCAATGCCCTTCGCCTGTTGGCTTATCGTAAAGACGCCTGATCATTGAACGAAGCGCACAAAAAAGCCGGGAGTGCACTGAGCGCTCCCGGCTTTTTTGTGTCACCTGATTGGGGAATCAGAACACGTATTGTAGGCGAGTGATGAAGGCGTTGCCTTTGTCGTCGCCGACAGTGTTTTCGTTGTTGTCTGTGCGCACGTTGATGTAGTTGGCACTGACTTTCACCGCCTCGTTGACGTACCAGTTCACGCCGACCGTGTGGCTCTTGGCCTTGCGTTCATCGGATTGGTCCGCGGTGGCAACCAGATTGCCATCCTCGACCTTGATATCGTCGAAGCGGTAGAAAACTTCCCAGGCGCCCAGATCTTTGTTCTGTGGCTTGATGGTGTCGAATTTCGCGCCGTCGAGCTTATAAATTCGCGGTTCGCCGGTCAGCGTGTACGCCATCTGTGCGTAGTAACCCGAAGCCTTCATGTCATTGGCGGACTGATCAGCCTTCAGCTTGCGGCGAAGGTACTCAGCTTGAACGGAGAATGGACCCGTGGCCCAGGCGCCTTCAACGCCCCAGACCGAATCGTTGTCCCAAAGGCCTTCTTGCGCAGCAGCACCACCGAACAGCATGCGATTGCCGTTGGTTCCCGCATCGCCGCCGCCGTTGGTGTCTACACCGCGAACGCCCAGGCGCGAGCGTATACGGGTGTCGACGGCGCTGTCCTTGAGGTCGCGATAGGCATACTGGGCACCGACATGCAGGACATTACCGTCAGAGTGCAGCGGTGCGAAAACACCACGCACGTTGTAGCGCTTGGTGCTGTCACCGTCGGAGTCGTTGTTGGTTTCGCTGAAAACGCTACCCGACAGGTAGGCCATGTCAGCGATGGTGCTGGTCGCCTGAACACCCATGCCGGCGTTGTCGTTGATCCAGTCGGCTACGTCGTAGGAGAGGTTTCGCTCCATGGCAGTTGTCCACTTCGAGCTGGTTGCCTTCTCAAGACCGAAATCGGTGTAGAAGCGGCCGAAACGCAGCTGGACTGGGGCGAAGCCGGTGTACGTCAGGCTGGCCTCATCAAAGTAGCCATCGGAGTCGTTACCAGTGTTGCGGGACAGGTCATAGTTGACCTGGTATTTCCAGTCTCGGTACAGAGTGCCGCCGAACTCGATGTAGGCGCGACGGAAGTAGGCCGCATCTGCGGTATCGCCGTTCTTGGTGAAGACACCGTCGAATCGGCCATAGTCGGCCTGAACGCGACCGCCCAATTTGAAGCTGAATTCCTTGTCGGTGGTAGAAAGTTCAAGACCGCCCTTGGTTTTTAGAACTAGGTCAGCTCCGTCGGTAGTGACTGTTCCGGAAAATGCTTGCGAGGAAAATGTGCCTACTATTGCAGCGACCAACAGCTTTTCCCGCATGTTCGAAGAACGGATCATTGCTTGCCTCTCGTGTGTTAAGTGCTAGCAGCCGACAGATTGTTTCGCCCTGTGCCGGCCGTTATAGATCTTGAAGATAGGAGCAGGTCACGTTCGTCACCCGCTGTAACAAGATGCCTTTGTTCTAAGCACTCTGACTAGTTTGCAAGCAAAAATGACAGTTGTGTTGCTGGAGTGTTAAGGGGAGATTTTGTAACCTAACAAAATTGTCACCGAACAAGCCAATCCTTCTTATCAAAAAAGCTCTTTTTTATCAATCTGCGGATCTCCAATACCTGTGGGTTACGAATGCATGTCGATTTGATAACAAGATAGATATCTTTCTCCACTAGGTCATCCAGGAAACCCGGTATAGGAATGATGTTCCTTTCCATTTTTCTACTGTAGTCCGGCAGCACACCGATGCAAGCGCCTCCGACGACGAGGCCGCGTGACAAGTTATAGTTTTTTACCCGTGTTGTGCCTCCCTGATGCTCGGCCATTATCGAAGCCCATTTTTGTGAGTCTGCCAAGATCTCATCATCCCAAGGGACAACGAGCATGAAGTTATGCAGATCCACGTTCTCAACTGGCAGCGTGACGCTTCGTGAGTAGCGACTGGAAATAAACAGCGAATGCCCAATTCGACCAAGCCTTTCAAACCTATAGGTAGGGTTTCGATCGAGCTCGCCGTCATCATCCGGGGTGACGAAAATTATGCCTACATCAACTTCACACTCAGAGAGCATTCTCGCTGTGCACTCAGAGTGGATTTCTAGTTGCATTTCGGCATGATCCCGCACATATGCGACCAGATCGCGGTTCACGATGTCGCTGAGCACCGGCTCCGTGATCGCGATGGTAAGCCTGGGCACTTCCTTCTCGCCGGCCTTGCCGAGGCCGTCTGGGCCGAAGAGCTGGCTCAGGTAATGACTGACCCTTTCGCCTGTGCGCGTCAGAGCAAGCTTGTTGTGCTTATAGACAAATACTGGAGCACCGATGTGCTCCTCAAGCTTTTCTAGGCGTTTCCGCAAGCCTACCACCGGTACATTGAGCCCTCGGGCAGCCTGTTTGAAACTCGCACAACGTGCTGTTGCGAAAAATTCTAGCGCTAGCTGATCATCAATTGGCAGATCATCCAATATGTCAGGACTGTAAGAAACAGAGCCGCTTGTATATGTTTCATTTTGTGTAACCATTAGGTCCCCCTTGATGCGGGGAATTTATCTCAACGCCGCCCGGCATTCCTTATATTGTCAACATTGTAATGTGTAGGTCATGCGTGCGTTATTGGAGGCCCTTCATTGCCAAAGCGTAATTTTCAAGCAATCCTGCTGATATTATAGCCTGCTAGCCTAGCATCCCGTTTTTTTGTTCCTCGAAACATGTGTGTTTAGGTAGCGGTGCTTTTACATTTGATTCACCATTTTTTCACCTTTGCCTCCATAGGCTTCGGACATGGAAAATAAAAGCCCACCTCTTTATAGGTTACTGATTCGTTATCTAGGGATCGGATTCATAGCCACTGCAATCCATTATTTTGTGTTCCTGTTGCTGGTAGCTACAGAGATGTCTACGCCATTTCTAGCCAGTATTTTCGGCGGCCTGGTAGGCGCTATTGCAAGCTTCATAGGTAATAGGGCGTACTGTTTTAAGGCGGATGGCTTTCGGAAATTTCAGCCTCTTCGGTTTGCACTGGTCGCGCTAGCAACAAACATCGGCAACGGCGTGGGTATGTGGTTGCTCATCAAGTCGAATCTGTCACCGCTCATCTCCCAGGTCCTAGTGACTGTGACGCTCACTGCACTTGGATTCATTGCACACCGTTTCTGGACATTCAATCATGCAGACATTACATCGCTTTCCCGAGCGCCCTGATCCCTTATTAACCATAGTCGTTCCATGCTTTCAGGAAGAGGAGAGCATTCCAGAGTTCCATCAGCGCATCACCCGCGTCGTAAAGCGCCTACCTGTCTCTTGTGAGATTCTCTACATTGATGATGGAAGCAACGATCGAACTGCAAATTTGCTACGCGATTATCAGGATGGATCGGCTGTTCGTAGTCTGTTCCTCAGCCGCAACTTCGGCAAAGAGGCAGCACTGAGCGCCGGGATAGATCATGCCCGTGGCAGCGCATTAATCTTCATTGACGTCGACCTGCAGGACCCACCTGAGCTCATCCCGGCCATGGTGGATTTCTGGCAGCGTGGCTACGATGTAGTAAACATGCAGCGCAACCTTAGAACCGGTGATTCATGGTTCAAGCGTGTGAGTGCCCGGGCTTACTACTGGGTCATGCAGCGCCTGGTTGAAAAGGTTGATCTGCCCGCCGATGTCAGCGATTTCCGCCTGATCGGACCTGCTCCACTGGCGGCACTTCGAGCGCTGGATGAGCGTTCCAGAATACTCAAGGGGATGATCGGCTGGGTAGGTTTTCGCACCGTCGAGCTGCCTTACGATCGTACTGTGCGCCATGCCGGTAGCACCAAGTGGAACGCCGCTGGCCTCTTCAATTTGGCCATTGAGAGCATCGTCAGTTTCTCTCGCAAACCGCTACGCATATTCAGTCTAATCAGCTTCGGTCTATTCGTCTCCAGCATCTGCTACATGCTTGCATCGCTCGTAGCAGGCAGCTTCGACGTCCATCACCTGCTCGTCGGAATGGCTTCATTTCTGTGCATCGGAGTTGCCATGGTGGGGGAGTACCTAGGCGTGGCACTCGCAGAAGTCAAACGCCGGCCTCGCTATTTCCTGAAGAGCAACAGCAAGGCAGATCCCGTGTCGCTCCATGCTTCGGTGCCTTTGATCGAGGGTAAGAAATGCTGAATCTGAGAAAAGAGCGGCCCCTGTGGTGGATCCTGGGTTCAATTCTGGTATTGCGCTTGTTGGGTTTGGGCGTCTACCCACTGATGGACACATCGGAGGCACGCTATGCCGAAATGGCACGCAAGATGGTCGAGTTAAACGATTGGATCACGCCGATGTTCGACTACGGGGTACCGTTCTGGGGTAAGCCGCCGCTATCCTTCTGGACCCAGGCTGCGAGCATGACGGTTTTCGGGGTGAATGAGTTCGCTGCTCGATTCCCGGCCTGGCTGCTGCATCTGGGCAGCTGTTTCATCATCATCAAGCTCGGTACTCAGCAGATCTCGCGTAATGCTGGAATCTGGGCCGCCATCATCTTCTCTAGTACGACACTTGGCCTAGTCTCCAGCGGAGTCGTGCTGACTGACCCTGTTCTGTCGTTCTCGATTTTGCTCTCCAGCTATGGATTCTGGCGTTGGATGAAGTGCTCCAGCAACGCGGATGCCTACCTGATGTTCGCCGGGCTGGGCCTGGGCCTACTGGCTAAAGGTCCGCTCATTTTGGTGCTTATGGGCACGCCAGCATTCGTGTGGGTGGTTCTCTATAAAGAGTGGGGGCGAGTGCTGATACTTCCCTGGATCGGCGGCCTTGTCCTAATGCTCGGTATATCCTTGCCCTGGTATATCGCGGCCGAAATGAAAACGCCGGGGTTCATGCAATACTTTTTCGTTGGTGAACACTGGAGTCGTTACGTCGTCAGCAACTGGGCTGGAGACCTCTATGGCAGCGCTCATGCCAAGCCATACGGCACCATCTGGATTCAGCTCGGTTTGTCGCTATTGCCATGGGCTTTCTTTCTTCCTCTGCTGATTCGCAAGCGCGGATCAATGCAGCGATTCGAGGCCTACCTCTGGCTCTGGGCGCTGGCAACTCCCATATTCTTTACATTCGCCGGTAACATTCTGTGGACCTACCTGCTTCCATCTCTACCAGCCTGGGCCATGTTGTTGTCTGGACGGATCTGCGATGCAGGCCCGAAGACCACTTGGGCTGCCGCTACGAGCGCTGTAGTACTCCCAATCGTAGGTGCGGGGATCATCATTGCAGGGGTAATGGAGCAGCGACCTCAGAACCAGCGAGATGTGGTTGAAGCCTGGAGTGATTTGCAGTCAGCTCAGTCGGCTCCGCTGATCTACCCTGGCCGTCGCTCGTATTCGTCGGAGTTCTACAGCAGCGGGAAGTCAGAGAACATTCAGGATCCTGCTAAGTGGCCACGTGATAGCTCGTTCTACCTATCCAGGCGCCTGCGTGACAGCAACGCTGAACTGCCTGTCAACCTGAGCTGCGTCAAGATCACCGAAGTAAACGCCAGCCAGCTAATGCTGTGTCGTTGGAAGGACGCTCAGCAAAGTAACAACGGATTGGCTGGAGAAATTGATGCGGGAGCGTCTCGTACGGACGAAGGCTAAATTCCAGACACAAAAAAGCCAGGTTGTACCCTGGCTTTTTTGTAAATTGCTTTCGTCATTTAGAGTCCTGTTTAACCGCCGATTAATTATCGGCTTGTTCCTTACCATCCTTGCTTTCTTTCTTTTGCTCTTGAGCGACTTGCTGTTTGTTCTGATCCGAAGAGTCATCGCTCCATAGGCGAGCCTGTTCAGTTCGAAAGTTTTCATTGAACTGTTTCGCTCTCTCGTAGCCGCCTTCGGCATAAGCGACACCCGTGAGACCAAGCAGCAGGCTGCCAATAGCGATCGATTTGACAAATTTCATTGTGAGCCTCGGTTTTTACTAGGTCCGCCTGATTAGCGGCCTTTGTTGGTTTGTAGTTTAGGAACGCGAAGCTAACGACAAGGTGAGTCAATAATTACAATTCCGTAATTTTGGCGGCCGGGATGATGCGTTAAATCTGCAAATCTGGAAGGATCATGTCTATCTCGGCATTGCTGAGGGCGATGTTAAATTTTCCCTAAAATTACAATTTTGATATCTACTTAAATAATCAGTGCGGCTTTCGGCCGCTCTCGGAGATAGCCATGAATGACATAGAGCCCTGGGCGGTTGCGATCGGTGATTTTCGTCGAAGCACTGAAAAGTTCACTGTCCAAATTGATGAGCTGACCGCTCAGACACGTACCTGCAGCGCCGTGCTGGAGAAGTCGAACGACCTTGTGGAGCAGGTCGATACTGTCGGCCGGCAGATACAAGATGAGGTGCGGAAGGCCGAGAAAGCTTGGTCGAATGCCGAAGAGGTCGCTTTGCGAGCTGCGGCAGAGGCATATTCCGCCGCGTGTCGGGGAGTCGACACGGCCATTAAACCGCTAATCGCGGAGCTTTCTACAGCGACTAAGGCTGCCAATATCTCCATTCTGGAGCTCAAGCGTGCCCCGGTTTTGGCCAAACGTTATGTGATGGTCGTGGCAACAGCGTTCTTCATCCTGGGGTTGATCAGTGTCTACACGACGATGCGTTTTATAGACACTGCTGCCAGCGTAAGCGCTCAGGAAAGGGTGAACGCGCAGTATTTCACCCAACTGTGGAGGAATGCCAATCCAGAGGAGCAGAGGATCATAAAGTCGGTGATTTTGCGATCGCCCATGGAGCCTGTGGTCCTCAGGCACTGATGCTTGCACACAAAAAAGCCCGTCAATTGACGGGCTTATGCATGTCTGCGCTGGTTAAGCAGCAGCCATTACAGGTTCTTTAAACTGGGCTTCGGGAAAGTGAAGGTGGAACCACGTGAAGTTCTCTTCGGTTACTTCCACGCTCGCCGAGCCCTGATGCAAGCTCATAATCGACTGAACGATGGCTAAGCCTAGACCGGTACCGCCCTCACTCCGTGCTCGGCTCTTGTCCACTCGATAGAAACGTTCAAACAAATGCGCATGGTGTTCCCTCGCGATCCCCCGGCCCGGGTTGCCGACACTCAATGTCGTACCGCTCGTACCGTGTTGCACCTTCACGTAGACCGTGCGGCCGCGTGGGCAGTAGCGAATAGCATTTGACACCAGGTTCGAGACGGCCCGTTGAATCATGAGACGATTACCGCGCACTACGTCCTCATTGCCAGAGATTTGCAGCTGGATCTCGCCTTCTTCTGCCGAAATGCTGAAGAGATCGCATACACGCTCAACCTCGTCGACCAGCGACACGGGTTCAAACTCCACCATGGATGCTGGGTGACTGACCTGAGCCAGGAACAGCATGTCGGAAACCATCCGGCTCATGCGGTCCAGCTCTTCTGTGCACGATTCCAGCACTTCCCGGTACTCTTGAAGCGATCGTTCTCTGGTCAAGGCAACCTGGGCCTTACCCATCAGGTTGGAAAGCGGTGCACGCAACTCGTGAGCAAGATCGTCAGAGAATTGAGAAAGCTGCTGCACACCGTCATCTAGGCGAGCCAGCATGATGTTAATGCCGTCAGCGAGCTCTTTAAGCTCTGAGGGCATTCCATCCGTTGGCAGGCGATGGTCCAGGCTCTCGGTGGAGATTTTCGAGGCAACTTTCAAGAACTTGGTCAGAGGTAGCAGTCCGCGGCGCACGGTCCACCAAGCGATGGCCAAGATCAATGCGAGGATGACGGGCGACATCATCAGGGCCCAGGTCAGCAATGCATCGAGCAGGGCCTCACTGGATGACTGGTCCATGGTCATGTAGACGCTGACTTCGGTTCCATCGGCTAAGCGCATGATACGAGAAGCGCTCAACAGTGGGCGGTCCTGGGTATCACGCCATTCATGCTCTTTAGGCTGCGCAGCCGGCTGGAACTTGTGCACCTCCAGATTGACCTGCTTTGAGCCTATCGAGAGCAAAGGTACCTGCTTTGTTGATGTATCGAATATGCTCACGTACAGGTTGTTATGGCCCATGACCAAATCAACTAGCTGGTGCGCATCCGCGTTGACGCCGGAGATATCGTTGATAGTGGACAGGTTGTGAGCCATGCCTGCCATCTTCACTTCTAGGTCTGCTCTGGCATTTCTTTCCAGCGCTTGACCCACCATCAAGTAGCCAAAGGTCGCGAACAGAAGCAGTAATGCTGCGCTCATCAACCCGACTTTGAACCCTAGCTTTGCAGCCAGGCTGAACGGACTCATGCGCGTTCCTCGAAAACGTACCCAACGCCACGAAGCGTATGAATGAGCTTGGTTTCAAACGGGTCATCGATCTTTGAGCGCAATCGCCGGATCGCAACATCGATGACGTTGGTGTCGCAGTCAAAATTCATGTCCCAGACCAGAGAGATGATCTGGGAACGAGTCAGCGCTTCACCCGTCCTGCTCATGAGCAGGTGCAGGAGCGCAAATTCTTTTGTGGTGAGATCGATGCGTGTGCCACCACGGAAAACTCGATGGCGCACGGAGTCGAGTTCCAGATCGGCAATCTTCAGCGAGCTCTTCTCGACGAGTTCATCGCCACGTCTCTGGAGAGAACGGATGCGAGCAAGCAGCTCGGGAAACTCGAAGGGCTTCACCAAGTAGTCATCCGCGCCGCCATCCAATCCCTTGAGCTTGTCGTTGATGCGACCACGGGCTGTGAGCATGATGATGCGGACCCGGCTGGATTTCCTGATGGTTTCCAGCAGATCCCATCCGTCGATACCTGGGAGGTTCACATCGAGGAGAACCAACGAATAGACATTGACGTTGAATAGGTGAAGGGCATCAACACCGTTGTGCACAATGTCTACGACATACCCGCTTTCGGATAGGCCCTGCTGAAGATATTCCGCAGTTTTAATTTCGTCTTCGACAACTAGAACGCGCATGACTTATCTCAAGGTGTGAAGAAGGAATTGGCCAATCCGCCAAGAGGTTTGCAGGCTGTTTAAAGGTTCGGCTGAGTGCATGGCATGCGGTAGTCGCTACCTCTGTCCATACGCCGTGGTCACCTGAGGACGCTTGAATCTTAACGCGAAGAAGCTGGCCGTGGCGAAATCCTACAAATTTGTAATGTAGCCGTAAGATTGCTGACAGTCATACCGGCATACCCTTTGAGCTTAGCGGATTCAGCGGCCTTCAGCCGGTTGAGCACTCAGTAGCTGGCATGTGAATTCGGTCGTAAAAGGCGGCATTTCTGCCAAGCCGTTCTGTTTTGCCAGGAAAATTCCTTGGGGAGCTACCAAGAGCTCGTTGCCAACCACCGATCAGTGGCATCGCAGGATGCGCTGCGCTGCGCGCGGCTATGATTTCTTGATCCGTCGAAAGTGCAGATAATTACTTTACAATCTATTACATGTCCAAATTGTAATTTCACAATCATCTTGTCGTTAGCCGCCTTTGCTAGTTTTAGTACAGCACACAGGCAGCGCTGCTTTGGAGTCGTCTCATCCGGAGCAGCATGGCGGGAGTAACGAAACCCTGCTCACGCCAATGCATTCACCTTGGAACCATACGCTCCTTTGGTAAGGTGAATTTTAGCGCCCGCCGTGGGCGCTTTTTTATTAATGGACTTCTCATGAAAACCACTAGATCTGCAATTGCCGTATTCATGCTCTTCTCTGTGCTGTCGACAGATGCTCTAAGTAGCGTGCAGATCAATGAGGATCTTGAGCAGTCTGCTCGGCAGGCTACAGAGCGCTATGCACAGAGCGTGAAGAAGCCCATGCCAGAGCTTGAAGACTACACCTATGGCATGAATCTGGACGTTGGGAAGTTGGTGTACGTGTCGCCCAACGTGCGGTACTGCGGCAACGTGAAAAGCATGATGGCCTACGAGGACTCGAAGGGCGAATTGCACATGGTTCGCTACCTGGTGAAAGGCGAGTGCGTTAATAGTCGGTGAGCGGCCACCCACTTGCTGCCCCCGGCGCTTAGCTCACAGCAACTCGATGCCAAAACGACGTAGCAGCAGAGCAAAGCCCCCAAAACTTACCATGGTGATGATGATGCTGATGATAAGCGTCGGCCAAAAGTCCAGTTTGGGCAGCAGCACCGGAAAAGTGATAAACATTGGCAGGGTTGGAAGGACGTACCAGAACGTATACCAGGCATGATTAGCTATCTTTTCCATACTCTGGTTTTCCAAGTACAGCCAGATCAGCGTCATGACCGTGACCAGAGGCAGAGCGGCAACTAGGCCACCCAGCTTGTCGCTACGTTTTGCCAGCTCTGATACTAGAATCACTATTCCGGCAGTGACTAAGTACTTCGTGATGATCCAAGCCATTGCTGAACCTCCTACGGGCACTCGAGAGAGTCTGTCGGAATCTTCCCAAGGCGCTCACGAAGTGCTCCTGCCGTTTTGACGCCTATCATTCCCGATCTTTCCTTTACGACACCACTCTCTCTGTTTGAAGAGTGGTGCGTTGACCAGGTGGTTACCAACCGATCAGTGCGACGGTAACGGCATGCTCTGGTGGAAAGCTGCGCGCTCGATCTGAATGGTGCAGTGGTGGATTTCGAACGCATCGCTGACCGCTTCCACGACGCCCGCCAGCACGGCATCTCCATCTGCTGTGTCACCCACTACTACGTGCGAAGTCATCACGTTGCTGCCGCTACTGACGGCCCAAACGTGCAAATCGTGTACATCAGTGACGCCATCAACGTTGCGGATGGTGGTCTCGATTGCCGCGACGTCAAGCCCCCTTGGGACACCCTCCATGAGGATGCCCAGGCTCTCGCGAAGCAGCTGCCATGTCCGCGGCAGTACCCAGAGGCCGATTGCAACAGCGACAATCGTGTCGACCCAGGTCCAGCCAGTGAAGCGGATAATGAGAGCCGCGATGATTACGCCCAACGATCCGAGCATGTCGCTCCAAACTTCGAGGTAAGCCCCTTTGACATTGAGGCTCTCGTTGCTGGCAGATGCCAGAAGACGCATCGAAATAAGGTTGATGATCAGGCCAGCGATCGCGATCCACATCATCGCGCCAGTGGCGATCTCCGTCGGCATGAAGAAGCGTTGGTAGGCTTCGTACAAGATGTACATTGCCACCAGGAAGAGCAGGACTGCGTTGAGCGTGGAGGCCAGGATCTCCAACCGCGCATAGCCAAAGGTTCGTTTTTGATCCGCCGGCCGCTTGGCTATCTGGAGCGCAATCAGCGATATCGCCAAGGCGGCGGTGTCAGTGAACATGTGAGATGCATCCGACAGCAGCGCCAAGCTGCCGGTTATCCATGCACCGATTACTTCAGCAATCATAAAGCTGCCAGTCAGGGCCAATGCCATGACTAGCTTCTTCTGATGTCCCTCACGTACTGCTGCACTGCCATGATCATGATTCGATCCCACGTATTTCTCCTTGCGCAGGGGGGTGGTCGCGTTGGCTTACCAGGGTGGCCAGGCGCTAAGGCGTGGCTTGGCCGCACTGGCTGCAGAATTTCGCTCCTGACGTCAGCGAGGAGCCGCAGGCCTTGCAGCCACTCGATAGTGGTGTTCCGCAGTTTAGACAAAAGCGCGCAGATGGGGCGTTAGCGGTCCGGCACTGCCTGCAAGGCTGCAGATCAGTGATTGGGGCTTGGGATATTGCCCGCCCACTGTCAATTACCCGGTCATTGCCGTCGCAGCTCTGCTGCTGGTCATAGCGGTCATGCCGATCGCTCCCGTGCCCACCACTGTGGTGCTTACCACCGCCGTGGTTTCCCCGGCCGTGGTGGCCGCCCAAGATGTTCTTGAAAAAGCTCATGGTGTTCGTCCCTCATTGATAAGTGACATAAGCACGGGCAAAAGTTAAGGAAGTGTTCTGCTCGCGAGAAAGACTTCTAAATTGAAGTAAAAGTTCAAAATGAGCGTACGACAAAACAAGCCCATTTTGTTTATGAAATTTAATTTAATTCGCTGGGTGGCACTAACCACACAGCAGTCGAACGTGTCCGATTTTTTATCATAGCCTGGTCGATCACAATCAAAAAAGCCATTGCTGCGATTCTGACAGCATTGTAATCACGAGGTCATCGTGTCGTTATCGTGTTCCGGAAATAATGCGCCTAGCGAGAGTTTACTTCTCATTCAATTCTTTTGCCTCAAACATCCTAAGCGCCCTTAAGCCATAGGGCTCGGGGTCTCTGGCGCTCCGCACGCCCACCTTCGCACAGTATCTGTCGATGGTTTGCCTGGTAGCTACCGAGGATTCCATAGCCATGCGTCATGGATCAGCAGCCTCCTAGAGTTTGATAATGACACCTTCGAAATCCATTGTTCACACCCTGTTCAGTAGATTGATCTTTGCTATTCGCAGTACTCGACAAAAAGGCATCAGCACCAATCTGCTCATCGGGCTGGTAACTCTTTGGTTGTTGCTATTTACGAACGCTGAGCTTTGGCGTGTTCTTACGCGGCTGATTTTCAATGCCGATGAAGTTAATTGGCTGCTCGCGAGTAGCCTGCCAGTTGTTGTGTTTGCTTGGGTGTTTACCATACTCAGTCTGCTGTCATGGGCACGGCTCGCCAAACCGCTACTGTGCCTGATCCTGATCAGTGCGGCTTTCGCCAGCTACTTCATGAATGCTTACGGCATCGTCATTGATTACACCATGTTCACCAACGTCGTGGAGACCGACGTCAGTGAGGTCTCCGAGCTACTGAACTGGAAGCTCGGCCTCTGGGTGGCAATGGTAGGGGGATTGCCCGTTTACCTGATCAGTCAGGTGCCGCTCCGACGTAAGCCCTGGATCAAAGCGTTGGCCAGTAGACTCATTGTCCTTTCGCTTGCCCTAGTCACCCTTGCCGGCATTGTGCTGAGCCAATACCAGTCTTATGCGTCCTTGCTGCGCAACAACCGGGAGATTCGGCTCATTCTGGTTCCCACCAACCTGTTTGCGGCCAGTCATGGCTACCTGAAACGTCAGTTGGCCACGCCGAAAGAACTGACCACCATCGGTACCGATGCAGTAGTGAAAAGGCAGGGAGCAGCTCGCAAACCCAAGCTGCTGGTGCTGGCAGTGGGGGAGACAGCACGCTCTGCCAACTTCTCCCTCAATGGCTACTCCCGTGATACGAATCCGGAACTGAAAAAACGCAATGTCATAAGCTTCTCAAATGTGAGTTCCTGCGGCACCGCCACCGCGGTATCACTGCCGTGCATGTTCCTGGACGTCGGCAAGGATGAGTACAAGGACGGCTTGGCCAAGAGCCGAGAAGGGCTACTCGATGTGCTTCAGCGCGCAGGCATCAGCGTAATGTGGACTGACAACAATTCGGGCTGTAAAGGGGTCTGTGACCGGGTGCCTAACCACAAGGCTACCCAACATGCGGATGCTCAGCTGTGCACCAGCGACGAGTGCAAGGACGGGGTGCTGCTCTCGGAAATGGAGGACTTCATCAACCGTCAGGAAGGCGATGCTGTCCTGGTGCTCCACTACAAAGGCAGCCACGGCCCAGCCTACTACAAGCGATATCCCTCGCAGTTCAAGAAATTCGAGCCGGTCTGCGAGACCAATGAGCTCGACAAATGTAAGCAGCAGGAGGTGATCAATGCCTACGACAACTCGATCCTCTACACCGACTACGTAACGGCCGGGCTGATCGACATCCTGGCTGCGAACACCAAATTCGACACTGCGCTCATGTACGTCTCGGATCATGGGGAGTCACTGGGAGAGGGTGGCCTCTACCTACATGGGCTGCCCTATGCGATGGCCCCGGACGAGCAAACCAAGGTGCCAATGGTGCTCTGGATGTCTGACTCTATCGCGAAGAGCGAACGGCTGAATATGGGCTGCTTGAAAGCCCAGACAAACTCGCCATTGAGCCATGACAACCTGTTCCACACGGTGCTCGGGATGATGAGCGTCCAGACATCCTCGTATCGCTCAGCCCTAGACTTCACTGCCCCTTGCAAGCCCTTGGCCGGAAGCACGTACTCCGGCCTCTGAATGCTCGAAGTGCGATTGAAATACTCGCTCGTATCAGCTGCAATATTCAATTGGAGAGCAGAAAAGTCAGTTGAATCTGGTTGCCCAGGTTTTGCTCGCTGTGAATGTCGACCTTGCCACCGCAGTGTTCCACGATCCGTTTGTACCGCGAGCGATGCGCCTGCAGTGTACGTTCAAGCAATTCGGGCCAATCAAGCGCATTGACCAGTGTTGAGACCTAGGCTGGCATCTCGGTTGCTGCCGTTCTAGTCATGGGTAACCTGGGTCGCAGCAGGTGGCGACTGAGCGTAATCGACCTATGAAGCGGCCGGTCGACAACGACCGCTGTGGGTCGAAAGCTGCCTTAGGGCTGGGCGTCTGCATCACTAATTGGCTTTAGCACTATGCTCCCGCCTATCAGCTGTATGCTCAGGGAATCACCGATTTTGAGACCCATGCGTTCGAGGATATCGTCCGGGAGGTCAGTGATGACATCCCCAGTACCATCACCTGGTTCTTGGCATTTCAAGGTTGTCCGCACGGATTCATTCATAAGGGGCGGCTCCTTATGAGCTGATGGGGAAGCCTCCATCCTACGCCCACTTGCCCCCTACTGGCAGCATTCGACCCACTGCGAAGGCTGGATGTTGGAGCCAGCACCGGCAAGCTCTGCTTTCGCAAGTATGAAGGAGTTTAGTGATAATCCTGCTTCCGGCTGGCGGCGATGGCGCTGACAACTCAGCTTAGGGCCGTGTCTGCTTGAGGTCGCAAGCAGCCAGTCGCTAATGACCGCGCTATCGAACCACTGAGCACCATCCGAGACAGAGCTTTGTTTACCGCGGAGCGTGAGCCCGTTCGCTCGAATACCTTCCTAACAAAGGGGCTTCCCCTTAGGCATACGCTTGATGCGGTTCGAGTTAGATCCTGCGATAGACACAGCTAATCCTATGTCAGACGAGATGTAGACAGGTCCTCTGGCATGGAACCCAACGGCGTTAAGTGTAGACACCGTGTTCAATTCGTCCTAGGAGTGTCACAACTTGCTGGTAGCCCGATCGAGTCACCAAGGTGCTGCAAGGTGACTGATGCCTTAGCCCGATTGCTGGCTTGTACAGCCATTGCGCGGCAAGCACTCGACTGCCAAGCACCAGCGTTGCCAGATGCACGATTTCTTCGCACCTGCCCTTGAAGCTTCGGTGGTCGATGCTCCAGCACCCCTGCGGCGAGCATGGGCACAGCGCTAATATCTGAGGATCCTTCATTTGCAAACCTCAAAGGTGAAAGCCTATCTCTCAACCGGCAATTCGGCCAACAGGTTCCATTCCTTTGCCGGCATGTGCTGCTATGTCGAGAAACCTTCCTTGCGTCTGTACCCGCCTTCGCAAAAGCCTTCGGGCGTCGTCTTCATTTTCCGACTTTATACGCCACTTATCAGTCTTTACCTTCCGTCGGCCCTTCATTGCCTCTCCTCTTCCACGTAGGTAGCGCCCAAGATCAAACCAGCCGCAGGGTCAGATCGCGCAGACTTTGGTTGCATCCGATCGGACATCTCAGTCCATGCTGAAGGGGGACAGGCGCCCCTCCTCATCGGTCCGATGGCGTCACGCTTAGCTCCTCACGAACGCGCTCAATGATTGAATCCAGAGTGGCATCCTTGTCCATAAAAAGGTAGCACTGGGTCAAGATCGTCAAAGGATGAACATTCATGACAGAGGCGAGCCCATGCACCATTTCGAGGGTAGGGCCCTTTCCTCCGGCTTCCAGTTGACTAAGGTAGGTTTGGCTACTGTGGCCGCCGAACTCTTCTTGGCTGAGGCTACGAGATTTCCTCAGCAACCTCATGGCCTTACCAAATGCCTGTTTCAGCTCCATTTTTTCATTCCTACAAAAGGAATGATGAAGCCGTCTTGAACGCCATACATCCATTAACTATTGTTAATATTTTGAGGGTTTTTCGATGTTCAAGACCTATAGCCATGCCGAACTCAGCCCAGCCGGTATTTTCGGCGAGCCCGCCAGCCGTCACTGGAAATTTATTGAGCTGGAGCTGCACCACCCATGGTTTTACGTGGAGCTTGTGCGCGATTACGGTGACGACATCGTGGGCAGCATGCTGATGATCCCCACGGTACCGATCCTACAGCAGATGCTTTCGGAGCTTGATGACCGCTCATGGCTCGCGCAAGCACATCTGATGTCACCTGGTCACATGAGAGGCGGTAACGACTGGGTGATGGAACCGCTTCAGGAAGTGAGCATTGCTGAAGACGCGTCAGGAACAGAAGAGGGCTATATCTATAAGGTAGTAGGCGGGGCTTGTTACAGCATTCATCACTCAACTCAGCGAGATAACCTCAAGGTCACTGAAATTATTTTTTTGGCTGAGCGCGATCTACGCGTGAGTGGATGATTAAAGTAGCTTACGCATTTAATTTATCGTTACGGCTTTTAGAAGGCAAATAGACTATTCTAGAGTAATTATCTTGGTTTTTACTATTGAATTAGCTGCAATCAGTGCTATCTTTATGGAGGCGAGTTTCAGATGTTGTCATCCTAAACTGTTTAATCTCCTGCCAGTAAGCTTAGGACTTTCTCCACCCAGCGATCAACTGGTTGTCAGTGAGCCTAGGCTGGCCCAGGTGTATTTTGGGGAGAGGCTTGCGCTACCCAGTGCAGTATGAGCATAGGCCTTCAGGTTATGAATTTTTCAAGACTAACGAACGGCTCATCAACAGTAACTGGCTTCAATAGAAAATATTTTTAGTTACTCTGCGACGATTGATCCTATGGATTTTTTCAGGTGTACGAGGAGTCTTGTTAGGCCAAGTGACGGCTTCATGCTGTGGTGTCATCCGAATCACCGCCTCGTAGGTACCGACCCTACCACCGTTCTTCCGATAGACTGTCAATGCTTCTTTTGTCAGCAGAGCTTGCAGGGACCACCAGTGATCGGACGCCTTAATGTAATTAGTAATTTCGGGATCTATCCAGCCTGCTAGCCAAGATATTTGGTTTGCGAGCAAACGGAGGCTGTTTACCGTTTGGCGTGGCCGGCGAGGTATAAAGCCCAGATTGCCATAGGAGTCAAACTCCGGCGTTCTCCAGATCTGATCGTGATGGCCAATCCTATTTCGAACATCTCGTACTTGGCTAAGTAGGTTGGCCAGTCTATCGACAAACGCCGCATCATCGTATGGCGTCGTAGCAAGGTCAGGGGCGTTTGGAAATGCTATTGATAAAACGCTAGCCTGCATGCCAGCAGGGTGCGATTTATGCTTCAAGCCTTTGATAATCGTTTCCCAGAATCCAAAGGGGACCTTCGCGACAATGTCGTCAACAGTTGCATTCCCTTTTCCTTTCTTCTTTGCGATCTTCTCTACCGCGCCGAGTACATCCTCGTGGGTGTATCGTGTGGATCTGGGGTTGTTGCCCCTTGCTAGGTCATTATTGGCCAAGCCCTGACTGCATGGCCAGCTGATGCGCTTAACATCCGTTGTGCTTAGCCTGTAGGTGACTTCCATCCCCGCTCTGAGCAATGATGCGGAATGGTCGTAGACGAGAGGAAGAACATGGACGAAAGGATCTTGCAGCTAATCGGTGATGCTCAGTTCGAGCGTTGCCTTTATGAAGCTGCGATGTTTAATCTCGAAGACCGCAGGAACAGGCTTCGCTTTCATAACTTCGCCTTTGCTATGCGCGAGCTGGTGGGTCACACGCTGAAGCGCCTGGCTCCAGACGCCGAGGTGAAAAAGTGCATATGGTGGCAGCAGAAGGCAGAAGGCGTTGTCCCGGAGGTAACGCGAGTCGAGCGGTGTGTGTATGCAACGCAGGGCGGGCTTTCCAACCACTACGTGCGAACAAAGCTCCGGTTGGACTTCGCTCAGGAGTTTGAGGAGCTTCGAGATGCCGTAGTCCGTTTGAACGGGTACGTCCACATCACACCAGAAGTTTTCCTCATGGAGGAGGACGACATCGAGCACCTCGCAGTAGAAACAATCGAAGCCGTGGCCGGACTGATGGCCTGCATCCAAGAGTGCAGAGCCGCCGTCGGGGATCGTTTATCGCATGCGATCAATGATGCGACGGTCCAGCAGATTGTTGGGGAAAGTTTGGACGCTGTAGATGAGCTAGCCTCGCACTATTCCCTTGAAGAAATCTATGTGGAATCGCATGAGGTTACCAGTATTACCTCAGAGACTGTACACATCAGGGTAAGCGGTAGCATAGGGGTAACACTGCAGTGGGGATCTAACTCTGATCTCAGAAGAGGCGATGGAGCCGAATTGGATGAGTCGTTCGATTACACCTGCGAATTGACCTGCGAAGCGGCAAATCCAAATCCTGAGGCGCTAGAGTTCGTCGAAGACTCTTTGATGGTAGACACGGGCGACTGGCACGATCAAGAGGAGGATTGGATCGACTCTGCGGCGAGTACATCCGAAGACCATGAAACTCTCGATGCATCGGGCATTCGATCGGACTTCTAGGCTCAGTAGTTTAAGCACCGTCCCGTCCATAGCTATCCATTATCAAGGGCGATTATGGAGCCGAAAGCGGGACGTTCAAGCATGCTGATTCCGCCATGCATCAAATGGGTTGGCTATGTGTTGTGACACCATCTCAGTTGGCGCTATCGTCTTTCCCTGTCAACTGATCCAACGCATTAGCACCACTCTTAAACGCCGACGCAAAGATTGCTCTATTTTTCGCCATAAAAATGCTTGCGTCCTCCGCTTGTTTTTCGTCAAGACCTGGTACATTTTTAATGAGAACGGAAGTTAAAATTTCTGCCAATTCAAGCATTTGATCATGTGCATCGGCTAGTTTTCGATCCAAAAAAACCTTCTCCAAATCTCGAGTGCTTCGGTAAAGTACTTCTACTGCCATGATGGCCTCTCAAAAATTAAAGGGCTGCCTACCTGGGGCAATGCCCTGAAAAAAATTCTATCCGATGGATGTTATCTCTACGATCCGTGCTTGTCTTCATATGAACATTGATAACTAGGCATAGGTCCTTTCGAAAATCTATGCACCGCCTTCCTGTATCTGATTTGTCAGTTGGCGTCTAACGCGCTGATTTAAAACAATAAAACAAAGCATTTTGACACTAACTGGACAGGCATTAGGTGTAGAAAACGGCGAACAAGCGCTCCGGGTCGCGGCTGCTGCGGTACACCACTTCGACGGCCATTCATCACCTCTGTGCCTTTTTGCGGTTGGTTTATCGATCACTGTATGCGCATACAGTAATGGCAATCGCACCTCAGGTGCAACCCTTGCCGCAAAAAAGCGTAGCCCACAGGTGCCTTGCGGCAATCTGCCGCCTTCCAAAGCAGGGGCCTGGCCCTTTAACTGCATGGCACAAGCGTCACACGCGTGACGCATCATCCTTCATGTCGTATCGGGGAATCGCACATCGTGAACATCAAATGGGCAGAAAAGCTGCGCAAGGGCCTGCATGGCTCGGCCGACTCGCTGGGCAATCTGTGTGTAGAGGGGTTTCACTACCTTGCCCTGTTCGGCATCGGCGCCATTACCGCCTACGCGGCGGTGATGACGTTCCTGGACATGCTCGGCAAGGGCGGCATCAGCGTCGATGACATCCTGCTGCTGTTCATCTACCTGGAGCTTGGGGCGATGGTCGGGATCTATTTCAAGACCAACCACATGCCTATCCGCTTTCTGCTGTATGTGGCGATCACCGCGCTCACCCGCCTGCTGATCGGTGATGTGTCGCACCACAAGGCGCCGGATGAGGGCCTGCTGTACCTGTGCGGGGGCATCCTGCTGCTGGCGTTTTCGATCCTGGTGGTGCGCTACGCCTCTTACCGTTACCCCTCGACCAAGGTGCTGGACGCCAATGGCAAGGCAGTGGAAGAGGGCAAGTAGCCGTCAGTTGGCGATGGAGTGACCTGGCTGCTGGCGTGGGTCGCGGGTGAGGGCGGCCAGTACCTGCAAAGGGTTCTGCCCCAGTTCGATGGCCAAGCCCAGGCGAATGCTGTCGATGACCCGCTGCAGGCGCACCGGGTCGTTGCGCTGGGCCTGGGTTATCAGGCGCTTGGCGACCACCCCGGCATCATCGGACAGTGTCAGCATGATGCTGCCGTCCAGGCGCTCGATGCTCAGGTTTACGCGGTACTCGGGGGCGAAGGCGGCGCTGATCTGTTCGAATGGATTGTTCATGGTCTGGGCCCGCAATAGGTGATTGCAGGAATTGACCGGGTAGATGCCGGGTTGGTTCAGGGCATTTGATCGGTAGCCCTCGCGCCCCAGGGCAAGGCAATTAGCCACTAGTGTGACTACACTCCTGTGACCAAAGCCGCGATGGCTGGCCTCTGGCCTGCAAAGGAGTGCCCTTGGTTCCCTCTTCCGCTGCCCGGCAGCGTGGCGCGATCGGCCTGATGGCGGTTACCACACTGGCCCTGGCCTTGCTTTTCATGCTGGTAGTGGTCGACAGCGGCCGTCTTTACCTTGAGCAGCGCAAGTTGCAACGCATCGCCGACATGGCCGCGCTTGAAGCTGCAGGCCAGTCTGCCGTGTGCACGGGCAATGGCCCACAGGCCACGGCCATCGCCAGCGTAGCCGCCGCCCGCAACGGCCACACGCCTGGCAGCCCCTTGGTGGCCAGTTGCGGTTACCTGCAGACCGGTGCCAATAGCCTGCGCACGTTTACCAGCGACAATGCCCGTAACGAAGCGATACGGGTCGATGTCAGCAACACAGTCACCACCAGTTTTGCCGCCGGCATCTACATCCTGACCCAAGGTGGCGGGGCTCCCCTGACCACCACCCTGCAGGCCCATGCGGTGGCGTCCAAGGCATTGCCGCCACAGGCCATGCTGAGCATTCGCACTACGTTGGCTACGGTGGATTCGCAACAGTCGGTGTTGCTCGATGGCCTGCTCGGCGCCTTGGGAGGCAACGTGCAGCTTGGCCTCGCAGGCTGGAAAGGCATAGCCGCAACCGACCTCAACCTGCTCAACTACCTCGAGCAGTTGGCTGTCGACCTGCAATTGACCGTTGGCGACTACGAGCAACTGCTCAATGCCGACGCCACCGCCACACAATTGCTGGAAGCGGCGGTCAAGGTACTTGAGCAAAGCGGTGCCGCCGCCGATGTTGTCACCAACCTGGGCAAGGTCGCCCTGGGGGCCGGCAACAGCACGTTGCTGCAACTGGGCGACATTCTCGATATTCAGAACGGTACTGCCCAAGCGGGGCTGGACGCCAGCATCCAGCTGTTGCAACTGGTGCAGGGGGTGATCCAGCTGGCTGCGAGCGAAAGCGCAGCCACTGCCGACTTGCCGATTAGCGTGCTCGGCCTGATCAACGGCCGGGTGCGGCTGAAGGTGATCGAGCCGCAACAGGTCTCGGCGGTCGGCGATCCGCGTACGGATGAACTGAGGGTTCACACGGCTCAGGTACGGGCGATGATTTCGCTCGACCTGCCGCTGCTCAGCACGGTCTTCGGCTTGGTCAATGCGGTGCTCGACCTGGCCTCGCCACTGACCAACGTGCTCAACAACCTGCTCAGCCTGAACCTGGCTTCGACACTGGAGTCGGTGCTATGCCTGTTGGGTGTGCCGTGCACCGTGACCGATATCGTGCTCGTGCCTGACAAGCTTCAGCTGGACATTGGCCTTGAGGTCGCCGAAGCCACGGCACGCCTCGACCCGCAGTCTCCTGACACGTTCAGATGCTCGCCCAAGCGTTTGACCGTCCAGGCCCAGAGCGCTGCTGCCAAGCTGGCGGTGGGGCGCTTCGAATCCACTGACGCGTTCTTCACCACCGGCACTACCGCAGTCAAGGCGCTGCCATTGATCGATATCGGCACCAAACGCTGCACCAAGCTGCTGATACTCGGAACTTGCCAAAGCCGAATACCCTACGCCGGTGGCGGCCTTGGCCTGCGGGTCGACAGCAAGCTGCTGGGCAGTGCCCCGGTAGAGCACTCGCTGGTGTTCCAGGGCCCGGTTAGCGAACCGCCCAATATCGGGCAGCCCGCCGAGTACCTGAACATGCGCCCCGCCAATGACAACGTGGTCGGCAGCCTCAGCGACACCTTGCTGGGCGTCCAGCTCCAGGCCTTCAAACCCACCGCCAACAGTGGCCTCGGCGATGTGCTGGTGATCGCCGGCAATGTACTCGGTACGGTCAAAGGCATCATCGAACCCTTGATAAGAGGGTTGCTCAGCCCCCTGATCGACCCGTTGGTCAATGTGCTGCTGAAGGTTCTGGGAATCGATCTGGTCAATACCGACGTCGGCGCCAACCTCAGTTGCTCCACCGGCCGTGCTCAGTTGGTGTTGTAGATGGGCAGCAACACCTGGAAGCAGGCACCGTCAACGCCATTGAGCGCTTCGAGCCTGCCGCCCATGGCTTCGACGATGCCGAAGCTCACCGACAACCCCAGCCCGGTACCCACGCCCGCAGGCTTGGTGGTGAAGAACGGCTCGAAGATGCGCTCGATCAGGCGTGGGTCGATACCGCCGGCGTTATCTTCCACCTGCAGGCACAGTTGCCCTTGCTCGATACGCTGGCAGATGCCGATCCGTGGGCTGGCCACCTGGCGCTCGAGCAAAGCGTCCCGGGCGTTGACCATCAGGTTGATCAGCACCTGCTCGAGCTGGTCCTCATGCCCTTGCACCTCCGGGCAGAAATCCGGCTCTTCGACCTGCAACGCCACACCTTTGCCGCGCAGCCCTTCAGCCAGCAACGCCACTGCGCCATCCACCGCAGTCCAGGCTGCAAACACCTGGTGCTCAAGCGCGGAGCGCCGCCCATAGGTGCGCATGTGCTCCACCAGCCTGGCCACGCGCCCCACCTGTGCATCGATGCGCTGCAGCTTGCCTGTCAGGTACTCGACTTCGACCACCCCGCTTTCCACGCGCTTGAGTGTGTTGGCAATGGCCAGGCGCATCACGTTCAGCGGCTGGTTGATTTCATGCACCAGCCCTGTCGCCAACTCGCCGAGCGTGGCCATCTTGGCGCCCTGCATCAATTGTTGCTGGCTTTGCCTTACCTGCGTGTTGTCGCGCCCCACTGCCTGCACTTCCAGCAGCCGGCCTTGCTCATCGAACAGCCCACGCTCGGCCCACACCCACCAGGCATGCCTGTGCCCTGGCAGTTGCAGGCAGATCTCCGCGCTGCCCAGCGGCTGCTCCGGGGTAAGGTCGGCCAGGCGTTGCAGAAACGACAGGCGCTGGCTGTCGGACATCCATTGGCCCAGGTTCATCTCGCTCAGTTGCTCAGGTGCGCACTCCAGTTGTTCGGCGAGCGGCCGGTTGCCGAACAGCAGCTGCAGGTCCGGGGTGTAGCGGCAGATCATCGCGGGTGAATCCTCCACCAGCACCCGGTAGCGTTCCTCACTCTGGCGCACACGCTCGGCTGCCTCGGTCGCTTCGCTGACATCCAGCCACAGGCCGACCACCTCGACCGGCTGGCCAAGGTCGTCACGCAACAGCCGGGCTTCGTCCAGCACCCAGTGATAGCCACCCAAGTGGTCGCGCAGGCGATAGCGGCTGCGGACCTGGCCATCGCGCAACAGCGTACGTGTTCGCTCAAGCCATAGCGCCCGGTCGTGCGGGTGTACCGCCTGGCCTGGTTGGCGCGCCAGCTCGCTATCTTTGGGCCAGCCCAGCATCGGCGTCAGGCTGGCGCTGAAAAACTCACTGTGCAACGCGCCCTCGCAACAGCGCTGGATATAGATCACCGCAGGCGAACTGGCGATCAGGTTCTCCAGCCGGGCGCGCGCGGCGCTGGCCTGAAGCTCCTGGGCTTTCAGTGCGCTGATGTCGAGCACAAAGCCGTGCCCCTGCCCGCCGTGCAACTGCCCGACCCAGTGCAGCCAGCGAGGCGCCGCGCCACTGTCGGCTTCGAGCAGCCGCACGTTCAAGCTCAATGCCACACCGTTGCGCAACTGCTCCAGGGCCATTTGCGCAGCCTCCCGATCAGCCGGGTGCAGGCGCGCCAGCCATTGCTCGATACTCACCGCACTGGGCAGGCCAAGGCTGGCGGCCAAGGCCGGATCGAAATGCAGCGGCCCTTGCCCCGGCCATTGCCACCAGCCTGCGCCCAGTTGCTGTTGCAGCTCGTCCAGATGGCGCGAGCGCTGCTGCAACTGGTGTTGCCGCAGGCGCGCGAGCAGCGGCTCGAGCAAGGCTTGCAAGAGCGCCTTGGCCGCCTCTGGTGAAGGCACCGATGGCGCGCCCGCACACAGCAACCAGGCCTGTACCTCATGGCCGTGGCTGTATGGCACAAGGAACAGCGGCAACCCAGCGCACGTCGCCCGCCAGTGCGGCAAGTCAGGCGCGACCTGCTGAAAATGGGCGGGAAGTGCCTGCAGCCAAGGCTGCAGGCGTTGGTCATCGGGCCAAGGCCAGTCGCTTTCGCTGCAGGTATGCGCCCGCCAGCCCGATGGGTCCGCCAACATCAGGCGTACCGAGCCGGCATGCCAGTGCTCGGCCAGGCGCAGCAGTTGCTCGGCGGTCGTCTGCGTCAGCCAGTCTTCGCTGCAGTCACGCACGGCCTGGCCGACGTCTGCGGCCAGCTGGCGCAAGGTCAGGCACTGCTCCTGCTGAGCGCCTTGGCGCAGCAGGTCGCTGATATCGAACAGCTGCAGCATCCAGCCGACAGCCTGGTGTTGCAGCCAGCCACGGGTCTGCAGGGCCTGGCCGTGCACGGTGTGAAAATCCAGGTCCAGTGCTTGCCCTTGCCAATCGGCGGGCACACCTTCGAGAGCCAGCCAGCTGTGCCGATACAGGTAGTCGTGCACCCGCGCCTGCGCGTGGCTGGGTACGGCCAGCAGCGTGCGCAAGGGCCCGGCCAGGCGTAGCACATGCCCCTGATCGTCCAGCCACACCTGAAGGCCCACGGCATGCGGCATCTGCGCGGCGGGCTCTGCGCCATGGCTGCCCAGCCAGCGATCGAACAGGCCACTCACAGTTGCAGGCTCGCTTCGGCCTGCAAGCTCTCAGGCAAGCGGGGCACTTCGCCAATCAGCGGTATCACCAGCAGCGGCAGCACCTTGTGCAGTTTGCTTTTCGGATAATTGATCGTCACCTTCAGCAGCTTGTCATCATCCACGCTCACCTGTGCATCGGCCGGCTGGAAGTCGAGTGCCTCAGGCATCCAGGCCAACTGCTCGCGGATCACTGCATGGGCAAGCGCCTGTACATCGTCGTCATAGGTCTCGCTGCTCGGGTCCAGAGCCACGCAGCGGCGCACGGCCTCGCTGCTGGCCTGGTTGAACGATTGCAGCATCAGCATTGGCAGGGTGTAGCTGACCAGGCCGTAGAACACTGTGAAAAAGATCATGAAGACGGCGACGAACTCGATGGCTGCCGCGCCTTTTTGCCGTGCTACCGGGCCTGCTTGCATGATTGCGTCTACCCTGACGAGGAGTCCTGAGTTACAGCATAGAAGCCTTCGACGAACAGGGATGGCCAATTGCCAATATCCAGTATCGCCCTGCTGCTGTGGCTTGCCTTGTGCAGCCGGCAAGATGTCCGCGAACGGCAGATTTCCAACCTTCTGACCCTGGGCGTCGCAGCCTGTGCGCTGGTGTGGCTGGCGGTTACCGGGCACAGCTGGATCGGCGCCCGGGCCAGTGATGCCGGCTGGGCACTGGCGATTGTGTTGCTGCTCACGTTGCCCGGCTACGCGATGGGGCGTTTCGGTGCCGGCGACGTCAAATTGCTCGGCGCGCTGGGGCTGGCCACCAGCCAGGACTACGTGCTCGGTACGTTCATCGGCGCCGGCGGCACCTTGCTGGTCTGGGCGCTGTTGCGGCGGTGGGCGCGGCGCAGGGCAGGGCAGGGGGCTGAAAAGCAGCCTTTCGCGCCCTTTGTGCTGGTGGGTTTTTTGCTGACCAGCATGTGCCTGCAGTGAGAGCGCCAGGCCCGGTCAGTTGTTCGACTCAGTCATCTTGGTCCAGCGATAGAAATCCGGAATGGCGTACTTGTAGGTTTCCAGCCAGCGCTGCTTGGACAGATCACGCTCGCGTGCCGTCTGCACCTGCAGGCGCGTGGACGCCTGTTCGCCACTGGACTGCACCCGCAGCAGCGCTTCTGTTGCCGTCAGCGCAGGCGGTTGCTGGCGTGGGTAATCCTCTGCCCAGGCCGTGGTAATACCGGTGCAGCAGGCCAGCAGCATCACATACCTGATCATGACCTTCTCCTTTGCTCAGTTGACCATCACACCTGCGCCACTGGCCGAAGCTATCGGCCCGCGTCCTGTGGCTTTGATCTGGCTGGCGCGAGCCTGGGCCTGGGCAAACTGCGCCGGTTTGAGCCGCAGGCGGCCGACCAGGTCGGTGGCTTGCTGCCAGTTGTCCTGCAGCAGCGCCAAGGTCACCAGGTTGACGGCGGGCAGCGGGTTGTCATCCTTGAGCTCGATGGCGGTCAGGAATTCGAACCGTGCCTGTTCATACCGGCCCATGCTCATCAGCACCACACCCAGATCGTTGCGAACCCGCTCGTCGGTGGGGGCCAGACGCGCCGCACGCTGCAGGTTCTGCAAGGCCTGTACGTCATCGCCCCGGGCCGAGGCGAGCTGGCCCAGGCCATGCTCACCCTCGGCCGCGAGGCAGCCGCCGATCAGGCTGCGGTACAGCGGTTCTGCTTCGCTGCGCCCCAACAGGCGCGAGACCCTGGCCTTGCGCAGGCGTACCTGGTCGAGGGTGTTGGGCAACTGCTCCAGGTGCGCCAGGCTGGCATGCGGGCGGCCATCGTTGAGCATCTCGTCCGCCAGGTTCAGCGCCAGTTGCTGATCGGCGTTCGGCTTGCCGCAGCTCGAGGTGCCGAACAAGTGTCCGAACCCTTCAGGCTGCTGGCCGGCGCATCCTGTCAGCAAGAGCAGGCCGGTGAACAACAGGGTCGCTTTCATCCATTACTCCCTAGGGGCCCAAGGCCCGCGTCAAGGCGGAAAATCCCGGCCCGGCCAGGACGATGAGCAGTGCCGGGAAGAGGAATACCATCATCACCGCCGACATTTTTGCCGACATTTTCGATACCCGTTCCTGCATGCGTGTCAGGCGCCGGTCATCGAGCAGGTCCTTGAGTGCGAGCAGCGATTTCATCGCACCACTGCCCTGTACCAGCAACTGTTGAAGGATCACGCAGGTGTCGATGAACTCATCCACGGCCAGTACCTGGGCGCTCTTTTCCAGTTCCGGGCCGAGCGCCAGGCCCGAGTCCACCCGTTGCAGCACCTGGCGCAACTCTTCGCTGATTTCGGGGACCAGCGCCTGGCCTTCCTGGCTCAGCACGCGCAGTGCCTGCTCTACGGCCAGGCCGGTCTCGAAGAGAATGCGCAGCAGCGGAATCATCAGGCTGACTTCCTGGGCGATACGCTGCTGGCGCCGTCTGGCGGCAACCGCCAGCAAGCGCTTGGGCAACAGGTAGCTGGCACCCAAGGCGCATAACGGCCAGACCAACCAGTGCGTGCCTTCACCGCCTAGCACGCCTTGCTGCAGGATCAGTGTCAGCACGACCGCCAGCAGCGGCAGCCCCAGTTGCATGGCAGCGAACAGCGCCCGCTGGCGGCTGCGGCGCCAGCCGACACGGTCAAGCAAGGCTTGGGTTTCCCCGTCGAGTTTCTGCAGGCGCCGCCCCAGCGGGCTACTGCCCAGCCAGTGCAGCCAGTCCCCCAGGCGCTCCTCGCGCGCCAGCCGCCCCTGCAGCCTGCGAGCGACCAGGTAGCGGGCACGCAACTGCCGGGCGGCCTGCAAGCCAAGCAAGCCGGCGGCGATGAACAGGCACACGGCGCAGAGCAACAAGGCCATGGTCAGAGGCTCCTCATCATGCGCCACAGCACCAGGCAGCCGACCACCTGCAGGGCGAAGGCGAACAGCAGCATCATCTGGCCGCTGCTGTCTTGCCACATTGTCAGCAGGTAGTGCGGATTGGCCATCAGGAAGTAGCCGACCATGCACAGCGGCAAGGCACCCAGGATCATCGCTGTGATGCGGGTTTCGCCGGTCATGGCCTTGAGCTGACGGCTGCCTTGTTCGCGCTCGCGGATCAACTTGATCAGGTTCTCCATCAGCTCGCTGGTATTGCCGCCGTAGCGCTGGTTGATGCGCAGCCCCATGGCGAACAGACGCAGCTCGTCCTGGTTGTAAAGCTCGGCCAGTTCGTTGACCGCATCGTCCAGCGGCACGCCCAGCTGTACGTTGCGCCGTACCCGGGTCATGGTCGAGCGCAAGGGCTCGCGAGAGCCGTCGATACCACCAAGGACCGCATCATTGAGGGTGCGCCCGGCCTTGAGGCTGCGCACGCTGTAGTCCAGCAAAGCGGGCAGTTGTTCGACAAGCTGGTGCACGCGCCGTCGGCATAGCCAACTGAGGGTGAAATAGCCGAGCAGCGGCAGGCCGACCAGCACCATCAGCCCGGCCACCCAACCGGCCCCCAGCAGCGCCACCAGTGCCAGGCCGAGCCAGGCCAGCAGCCAGCGCTGCGGTTGCCAGTCGGTTGCGCCAAGCCCGGCACGTTGCAACAGCGGCTCGAGCCAGGCGCGCCGTGCATTGCCGCTGCGGACCAATTCAAAGGCGCGCCCCAGGCGCTGGAGAATGCGCTGTTCGCTGCGCTTGTACAGGCCCAGGCGAAACAGCATCAGGGAGACGCCCAGCAACAGGGGCGCCAGCGCCAGCAGCAGGGGGCCGGTCATTGCACACCTTCATGGCGCAGTTTGCTGCCCGCGGGGTTCGGCGCCTCACGCAGAAACACGTCGCCGCCGCGGCGGTCGAGGCGGAACAGGGTATTGGTCACATACACGTCGTCACGCACGCCGACCACTTCCAGGATTTCACTGACGCAGCGGCGACCGTCGGGCAGGCGGGTCAGCTGGATCACCACGTCCAGTGCCGCGCAGATCATCTGCCGCAAGGTCTTCTCGGCGATCTGCCGCCCGCTCAGGCCAACCAGGGTTTCCAGGCGCAGCAAGGCGTCCTGCGCGGTGTTGGCGTGCACCGTACTCATCGAGCCGTCGTGGCCAGTGTTCATCGCGGTGAGCACGTCCAGCACCTCGGTGCCGCGGATCTCGCCGAGGATGATACGGTCCGGGCGCATGCGCAGGGCATTGCGGATCAGCTCGCTGGCCTTGATCTCGCCGTGCCCCTCGGCATTTGGCGGGCGGGTTTCCAGGCGTACCACGTGGGGATGGTGCAGTTGCAGTTCGGCGACGTCTTCGATGGTCACCAGGCGCTCGCGCGGGGCGATCATCTGGCTGAGGATGTTCAGCAGGGTGGTCTTGCCGGTGCCGGTGCCGCCGCTGACCAGGATGTTGCAGCGCCGACCCACGGCGCGCTCGAGGAAGTCGAAAATGTGCTGGTCGATGGCACGGGTAGCGAGCAGGTCGGCACTTTTGAGCATGTCCTGGCGGAATTTGCGGATCGACAGGCACGGCCCGTCCAGGGCCACGGGTGGAATGATCGCATTGACCCGGCTGCCGTCGGGCAGGCGCGCGTCGACCATCGGCGACGATTCGTCCAGCCTGCGCCCGAGCGGTGCAAGGATGCGCTGCATGACGCGCTCGACGTGTTGGGCATCGATGAAACGCAGGTCGGTCTGTTGCAACTGCCCGGCCCGCTCGACGAACACCCTGTGCGGCCCGTTGACCAGAATCTCGGTGACACTGGCGTCCCGCAGCAGCACCTCCAGCGGCCCGAACCCGGTCAGCTCGTCGACCAGTTCTTCGGCCAGGCGCTCCATTTCGTAGCGTGACATTGCCAGGCGCAGGCGCGCCACGTAATCGCCCACCTGCTCCAGCACAAACTGCGTCAGTGCCGGGCGCGCGCCTTCGAGCAGGTTGCGGCCGCTGTCTTCGATGGCATCGATGGCAAAGCGGTGCAGTGCACGCTTGAGCGCATAAGGGTCGCCCGTGGCATGGTGGGGGCCGCCGAAGGGTTGGTCGCCGTTCATTTGCTGCCCCATAGCCGACGCAGCCAGGTAAAGGCCGGTGGCGCAAGGTTTTCCGAACGCTGCGCCAAGCGCTCACCCAGGCCGCGCAGGGCTTGTGTAAGGTTTTCGCGCGGGGCCAGTTCGAACAGGCTCAGGCCCTGGTTTTTCACGTTCAGCCGCACCTCGGGGCTGTCGGGCATGACCTTGAGCAGCGGCAGCGCATAGCGCTTGGCCAGGCTCTCGGCATCCGGGGCGACATTGCCCAGGTAGCGGTCGACCAAGAGGCTGGCATGCTCCAGCTTGATGCCATGATCGCGCCACAGCTCCAGCACTTCGAGGTTGCGCCGGCAGTCGAGGATGTTCTGGTCGGTATAGATGATGAGCTTGTCGCAGTGGCTGATGATGGTGCGCAGGGCTTCGCTGTCGGCATGCCCGGTCAGGTTCACGACGATGTGCTGGAAGTGCTGGCGCAGTGCGCTGAGCAGCATGTACAGCTCGGCGGCACTGGTCTGGCGCAGCGGGTCATCGTTTTCGGCAAAGGTCAGCAGGCGCAGGCCTTTCTTGTCGCGGGTGAAAGCACTGTCGATCAGGGTGGTGTCGAGCCGGCGCAGGTGGCGCAGGGCATCGCCGAAATAGAACGACGCCTCCAGCCCCAGCAGCGCCAGGCTGTCGCCACGTGGCATGCCCAGGTCCAGCAGCAGGGTCTGCTGGCCGCTTTCCTGTACCACCCGCGCCAGGTGCGTGGTCAGCAAAGCGCCGTCGGCACCGGTCTGCACGCCGTACAGCACGGTCAGGCCGCCCAGGCTTGGGTTGTTGGTGACGGTGGGCATGCGCTTGCCCAGCCGCCGGACCAGCCCGGCCACTTCACTGGCCCGTGAGCCGTAGGCGACGAAATCGCGGGCGCCGGCACGCATGGCGTGCAGCACCAGTTGATTGTCCATGCCATCGCCCAGAGCGACGATCGCCAATAGCGGCTTGGCTTCAAGCACCCCCTCGATCAGTGCGCACTGATTGACCAGTTGCTCACGGTCCAGGCCGATGAACACCAGGGTGCTGAAGGTCGCATTGATCAGCGCCAGCAGTTCGTCGAGGCTGCCGCCACTGGCGCCGATCACCTGGCCTTGGGGTGCCAGCGCGCTCTGCAGCCACTGCAGGTCTTCTTCATTGCGGGTGATGCCCAGAAAGGTCTGGTTGAGGCTCTCGTTCATCGTGATAACCCGCTTTGGCCATCGAAGTTGCCGTTTTCCATGAAGAACAGCCGGCCCCAGCTGGGGTCGTAGGTACGCAACCCTTCGCCGGGCAGTTCCGGCAGGCGGGCATTGGCCGCCAGCGGTTGAACCAGATGCGGGGTGACGATCATCAGCAGCTCGGTCTCCTCACGTATCAAGGCCGATTGCCGGAAGAACGCGCCAAGGATCGGCAGGTTGCCCAGCCCGGGGAGCTTGTCCACGGCGGAACGAGTGTTGTTGCCGACCAGGCCGCTGATGATGAAACTCTCGCCGTCGGCCAGGGAAATGCTGGTATCGGTGCGCCGTATGCTCAGCCCCGGTACGCTTGTGCCGCCAATGGTCACCGCGTTGGTGTAATCCAGCTCGCTGACTTCAGGTGCTACCTTCAGGGTAATGCGGTCGCGGCTGATCACGGTCGGCGTCAGTGCCAGGCGCACGCCGAACTCCTTGTACTCGATCGAGAAGTTGTCACTGCCGGCGCTGGGCACCGGGATCGGTATCTCGCCACCGGCCAGGAAGCTTGCAGTCAGGCCGCTGAGCACGGTGAGGCTGGGGCGCGCCAGGGTGTAGGCGAAACCGCTGTTTTCCAGGGCATTGATGGCCGCCAGGAAGCGGCTGCTGCCGCCGCCCCAGACGATGTTGAACACACCGTCGTTGAGCGGGATCTGCGGCGAGGTGACAGGCACGGCGCCCGGTGTCACCGAAGTGCCTGGCACGGTACCCGGCGATCCGATCAGGCTGTTGTTCGAGCCGCTGAAAAACAGCCGGGCGCCGGCTTCCTTGTACTTGGTGCGGCGCACCTCGACGAAGCGGATATCGGCCTGCACCTGGCTTGGCAACTCCGGATCCAGCGAGGGCGGCAGGCCCGTTTCGGCCATGGCGGCGCTGGCCTGGCCTTTGACGAACAGCATGGCCCGGTGTGGCGCCGGTGCGCAGGCTGTCCACAGCATGAGCGTGGTATTGCCTTGGCCCACGGCCGTCACCAGCACGGCGCGGTCACCGCTGGGTTGCACGTCGGCAACCTTGGGGTCGCCGACGGCGGCGCGGGTGATCGCCAGCGGCAAGCGCAATTCTTGCTGCAGGCCTTGGTCGATTTCGATCACTGAAGGCAGTTGGGCAAATGCTTCGCAGCCGTTGCTGGCGGCATGGGCCTTCGGCAGCAGCGCAACCATGAGCAGGGCAAGGCACGCGAGACTGAAGAACCGTTTTGAACTGCAACGCTCGGAACTACGCATACTGCATCCTTGCCTTGTCAGGGGGTCTTGTTGGCGTCCGCGGCCTGTGTGCCACGGATGATCTGCATGCTTGCAACGGCTGCAGCGGTTGAGGCGGTTTTGGCCAAAGGCGCCTGGGAAAGCTGGCTGAACCGATAGAGTTCCCGGTTGATGCTTTCTACCTGCGGTTGGCTATCCGCTTGGGCCCAATAGCGGGCCAGCCGCTGCTCGGCGGCACTGCGCACGGCCAGGCGCAGGGTACCGACCTGGGCTGCCAGCATCAGGCGGCTGGCCAAGGCTTCAGGGACTGCCAGCACCACGGTGCGGGTGCTTGCGAGGTTGCCTGGGGTCGCCTGCTCGCGTCGGGCCTTGAGCTCCTCGGCGGTCAGTGCCGGGCGGCCGTCATTGGTAACGCCCATCTGTTCCCCGACGCTCAGCACGCGCAGGGCCGGCAGCACGACCTGGGCAGAAGACTGCGGGTTGTTGGCCTCTTCGCGCAGGTACAGCAGCACGTCGACAAAATCACCCGGGTACAGTTG
The DNA here is from genome assembly GCF_003936645.1 of Pseudomonas sp. p106. Taxonomy (NCBI): domain Bacteria; kingdom Pseudomonadati; phylum Pseudomonadota; class Gammaproteobacteria; order Pseudomonadales; family Pseudomonadaceae; genus Pseudomonas; species Pseudomonas sp. p106. The sequence goes on from NZ_RHQR01000007.1 coordinate 113,816, forward strand.
CCCGGCGGCGCCGACCACGTCGTCCACGCCTACCGCAACGGCCCGCTCGTGGGCACGGATCATCCGTGCCAGCGGTCCGCCGGGCTGGAAGCTCGACTCGTCCAGCCAGCTACCTGCGGCCAGTGGCCTGGCGCTGCTGCGTCCGATCACTTGGTCCACTTGCTGGAAGGCACCGGCAGGGACTACCTGCAAGCGCTCGAGCAGCACGTCGTCTGCGGTCAAGGGCGTATTGGCCGGCAGCGCCTTGCGCAGCACGACGATTGGGAAGCGCTGCGGCTCGGGCGGTTGCGGGGTGGGCGCTGCAACCACCGCAGGCGGCTGCTCGGCGACGGGGGCTACCGGCTGGGGTGGTGCAGGGGGGCGGCTGAGCACGACCCCCCAGTATCCCGCGAGCAGTGCGCCGAGCAGGAAAAGGGCAGCCAGAATCATGGTCAAGCGACTGCTCATGGCTGGCCTCCGTGCACGCGTCGGGTGGTGGCAAAAAGTCACTATTTCGCTATTGCACGGTAGCCCACCCATCGCCATTCGCCATTAGGCGCTCGGCTTTTTTTGTAGCCAGAACGTAAACCCAATTAAAACAGTCAGTTGTTGAGATAAAAGGATCTAATGCTTTTGGAATATCACCTGATGACTAATGCTTTTTTATATTTGCAGACGGCTCCAGCTTGGCAATCCTTTGATGGCAAACAGGCGTCACTTTGACACCATTGTCGCCGGCGAGTTCGCCGCAAGGAGCTGGTCATGTTGCTGAAACAGGTCATCCTTCACTGCAAGCAATTCCTGCATCGCAAGGACGGTGCCTCGGGTATCGAGTACGCGGTCATCGCGGCGATGGTGGCGGTGGTATTGGCCGGGTTCGTTCCCGGGATCTCCGGCAACATCAGTACCATGTTCACCGCAATCCAGACGGCCCTGAACTAGACCAATAACAGGCGATGTCTCGTCGGACCGGATCAACAGGAGCCGCACATGCAGAACTCTCCCTCGCGTCAGCAGATTCTTCTGGTCGATGACGAGGAAGAGCACCTGCTTGAGTTGGCCGAACTCCTCGACAACGAGGGGTACTACTGCCACACGGCAGGCTCGGTGAAAGCTGCCCTGCAACTGCTCACCCGTTATCCGGACGTTGCCTTGGTCATCACTGATCTACGCATGCCGGAAGAAAGCGGCATCGGTTTGATCCAGCGCCTGCGCGACCATACGGCCCGGCAGCATTTGCCGGTGATCGTCATGTCGGGGCACGCCGGTGCGCAAGACCTCAGCGACCTGCTGCGCCTGCAGGTGCTGGATTTCTTCCGCAAGCCCATCTATTACGCACGGTTGCTGGAGACACTGGACAACCTGTTCCCGCAACCACTGTTGCAGGTTGCCAAGTACTGACTCAACTGGACGAAGGTGAAAACGAAAACGCCCGGCACATGGCCGGGCGTTTTTGCTTACTGGCAAGGGTCAGGCGTCGGGATCGCTCAGTTCCAGTACGCCGCGCTTGCTGCGCAGCTTGCCGTAGAAATGATCCAGCGCATTGTTCAGCTTGCTGGCGGCTCCATCCACCGCCTGGTCCAGCGAAGCGGCGGTATGGGTCACGGAAATCGGTTGATGGCCTTTGGGGCGAGCCTCCATCTGGCAGCGTTTGTCATGCGGCCCGGGCTTGGCGCCGTTCTCGTCGCGCAGGTGCACCTCGATGCGGGTGAGGTCCTCCTCGTAACGTTCGAGTGTGGTTTGCAGCGTACTGCGGACCCACTCGTTGAGACGGATGTTGCCTTCGATATGGTTGCTGCTGTTGACCTGGATTTGCATGATTCAATCCTTATTCAGCTTGCTCGCATGGAGGCGTGCCTAGGCCCTTGAGGCCCTTGGAAATTCTTCGCCTCTTGACTCTAAGGTCAGGCAACCGAAGCCTGAATTCAAGCCCTTCGTGAAAATAAATTTTCTGTTGCAATTAACCCCGCAGAGGCTACCGGGCAGCCCTTTGACGACATAAAACCGGTAAAAACCCCAAGTCTTTCAGACTTTGCTTATGCGAATTGAAATCATTACTATTGCAACCCCCAGAGTTTCCCGGACCTCCGCCATGAAGCGCAATGCCGCCGGACTGCCCCTCAGCTACCGCCTGGCCGTGACCTCACGCTGCCTGGCAGCGGTGCTGGGTGGGTACCTGCTGGCGTCCATGGCCAGTGTCTGCATCACCTTGCTGGTGCCGTTGGCGCAAGTCGACGCGGCCATGACCGGCATGATGCTGTCGTTCGTTTTCTACCTGTTGGCCTTCATCTGGTGCTTTGCCTGCCGCAGCGCCTGGCATGCCTGGCTCGGCGTGTTGCTGCCGAGCCTGCTGCTGGGGCTGATCAACGGGCTGGCCTATTGGATGAAGAACCCATGAAGGACGGTTTCCGCCAGGCGATGGCCTGGCTGCACACCTGGACCGGGCTGATTTTCGGCTGGCTGCTTTTCGCAATTTTCCTGACCGGCACACTGTCGTATTTCAAAGAAGAGATCAGCCACTGGGCACAGCCCGAAGTCCGCCGCCACGCGCTCGACCCGGTGGCCAGCCTGGGCCTGGCCCAGCGCTACCTGGAGGCCAACGCGGCGCACTCGGGCAACTGGATGATCCGCTTGCCCAGCGAGCGCGAAGCCGCGTTGAGCGTCGGCTGGCGTGACCCTGCCGGCGGGCGCCGTGGCTTTGTCAGCAAGCAACTCGACGCCCAGACCGGGCAGCCAGTAGAGGCCCGTGACAGCCGCGGCGGCGAGTTCTTCTACCGCTTCCACTTCCAGCTGCAGATGCCCCACCCCTGGGGGCGCTGGCTGGCGACCTTCTGCGCGTTCATCATGTTGCTCGGCCTGGTCACCGGCATCATCACCCACAAGAAGATCTTCAAGGAGTTCTTCACCTTCCGCCCCGGCAAGGGCCAGCGCTCGTGGCTGGATGGGCACAACGCAATCGGTGTGCTGGTGTTGCCGTTCCATCTGATGATCAGTTACAGCAGCCTGGTGATCTTCATGTACATGGTGATGCCGGCCAGCATCATGGCCAGCTATGGCGGCACTACCAATGGCTACTTCAACGACCTGTTCGGCCCAGAGGAGGTGCCCAAGGTGGCCAACGTCGCTGCGCCACTGGTGCCGTTGGCCGGCTTGTACGCCAAGGTTCAGGCGCAGGTCCCCGGTGCCCGCATGGGTTACATCCAGGTGCACAACCCGGGCGACCGCAACGCTCGCGTGAGCTTCGCCCAGGCTTCGGCCGACAACATCGCCTACAAGCGCAGCGCCAACTGGATGTTCGACGGCAGCACGGGCGAGCTGCTGAGCCAGGGGGCACCGGAAAGCGCTGCGATGATGACTTCGTTCAGCTTCGTCGGCCTGCACATGGGCAACTTCGCCGGGCCCTGGTTGCGCTGGCTGTACTTCGTGTTCGGGGTGGCGGGTACTGCGGTCATCGGTACGGGCCTGGTGATGTGGCTTGGCAAGCGCCAGCTCAAGCATGCCAAGCGCGAACGCATGCCCGCTGAGTTGCGCCTGGTCGAGGTGCTCAACATCGCCAGCATGAGTGGCCTGCTGCTCGCGGTGGCCGGCTTTTTCTGGGCCAACCGCTTGCTGCCTGTGGCGCTGCAAGGGCGGGCGGACTGGGAGGTGAACACGTTCTTCGTGGCCTGGCTGTTGTCGCTGGTACATGCCGTGCTGCGCCCCGGGCGCCGAGCCTGGGGCGAGCAGCTTGGGTTGGGCGCGCTGGCCTTCGCGCTGCTGCCTTTGCTCAATGCACTGGCCACCGGCCAGGGGCTGAACCACAGCGTAGCCGCCGGCGACTGGGCGATGGCGGGCCTGGACCTCACGGCACTGGGCACCGGCCTGTTTTTGGCCTGGGCCGCAGGCAAGATGCTGCGTGCTCCGAAGGCTGTGGCCAAGCGTGAGCCCCGGGTGTCAAAGGCAGCGGCTGAAACGGTCGAGGTGAACGGATGCTGAGCGTCGCCCTGATCGGTTTTGCCGGGTTCGCCGCCTTGTGCCTGGCGATGGAAAAGCACTTCAGCGACCTGCTCGGGCGCAAGCCTGCTGTCGGCCAGTTGCGCAGGCTGCGTATGGCGGGTTGGTTGCTGCTGCTGGCATCGCTGTTGCTGTCGGTGCACCTGCGTGGGTGGGCCCATGGCTTGGTGGAGTGGGTCGCTGTGTTGATGGCCGGGGTGACCCTGTGGGTCTTCGCCTTGCCTTACCAGCCGCGCCTGTTGCTGGGGCTGGCGGCGATAAGCCTGATACTGGGCCCACTGCTGGTCATATCTGGCGGGTGATGCCTTGATCGAACCTGACAGCGACAGTACGCGCGCACGTTTCGTCCAGGTCTTCATGGCCCAGCGCGCACGCATGGAAGCCCTGGTCAGCCGTCGGGTAGGCTGCCGCGCCACTGCATCGGACCTGGTGCAGGAGCTGTTCTTGCGCTTCTGGCGGCGCCCCGAGGTCAAGGTCGAGGCGCTGGATACCTACCTGCTGCGCTGCGCCGGCAACCTGGCCATCGACCATCTGCGCAGCGAAGGCAGCCGCGAACGCATCGCCGAAGCTTCGCTGCAACTGGATGAGTGCTCGGCCCAGGCACCGGAGCAGGCCCTTGAGGTAGACCATGACCTGCAGCGCATCGAAGCGGCGCTGCGCGCCCTGCCCGAGCGCACCCGGCAGATCTTTTTGCTCAACCGCATACACGGCTGTAAGTACGGCGAAATCGCCAAGGCCATGCAGCTGTCCCAGAGCGCCGTGGAAAAGCATATGATGCGCGCCCTCCAAGCGTGCAAGGCCAGTGTTGCCGAACCCGCGACCCCGATGCGCAGGCCAGGGAGCGCCCGTCGATGAGCCATTCAGACTTGACCACCGCCGACCCGTCGCACGCTGCACTGCATTGGCTGGCCAGGATCAACGAGCAGCCTGAGGTAGCGCACAGTGCAGCGTTCAAGCGCTGGTTGCTGGCCGACCCCAGGCACCGTGAAGCCTATGCCCAGGCCCAGGCGCTGTGGCACAAGAGTGCGGCACCCGCGGCACGCCTGGCCGAGGAAGAACACGCAGACCTGCAACGATACCTGGATGCCATGGCCAAGGCGCCTGCCCCGCCTCGCTGGCGGCGCGCCCGCGCACTGGCCGTAGCGGCCTGCCTGGTGCTGGCCGTGGGCGTTGCCGGGGGCTGGCATCCGGGGTACTGGCTGCAGGACCTGCAGGCCGATTTCAGCAGCACAGACGCCATTCGCCAGGTGACGCTGGCTGACCAGTCGCAGGTGACGCTGGATGCGGGCAGTGCCATTGCTGTCGATTTCCAGCAGGGGCAGCGCCATGTGCGGCTGTTGCATGGTGCTGCATTCTTCAAGGTCACGCACACCGGTGACCCGTTTGTAGTAAAGGCGGCGGGGGGGCAGGTGCGGGTGCTGGGCACCGAGTTCGAAGTGCGCGAGCAGGCCGAGGGGGCACAGGTCACGGTGCGCAACGGTCGGGTGGCGGTCACGCCGGCTCAGGGGCAGGCCGCCCGTGAGCTGACGGCCAACCAGCAACTGGCCTATGCCAGAGGCCGGGCCGGTGAGACGGCGAGTGTGGACAGCGACAGCCGTCTGGCCTGGCGTCAGGGCTGGGTCAATTACTACCAGGTGCCATTGGCGCAGGTGGTCGAGGACCTGGGGCGCTATTACCCGGGGCGGATCGTGCTGCTCGACGGCGAGTTGGGGCAGCGCAAGGTCAGCGGCAGTTTCCCGGTGCGCGAGCCACTGGCGGCACTGGATTCGCTGGGCAAGGTGATGGGGTTCTCGCGGCAGACGGTTTTCGGCCGGTTGACCGTTATCCGTTAAGCGGCGGCACTGGAAAAATAATTTTCAAAAGCGGATGAGGTAACAGGACGTGACATCCGTGTAATGAGTGGAAGTGCGATTCATTCGCAGTCATCACCCTCTCACAGGTCAGCGTCCATGAAGTTCACCCACCGTTGCGTCCCTCTCTGGCTAGGTTTCTCTGCGCTTTCGGCCTTGGCTGCTGCCCCTTGTGTCCTTGCCGCCGAGCAGCTTGAACTGCACCGGTTCGCCCAGCCGAGCCAGCCCTTGCCCCAGGCGCTCAATGCTTTTAGCCGTGCCACCGGCCAGAGCGTGGTCTACACCTTGGAACTGCCTGCCGTGCAGGCACCGGCCCTGCAGGGTACGTTCAGTGCCGAACAGGCGCTGCAGCGATTGCTGGGCAACGCTGGCCTGACGTGGCGCCGGGTCGATGCCCGCACCCTGACGCTTGAACCGGTGGACACCTCCGGTGCGCTCAACCTGCAGGCCACCACGGTGACCTCGCAGATGGACACCTACAGCTACCAGCCGCCGGCCAGCGCCTCGATCATGCGTGGCCAAGGCCCGTCCCAGGACATCCCCCAAGCCATCAACGTGGTCCCTGCCCAGGTCATCCGCGACCAGGCCCCGCGCAATCTGGATGACGCCCTGGCCAATGTCAGCGGCATCACCCAGGGCAACAATTTCGGTGGCACCTCCGACACGGTGATGAAGCGCGGCTTCGGTGACAACCGCGACGGTTCGATCATGCGCGATGGCATGCCCGTCGTGCAGGGGCGCAGCCTCAATGCAAACACCGAGCGGGTCGAGGTGCTCAAGGGCCCGGCTTCGCTGCTGTATGGCATCCAGGACCCGGGCGGGGTGATCAACGTGGTCAGCAAGCGCCCGCAATTGCAGCAGTACAACGCCCTGACCGTGCGCGGCTCGACCTACGGCAGCGGCAAGAACGGCAGCGGCGGTGGGTTCGACAGCACCGGGGCACTGGGCGACAGCAACTTCGCCTACCGTTTGATCGTCGATCATGAGGACGAGGATTACTGGCGCAACTATGGCGTGCACCGCGAATCGCTGGTGGCGCCGTCGCTGGCCTGGCTGGGCGAGGACACCCAAGTGGTGCTGGCTTATGAGCACCGCGAGTTTCTCTACCCGTTCGACCGGGGCACTGCGTTCGGCAGCAACGGCCACCCGCTGGACATTCCGGCCACGCGCCGCCTGGATGAACCTTTCAACGACATGGAAGGCCGCTCCGACCTGTATCGCCTTGAGGTCGACCACCAGTTGGCCGACGATTGGAAGCTGCACGTTGGCTACAGCTTCAACCGCGAGACTTACGACGCAAGCCAAGTGCGCGTGACCGGCGTCAACGAAGCCAAGGGCACGCTCACGCGCAGCATCGATGGCACCCACAACGCCATGAGCCGCGACCAGTTCGCGACCCTCAGCCTCAATGGCAACGTCGAGCTGGCCGGAATGCAGCATGACCTGCTCATTGGCATTGATCACGAAGACCGCAAGGTATTTCGCGGCGACCTGATTCGCCAGACCGCTCAGTCCACCTTCAGTTATGTGAACCCGGTCTATGGCCAGGAAGTGGAGGGCAGTACGGTGCGCGCCAGCGACAGCGACCAGACCGACAAGCTGCGCACCGAGGCGCTGTTCCTGCAGGACGCACTGCACCTGGACCAGCACTGGATACTGGTGGCCGGCGCCCGCTTTCAGCAGTACGACCAGTACGCCGGCCGCGGCCGGCCGTTCAAGGCCAATACCAACACCAGCGGCCAGGCCTGGGTACCGCATGCCGGCATCGTCTACAAGGTCGATGAGCAGTTGTCGTTCTATGGCAGTTACAGCGAGTCGTTCAAGCCCAACTCCAGCATTGCCCCGCTGACCGGCGGTGTGGTGCTGGATTCGTCGATTGCGCCGGAAGAGGGCAAGTCGTGGGAGCTGGGTGCCAAGCTCGACATGCCTGGCAGCCTGACCGGCACCCTGGCGCTGTTCGACATCACCAAGCGCAACGTGCTGGTCTCCAACTTCGACAGCGGTACCGGCGAGACGGTCTACAGCAATGCGGGCGAGGTCAGTTCAAGGGGGGTGGAGCTTGACCTGACCGGACAGCTCAGTGAGCGTTGGAGCCTGATCGGCAGCTACGCCTTTACCGACGCCAAGGTGACCAAGGACCCGGACCTCGAGGGTAACCGCCTGCAGAACGTGGCCAGGCACAGTGGCTCATTGTCGGCGGTGTACGACTTCGGCAGCCTGTTCGGTGGCGACCGTTTGCGTTTCGGTGCCGGAGCCCGTCATGTCGGCGAGCGCCCGGGCAACTCGACCAACACCTTCGACTTGCCCAGCTACACCGTTGCCGATGCTTTCGCCACGTACGAGACCCGGCTCGACGAGCACAATGTGCGCCTGCAACTGAACGTGAAGAACCTGTTCGACAAGGTTTACTACAGCTCGGCGGTGAACCAGTACTTCGTTGCCATAGGTGATGCACGCCAGGTGAGCCTGTCGAGTACGTTCGAGTTCTAGTGGCTGAAGGCGGCGCGATAGTCGCCAGGTGTCGCGCCGACTGCCTGGCGAAAGCGGTTGCTGAAATGGCTGGCACTGGCAAACCCGCACAGCAATGCAATGTCTCCCAATGGCAGCTGGCCCAGGCGCAGCAGCTGGCAGGCCCGATGCAGCCGGCGGGCCAGCAGGTACTGGTGTGGCGGCAAGCCGAAGCTGGTGCGGAACATGCGTGCGAAGTGATACTCGGAGAGGTTGCAACGCACGGCCAACTCACCGAGGGTGATGGGCTGATCCAGGTGTGCCTCGATGTATTCCACCAGTTGCCGGCGCAGGTTCGGTGCCAACCCGCCTTTGAGGCGTAACCCCTGGCGCAGCCCTACCTGGCTGAGCACGGCGTGATCGACAATCTCGTGTGCCAGGCTGCTGGCCAGCAAGCGCTCGCCTGGCTCTTCCCAGGCCAGGCTGATCAACTGGCGAAAACGCCCCGACTGCCGTGGGTCGTCGAGAAATGTCGCTTCCTGCAGTTGCATCTCCCGCGGTTCCCGGTCGAGCAGGCGCACGCAGCCCAGGGCGAATTGCACCTCGCTGATGTACCGGTGCGCCAGGCGGATCTGCCCATTGACCACCCAGTTGGACTCGTGGCCGGCCGGCATGATGCACAATTTGTCCGGCGCCCCTTTGTCGGCTGGGCGCTGGCGGCGAAAGGTGCCGGTGCCGTGGGCGATGTAGCACGACAGCGTGTGGTGGCTGGGCGCCTGATAGTCGCGGGCATCGTCACGGTTGCTCCATAGCGCCGCCGCCAGCCCGTCGCCCAGGTGCGCGCTCAGTTCCAGCCTCGCGTGGGGCGAGGCATGCATGGCGTTGAACACGTGCAACTGGGTCAGTGGGGTCATGAGCGTTTCCTCTGTCGCCATCGTACTGCCGATGCGCCGAGGTGGCAGCTCCCTGAATGCTGAAAAGCGCAAGTTTGTGCAAGCGCACTTCACTGGCCGCAGAGAACACTGATGGCCCTGGCGAGGGCTGCGCCCTCGATCGCCGGCAAGCCAGCTCCCACAGGTTGGCCGCATGGTGCCCCCCCGCAATGCATGGTCGTATGCCTAAGGAACCCCCATGAACCTTTCCCTGTACCTGCTCACTGTCCTGATCTGGGGAACCACCTGGATCGCCCTGAAACTGCAATTGGGTGAAGTGGCCATCCCGGTTTCGATCGTCTACCGCTTTGCCTTGGCCGGCCTGATTCTGTTCGCCATCCTGCTGCTCACCCGCCGCCTGCAGCCGATGAATCGGCGCGGTCATCTGCTGTGCCTGGCGCAGGGCCTGTGCCTGTTCTGCGTCAATTTCATGTGTTTCCTCACCGCCAGCCAGTGGATCGCCAGTGGCTTGATCGCCGTGGTGTTTTCCACTGCAACACTGTGGAATGCGCTGAACGCGCGCCTCTTTTTTGGCCAGAGGGTTGCCAGCAACGTACTCGGTGGCGGCGCGCTTGGCCTTTTGGGGTTGGGGCTGCTGTTCTGGCCGGAGCTGTCGCACCATGCGGCAAGCCGCGAAACGCTCTATGGTCTCGGCCTGGCCTTGCTCGGTACGTTGTGCTTTTCGGCAGGCAACATGCTGTCGAGCATGCAGCAGAAAGCTGGCCTCAAGCCCATGACCACCAATGCCTGGGGCATGGTCTATGGCGCCGCGATGCTGGCCGTGTATTGCCTGATCAGCGGTATTCCATTTGCGATGGAGTGGAACACGCGCTATGTCGGCTCGCTGCTGTACCTGGTGATACCGGGTTCAGTGATCGGCTTCACCGCGTACCTGACGTTGGTCGGACGCATGGGCCCGGAGCGGGCTGCGTATTGCACGGTGCTGTTCCCGCTGGTGGCGCTGAACGTGTCGGCGTTTGCCGAGGGCTATCAATGGACAGCCCCCGCTTTGCTCGGGCTGGTCGCTGTCATGGCGGGTAATGTGTTGGTGTTTCGCAAGCCCAAAACCACGCTGGCAGGTGCGGTTGCACGTTGAGCGCTGCGCAGCAACTGACATAAATGCCAGGTGTTGGCACGCAGTGGCCTGTTTAGACTTGCCCGGGAGCCATTAGCCCGGAAACGTCAATGTCACCATTGCTCCCCTGGAACAAGCGACTGTCGCATCGTCAGGTGCAGCTGCTCTGCCTGTTGGCCTTGGCGGTGCATCTATTGCCGCTGGTGCTTGCCGATTACGCCTATATCGATGATGTGTGGCGCGCCCAGAACGCTGGCCTCACGCCTACCGGCAATGAATCCTGGACAGGGCAGGGGCGCTTCCTGCTCTACCTGATGCATCGCATGCTGGGCTTCTCTGTCGGGGCTGTGAATCTGTTCCCTTTGCCTATTCTGCTGGCTGCCAGCGTGACTGCACTGGCGCTCGCCCGGCTGGTGTCACATTACTTCCCGGCCCCCACGGCGACCTCTGTGCTGGTGGTATTGCCCTTATGGTACAACCCCTTCTTTCTGCAAAACCTGTCGTACCAATACGACGCACCCGGTATGGCGTTGGCGCTGGCTGCATGCGTCTGGGCCATCACGCTGAGTGCCGAGCGCTGGCAGCAGTGCCTGCTGGGCGGCGTGCTGGTGGCATGTGCCGCGAGTTTCTACCAGGTCAGCATCAACGTCTTCGCTGGCTTGTGTTGCCTCGAAATCATGCGTCAGGTGCTCGGCCATGCCGGGTTGCGTCAGGTCTGCCGTCATCTTTTCGGCCGGCTGACACAACTGCTCGGCGGGTGCCTGCTGTACTCGCTCACGGCCCATCAGTTCATAGATGTCCCCCGCACCGCGTTGCTGCCTCTGGATGCCCAGTGGTGGCCTGAGGTGTTGCGGCGCCTGGAAGTTATCTTGGGGCACGTGGCGTTGTTGATCACGCCAGGAACGGCGTGGGTGTTCATCGGCCTTTCGGGGCTGGCGCTTGTGGCGCTGCTGATCGCCTTGCGTGAGGTATTGGTTGATCCACGCCCTGTATGGGAACGGGGGGTGTTGACGGCTGCGCTGCTGCTGCCCATCCCGGCTGTGGCGTTGCTGGTATACGGCCTGATGATGGTGTTCGCGCATTTTGACGGTGGCGCACGCCTGTTGATGGGGTTCGGCGTGGTCTTGATGATGCTGGCACTGCTGGCCCATCGGCTACTGTCAGGGCTTGGCGGTCGGCTGAGGTGGCTGCTGGCTATTCCTGTGTTGTTCATGTTGTCATTTTCGTTTGCTTACGGCCGAACGCTGATCGTGCAGAAGGAACTGCAACGCATGGTGACGTCTTCGCTCGCCAATGCCATCCAAAGCCGGCCGCAGTTGTACGAGACCAAGCGATTCTATGTTTTCGACATCGGTAGCAGCGCACGTTGGTTGCCTGCAGCCAGCGCCAGTTATGAACAGATGCCAGCGTTGCGTTATGTCCTGAACATCGATTTTCTGCTGTTGCCTGAGATGATGCCGCGCCTCGGGCTGGTCAACTTCACTACAGATCCCCCGCTCGATCGTGAGCAGGTACTTGCGCGCAGCCATGCAGCGGTGGTGAAGAGCACGTTTTTCGACATCCATCTGGTCGACGGTAACGGCTATGTGCTGATGAAAGCACCTGCCCAGAGCGAGGCCTACCGATGGTAACGACCCTGCGTTTCTACCGTTATGGCCTCATCGGTGTTGGAAATACGCTGTTGCACTGGGCGGTTTTCTTCCTGCTGCACCAGGCTGCCGGGCTGAGCCAGGCATCGAGCAACTTGCTGGCATTCACAGTGGCTGTCAGTGCGTCCTATTACCTCAATGCTCGCTTCACGTTCGCCACCGCGCCGAGCAAGCTGCGTTACCTGGCGTTCGTATCGGGCATGGGTTGCCTGAGCCTGAGCATGGGGGCGCTATCGGACCGGGCTGGTTTGTCACCCTGGCTGACCTTGGTAGCTTTTTCAGCCGTCAGCCTGATCATCGGCTACGGCTACTCGCGGACAGTGGTGTTCAAGCGGAGGCAGCCATGAACATTACCTTGGTCGTGCCCCTGTACAACGAGCAGGACACCCTCGAACGGTTCTATCACACGGTGCGTAACGAGCCGTCTTTACAGGGCGTGGTGGTCGAGATCCTGCTGGTCAATGACGGCAGCAATGATGCCAGCGAGGCCATCTGCGCCGAGTTGGCGGCACGGGATGAATGGGTAACCGTCGTCAATTTCTCGCGTAACTTTGGCAAGGAGTCGGCGTTGTTCGCCGGCCTTGAGTACGCCGAGGGCGACGCCGTGGTGCCGATCGATGTCGACTTGCAGGACCCGGTCGAGCTTATCGCGCAGATGATCGATGTGTGGCAGCAAGGGGCGGAGGTCGTTCTGGCAAAGCGCCGTAGCCGTGCCGCTGACACACGGTTCAAACGGTGGAGCGCACGCTTGTACTACCGCCTGCACAACCGCATTGCCTCGACCCGGATCGAGGAGAACGTCGGTGATTTTCGCCTGCTGGACCGCAAAGTGGTAGCCGCCATCCGCCAGTTGCCGGAGCAGCAGTTGTTCATGAAAGGTGTGTTGTCCTGGGTAGGCTTTCGTACCGCCATCGTCGAATACGACCGGCCCGAACGTACGGCGGGCAACAGCAAGTTCAGCTTCTGGCGGCTGTGGAACCTGGCCCTGGATGGCATCACCTCGTTCAGCACTGTGCCTTTGCGGCTATGGAGTTACGTGGGCGGAGGTGTATCGCTGTCGGCTTTTGCCTTTGCGGTGTACATGGTGATCGACAAACTGCTGTTCGGAAACGATGTGCCGGGCTATCCGTCGTTGATGACGGCTGTGCTGTTCCTTGGCGGTGTGCAGTTGATCGGTATCGGAATACTGGGGGAGTACGTAGGGCGGATCTACCAGGAGACCAAACAGCGGCCCCGGTACGTGGTGCGCAAGGTGCTGAGGCGGCGCAGACAACCCACGTGAAGGTTGTCTGCGCAGGCCCCTTGGTGGGACAAACGCGTTATCAGCCCTTCCACACCTGCGGATTCACCAGGTCCTGCGGCCGCTCGCCCAGCAACGCCGCACGCAGGTTGTCCATTGCCCGGTTGGCCATGGCCTCACGGGTTTCGGCGGTGGCCGAGCCGATGTGCGGCAGCGTCAGGGCATTGGGCAATTTGAACAGCGGCGATTCGCTCAGCGGCTCTTTCTCGTAGACATCCAGACCAGCGCCACGAATGGTGCCGTTGTGCAGGGCCTCGACCAGTGCTGCCTCGTCTACCACAGGGCCACGGGCAATGTTGATCAGGAAGGCGCTCGGCTTCATCAGCTTCAGCTCGCGAGCACCGATCAGCTTGCGGGTGGCGTCGGACAGCGGCACCACGATGCAGACGAAATCGGACTCTGCCAGCAGTTGTTCGAGGCTGCGGTATTGCGCCCCCAGTTCCTGCTCCAGCGCCGGTTTGCGGCTGTTGCCGGCATACAGCACCGACATGTTGAAGCCGAAGCGGCCACGGCGGGCGACGGCCGCGCCGATGTTGCCCAGGCCGACGATACCCAGTGTCTTGCCGTACACATCGCTGCCGAAGTGCGCCGGGCCGACGGTGGCCTGCCATTGGCCGGCCTTGGTCCAGGCGTCCAGTTCGGCCGTGCGCCGTGCGCAGCCCATGATCAGCGAGAAGCCCAGGTCGGCGGTGCTTTCGGTGAGCACATCGGGGGTATTGGTCAGGGCGATGCCGCGCTCGTTGAAGTAGTCGACGTCGTAGTTGTCGTAGCCCACCGATACGCTGGACACCACTTCCAGTTTGGCTGCCCCCTCGAGCTGCGCGCGGCCGAGCTTGCGACCGGCGCCGATCAGGCCGTGGGCTTGGGGCAAAGCTTCATTGAACTGGGCACTGATGTCGCCGAGCTTGGGGTTCGGCACGATCACGTTGAAATCTTGCTGCAGGCGCTCGGCCATGGCCGGGGTGATACGGCTGAAGGCCAGGACGGTCTTTTTCATCGGGCTACTTCCAACGCAAAAGCTACAAGCTACAAGCTACAAGCTTCAAGCCGCAAGAAAAAGCAGCGCGTGCACCAATCTGCTTTTTCTTGCCGCTTGCAGCTGCTTTCAGTTCGCGATCAGCAACTCGTGGGTTTTCAGGTCCGCTTCATGGGCTGCGAGAATCTCTGGCAACGAGTTGCGCAGGTACTCGACCCAGGTCTTGATCTTCGCATCCAGGTACTGGCGCGACGGGTAGATCGCATACAGGTTCAGTTCCTGCAGCCGGTAGTCCGGCATCACCCGCACCAGGCTGCCATCACGCAAACCATCGATGGCCGAGTAGATCGGCAGCACGCCCATGCCCATGCCGCTGCGAATCGCGGTTTTCATCGCGTCGGCCGAGTTGACCTGGAACGGCGAGCTGGTGATGTTGACCAGTTCCTGGCCTTCCGGGCCGTCGAACAACCACTTTTCCAGCGGGATCACCGGGCTGACCATGCGCAGGCAGGCATGCTGCAGCAGGTCGACCGGCTTGTGCGCGAAGCCGTGCCTGGCCACGTACTCGGGCGAGGCGCAGACGATGCTGTAGGTGATGCCCAGGCGCTGCGACACGAAACCTGAGTCCGGCAGCTCGGTGGCCAGCACGATGGACACGTCATAGCCTTCGTCGAGCAGGTCGGGGACGCGGTTGGCCATGGTCAGGTCGAAGGTCACGTCCGGGTGCGACTCGCGGTAGCGGGCGATGGCATCGACCACGAAGTGCTGGCCGACCCCGGTCATCGAATGCACCTTCAATTGCCCGGCAGGCCGGGCATGCGCGTCGCTTGCCTCGGCTTCGGCTTCTTCGACATAGGTGAGGATCTGTTCACAGCGCATCAGGTAACGCTTGCCCGCCTCGGTCAGGGCGATGCGCCGGGTGGTGCGGTTGAGCAGCCGGGTTTGCAGATGGGCTTCCAGATTGGAGACCGCCCGCGACACGTTCGCGGTAGTCGTATCCAGTTGCGCCGCAGCGGCAGTGAAACTGCCAAGCTGGGCTACGCAACTGAAAGCACGCATGTTTTGCAGGGTGTCCATGGGTCACTCTCAAGGTAGAGGGCAAATTGTGTCACGAAGTTAGTTGCATGTGCCTTCGACCAAAGCCGGATTATCGCTGTTTTGGTAACAAAGATTCGCAGGAATCTGCGCTTATCGCCAGTGCGGCCGCCCCCTAGAATTGCCCAGCCCTCCACCTCTTCCTCGGGAAATCGCAGCTGTGCCGCGTCGCATCATCAGAACGCTTCAGGCGTTCAGTGCCTGTGCCCTTAGCCTCACCTTGAGCGGCTGTATCGGAACCTGGGGCATTGCCCCACAAAGCAAGACCCTCCAAGCCAATACCCTGACCACCGATGCGGCCATCCGCGAAGCCGCCAGCGATGCCCACTGGCCCGACCAGCAGTGGTGGCACGCCTACCGTGATCCACAGCTCGATCGTTGGCTCGACCTGGCTATGGCCGGTAGCCCGACCCTGGCCATGGCCGCAGCGCGGGTGCGCGCAGCCAAGGCCATGGCCGGTGTGGTCGAGTCGGCAGAAAAGCTGCAGGCCAACGGCCAGGCGTCGCTCAAACGCCACAACTGGCCTGAAGACCAGTTCTATGGCCCTGGCGCACTGTCGGGTGCCAACACCTGGGACAACAACGCCGCCATCGGCTTCAGCTATGCCCTGGACCTCTGGGGGCGCGAGCGCAATGCCAGCGAACAGGCCGTGGACCAGGCACACATGAGCGTGGCCGAGGCCCGCCAGGCGCAACTGGAACTGCAGAACAATGTGGTGCGTGCCTACATTCAGCTCAGCCTGCACTTCGCCCAGCGCGACATCGTCAAGGCCCAGCTGGAGCAGCAGGAGCAGATCCTGGCTTTGGCCAAGCGCCGCCTGGACGGCGGTATCGGTACCCATTTTGAGGTCAGCCAGGCCGAAGCACCGTTGCCCGAAACCCACCGCCAGCTGGATAGCCTGGACGAAGAAATCGCCCTTACCCGCAACCAGCTGGCCGCGCTGGCGGGCAAGGGGCCGGGTGAGGGCGCGCAGATCCAGCGCCCCAGCCTGGCCCTCGCCGCCCCTTTGAAACTGCCGTCGGCCCTGCCGGCCGAGCTGGTCGGCCAGCGCCCCGACGTGGTCGCCAGCCGCTGGCAGGTGGCCGCGCAGGCGCGTGGTATCGACGTCGCCCACGCCGGCTTCTTCCCCAACGTCGACCTGGTCGGCAGCCTGGGCTTCATGGCCACCGGTGGCGGGCCGCTGGAATTCCTTACCGGGCGCAAGTTCAACTACAACGTCGGGCCGGCCATCAGCCTGCCGGTCTTCGACGGTGGCCGCTTGCGCTCGCAGCTGGGTGTGGCCTCGGCGGGCTATGACGTGGCCGTGGCGCACTACAACCAGACGGTCATCGGCGCGCTGAAGAACATTTCCGACCAGTTGATCCGCCGTGAGTCGATGAAGGAGCAGGCCCACTTCGCCGCCGAATCCGTGGCCGCTGCACAGAAAACCTACGATATTGCCATGGTCGCCTTCCAGCGCGGCCTGACCGACTACCTCAACGTGCTCAATGCCCAGACCTTGCTGCTGCGTCAGCAGCAGGTGCAGCAGCAGGTGCAGGCCGCGCGCCTGATCGCCCATGCCGAGCTGGTGACCGCGCTGGGCGGTGGCCTGCAGGCCGGCAAGGACGTGCCTGAGCAGGAGCGCCAGGCGGCGCCGAAAACCCCGGCCACCCTGGCTGTTTTCGAACGCAAACCGGACCACGCCGAATGAGTACATCGAGCTTGCCCCTGCGCTGGCTGCACAGCCTGGAGTGGCGCCGTGGCTTCTTTGCCTGGGCGCGTACCGACGGGGTGACCTGGGTCTACATCTTCAAGGTGCTCGCCGCTGCGTTCATCACCTTGTGGCTGGCCATGCGCCTGGAGCTGCCGCAGCCGCGCACGGCGATGATCACCGTGTTCATCGTCATGCAGCCGCAGAGCGGCCATGTCTTCGCCAAGAGCTTCTACCGGGTGCTCGGCACCCTGGCCGGCTCGGCGATGATGGTGGCGCTGATCGCCCTGTTCCCGCAGAACACTGAGCTGTTCCTGCCCAGCCTGGCGCTGTGGGTGGGCCTGTGTTCGGCGGGCGCCATGCGCTACCGCACCTTGCGCGCCTATGGCTTCGTGCTGGCCGGTTACACCGCAGCCATGATCGGCCTGCCGGTGCTGGAGCACCCTGACCAGGCGTTCATGGCAGCGGTGTGGCGCGTGCTGGAGATTGCCCTGGGCATTCTCGTCTCGACCTTCGTCAGCGCCGCGATCCTGCCGCAATCGGCCAGCGCCGCCATGCGCAATGCGTTGTACCAGCGTTTTGGTGTGTTCGCCGGGGTGGTGGTCGAGGCCTTGCGCGGTGACAGCCAGCGTGACCGTTTCGAAACCAGCAACGTGCGTTTCGTCGCCGAGGCGGTCGGCCTGGAAAGCCTGCGCAACGTCACCGCCTTCGAAGACCCGCACATGCGCAGGCGCTCTGGCCGGCTGGTGCGCATGAACAGCGAGTTCATGGCCATCACCACGCGCTTCAACGCCCTGCACCGGTTGCTTGAGCGCCTGCGCGCCCGCGGCCCGCTGCAGATCGTCGGGGCCATCGAGCCGGGCCTGAACACCTTGGTCGAGCTGCTTGAGCCCTATGTAGGGCGTGCGCTGACCGATGCCGATGCACTGCGCCTGACGCTGGAACTGGCGGCCTACAAAGAGGGCCTGCAGGCTCAGGTACGCGGCCTGCGCGCCGAGTACCTGCTGACCGAGCCCAGCGAGTCCGACCTGCTGGATTTCCATACCGCTTTCGAACTGCTCTATCGCTTCGTCGACGAGATGTACAGCTACGCCGAAACCCATGCCTCCCTGGCCGCGCACACGCACGCGCGCGAGCAGTGGGACGAGCCTTACGTGGCCCGGACCAGCTGGCTGGTGTCGCTGGCCGCTGGCGTGCGCGCCTCGGCGGTGCTGTTGCTGCTGGGTAGCTACTGGCTGCTCAGCGACTGGCCCAGCGGGGCCATGATGACCTTGATCGCCACCGTCACCGTGGGCCTGTCGGCGGCTTCGCCGAACCCCAAGCGCATGTCGTTCCAAATGGCCTGCGGCACGGCGATCGGCGCGTTCGTCGGCTTCTTCGAAACCTTCTTCGTGTTCCCCTGGATCGATGGTTTCCCGCTGCTGTGCATGGTCCTGGCGCCGGTGTTCGTGCTCGGCGCGTTCCTGTCTTCGCGGCCGGCTTACGCAGGTTACGGCATAGGCCTGCTGGTGTTCTTCGCCATCGGTTCGGTGCCCAACAACCTGACCGTGTACGACCCTTACACCTTCATCAACGACTACATCGGCATGGTCATCGGCATGTTCGTCTGCGCTGCGGCCGGGGCGATCATCCTGCCGCCCAACAGCCGCTGGTTGTGGAGCCGCCTGGAGCAGGAGCTGCGCGAGCAGGTGCTGTTCGCCATCAGCGGTCGCCTGCGCGGTCTGGGCTCGGCTTTCGAAAGCCGCACCCGTGACCTGTTGCACCAGGCCTATGGCCTGGCTGCCGGCAAGCCGCAGGTCCAAAGCCAGCTGATGGGCTGGATGTTCACCGTGCTGGAAATCGGCCACGCGGTCATCGAGCTGCGCAAGGAGCAGGCCCGCGCACCAATCCACCCGGCGTATGCCGAGTCGCAGCCGTGGCGCCAGGCCATCCGTGTCATGGGCCGCGCCTTGGCACGACTGTTCCTGCAGCCCAGCGCCAGCAACCACGAGCGCGCGCTGGTGGCGGTGGACCACGCCATCAGCCGCGTGCAGGCCACTGACGAACCCTTCGCCCGGCACTTCGACACCTCGGTGTTACGCCGCGCGCAGAGCTACCTGCACTTCATCCGTTCCTCCCTGCTCGACCCACAGTCGCCGTTGGCTACGACGAAAGGATTGCACGATGTTCCGTGAAATCATGCCCCGTGAGATCGCTTTTCATGGCGTGTACATGCCCACCATGACCTTGATGTTCCTGTTCGCCCTGGGCCTGGCCTGGGGCCTGGACCGCTTCATTGCCAGCCATGATGGCTACCGCTTCTTCTGGCACCCGGCGCTGTTGCGCCTGAGCCTGTTCGTCTGCCTGTTCGGCGCCCTGGCGCTGTCGCTCTACTGGTGAGAATCCTTCGATGAAAAAGTTCTTCAGCCTGATCGCTACCTTGCTGGTGCTGACCGCTGCCGTGGTGATCGGTCGCCAGTTGTGGCTGCACTACATGACCACGCCCTGGACCCGTGACGGCCGCGTGCGGGCCGACATCATCAATGTCGCCGCCGACGTGCCCGGTTATGTAGTGGACGTACCGGTCAAGGATAACCAGCGGGTGAAGAAGGGCGACCTGCTGATCCGCATCGACCCCGAGCACTACCAGCTGGCTGTCGACCAGGCCAAGGCGCTGGTCGCCTCGCGCAAGGCCACCTGGGAGATGCGCAAGGTCAACGCCCGGCGCCGTGCCGACATGGACAACCTAGTGATCTCCAAGGAAAACCGCGACGACGCCAGCAACATCGCCAACGCCGCCCTGGCCGACTATCAACAGGCCCAGGCAGCACTGGCAGCGGCCGAGCTGAACCTCAAGCGCACCCGGATCGTTGCCACGGTCGATGGTTACGTGACCAACCTGAATATCCACAAAGGTGACTATGCGCGGACCGGTGAGGCGGTGATGGCAGTGGTCGATGAAAACTCGTTCTGGGTTTACGGCTTCTTTGAGGAAACCAAGCTGCCGCACGTGAAGGTGGGTGACCAGGCTGAGCTGCAGATGATGAGCGGCGAACGGCTCAAGGGCCACGTGCAGAGCATCGCCCGCGGTATCTACGACCGCGACAACCCGCAGAGCCGCGAGCTGATTGCCGATGTGAACCCGACCTTCAACTGGGTGCGCCTGGCCCAGCGCGTACCGGTGCGGATTCACATTGATGAAGTGCCGGACGGGTTTCTGCTGGCGGCGGGGACGACGTGTACGGTGGTGGTGAAGAGGGAGGAATGAAACTGTTATCGCGGGATGCCGTAAGAACGTTAGTTTTGAGCTCAGGGAGGGATTGGGAAATATCCTACTTGATTTAGGGAGAAATCGCCTGCTGGAGCTCTTGGCGGTGCTTTTCCATCGGAGCAGCCTGGGTTGTCACGAAAGCAACCCATCGATTGTTCGAGGAACTCTGATCCCATGCCCGAAAAAACGCTATCCCTGATCGACACCCCTCAGGGCTACAGCGCTTGGCTAGCTGACCTGAAAGGTCGTATTCAAAAAGCCCAGCAAAGGGCCAGCCTTGCCGTGAATCGGGAGCTGGTGGGTCTTTATTGGCATCTTGGGCGAGATATTGTCGAACGCCAAGCGGCTCAAGGTTGGGGAGCGAAAGTCATAGAGCGGCTGGCTCATGACCTCAAAACTGCGTTCCCCGCGATGAAGGGGTTCTCACGAGCCAATCTGATGTATATGCGAGCATTTGCTGAGGCTTGGCCAGAGGAAGCAATTGTCCAACAGGCTGTTGGACAATTGCCATGGGGCCATAATCTGGTGTTGCTGACCAAGTTAAAAAAGCCACAAGAGCGGCTTGCTTATGCAGTGCGGGCATCGGAGTGCGGTTGGTCACGGTCGACCTTGCAGATGCATATCGAGTCCAGGTTGCTGGAGCGCGAGGGTAATGGTGTTTCAAATTTTTCGGCGCTCTTGCAACCGCCAGGGACTGACCTGGCTCGCCAGTTTCTAAAGGATCCTTATCTTTTCGACTTCCTGAATGTAACCCAAGAGGCGAGTGAACGAGAGATCGAGGCAGCGTTGGTGGAGCACATCACCCAATTTCTGCTTGAGCTAGGGGCAGGTTTTGCCTTCGTCGGCCGCCAAGTGCATATGGAAGTCGGAGGTGATGACTTCTATATCGATCTTCTGTTTTACCACCTGAAGCTGCGTTGTTATGTAGTCATTGAGTTGAAGGCAGAAAAGTTCAAGCCGGAGCATCTGGGTCAGCTGAGCTTCTACCTCACTGCAGTTGATTTACAGATGAAGCTAGAGCAAGACAACCCCACGATTGGCTTGCTGCTGTGCAAAGGCAAGAACAAGGTGGTGGCCGAGTACGCGTTACGCGGCAAGTCTCAACCCATTGGTGTCGCTGAATTTCAGTTGATCAATACCTTGCCGGAAGAGCTGCAGGCAAGCTTGCCCACTGTCGAGCAGATCGAGCGGGAGCTGGCTATTCGTCAAGAGTGAGCCATGGCTTTTGAAAATGTCCCCTCAAGCCGCTCCCACCAGCACTGGCACCTCAACCCGATCGATCACTTTAGTGCTGATCGACGGATCCAGCATCCGCCCCAGCCGCGACAGGTGCCGGTGGCCCATGATGATCAGCTCGCATTGCAGTTCCCGTGCCTTGGCGACAATGGCCTCGACCGGTTGCCCGGCGACCATGCAGCCGTGGCTGGTGAAGCCGGCCTGCTTTAGCCATGCAACAGCCTCGGCCACGGCGCGGTCGCCGAGGCGTTGTTCCTCACAGGCGGCAGGGTATTGCTCCAGTTCCTCGGCGGTGTAGGGCGCAGGCTTGTTGTGCACCGCGAAAGTCGAGTCGATGGCCAGCAGTACATGCAGTTCGTGTTCGTCGGGCCGGCAGTAGCGGCGGGCGAGGGTGAGCAGGGCGGTCGAGGCAGGGGACGCGTCGATGGCGATCAGGACGGGGCTGGGCATGGAGGTTCCTTGCTGAAAAACTGGCTGGTCGGTTGCCTGTACCGCCCCATCGCCGGCAAGCCGGCCCACAAGTAATGCACCGATCGCAGGGCAGTGGGGCACCTGTAGGAGCCGGCTTGCCGGCGATAGGGCCGGTACAGCCACAGCATTATTAATGGCTCATCTCGCCCTCGAGATAAATGCCCCTCCACGCACGAACGCATTGCGTCTGGTGCAATCATGCGACCTGTTAACATCGCGTTCCCACAACTGCCACGGAAATCGGCCATGCCACTCCCGGACATGAACCTGCTCGTCGCCCTTGACGCCCTGCTTGATGAAGGCAGTGTGGTCGGTGCGGCGCAGCGCATGAACCTCAGCCCGGCGGCGATGAGCCGGACCCTCGGGCGTATCCGCGATGCCTTGGGCGACCCGATCCTGGTACGCGCGGGTCGTGGCCTGGTACCGACACCTCGGGCGCTGGCCCTGCGCGAGCAGGTGGCGGCGCTGGTGGAGCAGGCCGGTGAGGTGTTCCGCAGTGCTGCAGAGGTGGATTTGCCCAAGCTCGACCGAGCCTTCAACATCCGCACCAATGACCTGTTCATTGCCCTGTATGGCGCCATGCTGTTGCGCCGCATGCATGAGCAGGCCCCGCGCACGGTCCTGCGCTTCGTGCCCGAGAGCCCCGGCGGTGATGACGATAGCGTGCTGCGCGACGGGCGCACCGACCTGATCATCAGCTCGACCGTCGACCTGGGCCCGGAGATCAAGGTGCAGAGCCTGTTCCAGACCTACTACGTGGGTTTGGCGCGGCGCGACCATCCCATATTCGACCAGCCGATCACACCGCAGAGCTTTGCCAGTTATCCACAGATCAGCGTATCCAGGCGTGGCCGCGCCAATGGGCCGATTGACGTCGAACTGGCCAACTTCAAGGTGCAGCGGCGCGTGGCGCTGATCACGCCGAGCTTCCACTCGGCGTTGTTCTCGCTGCCGGATTCGGACCTGATCCTGCCGATGCCCGCCAATATCCTCAACAGTGTGCACAAGCTCGGCTTACCGTTGCGCTCGTTCGAGATTCCGGTGCCGCTGGAGCGGGTAACCGTGCTGCAGGCCTGGCACCCGCGTTATCACAACGATCCGGCCCACCGCTGGTTGCGGCAGATCCTGAAAACCTGCTGCAGTGTCGATCCATAAACCCGCTTCGCCCTACGGCGGCTGGGGCGGATTGCGTCAAACGCAATATAAAGCTGCCGATAAGTCAGTTTTCGTAAGCATTCGACTTTCTTAGACTTGCCCCAGCCATAAAATTGTTGCTGGAGTTGTCTACCCATGAGTTCCCTGTCCGCCCCTGCCACCGCGATCGCCGCCGCCCCCGCGCCGGCTGCGCCCGTGCAGTCGGCGTTCGGCCTGCGCGTGGTGGTCGGGCTGTTCGGCGTGTTGCTGGCCGTGCTGTGCGCCGGCCTCAACGAGTCGGTGACCAAGATTTCCCTGGCCGATATCCGCGGGGGCATGGGCATCGGCGCCGACGAGGGCGCCTGGCTGCTGGCGGTGTACAGCGCCGCGTCGGTTTCGGCCATGGCCTTCGCGCCGTGGCTGGCCACTACCTTCTCCTTGCGCCGCTTCACCATGAGCGCGGTCGGGCTGTTTGCGCTGCTGGGGTTGCTGCAGCCGTTGGCCCCCAACCTGCACAGCCTCATGCTGCTGCGCATCCTTCAGGGTTTTGCAGCGGGCGCCTTGCCACCGATGCTCATGAGCGTGGCGCTGCGTTTTCTGCCGCCGGGCATCAAGGTCTACGGCCTGGCCTGCTATGCCCTGACGGCCACCTTCGGGCCCAACCTCGGCACGCCGCTGGCCGGGTTGTGGACCGAATACGTCGGTTGGCAGTGGGCGTTCTGGCAGATCATCCTGCCCTCGGCCCTGGCCATGTGCTGTGTCGGCTGGGGCTTGCCGCAGGACCCGCTGCGCCTGGAGCGCTTCAAGCAGTTCGACTGGCGCGGCGTGTTGCTGGGCCTGCCGGCCATCAGCTGCATTGTCCTGGGCCTGTCGCTAGGGGACCGCTGGGGCTGGTTCGATTCGCCGCTGATCTGCTGGCTGCTGGGCGGGGGCGTGCTGTTGCTGGTGCTGTTCCTGTACAACGAATGGTCCGAGCCGCTGCCGTTCTTCCAGTTGCGCATGCTGTCGCGCCGCAACCTGAGCTTCGCGCTGGTCACCCTGGCCGGCGTGTTGGTGGTGCTTTCCGGTGTGGGCAGCATTCCCTCTGCCTATCTTGCGCAAATCCAAGGGTATCGCCCGGCGCAAACCAGCCCGCTGATGATGCTGGTGGCCATGCCGCAACTGATTGCCCTGCCGTTGACGGCGGCACTGTGCAACCTGCGTGCGGTGGACTGCCGCTGGGTGCTGGCCACGGGGCTGGCGATGCTGGCGCTGTCGTGCATCGGCAGCAGCCTGCTGACCTCCGAGTGGATCCGTGGTGATTTCTACCCTTTCTACCTGCTTCAGGTGTTCGGCCAACCGATGGCGGTACTGCCGCTGCTGATGCTCTCCACCAATGGCATGAGCCCGCAGGAAGGCCCATTCGCCTCCAGCTGGTTCAACACCGTCAAGGGGCTCGCCGCAGTGATCGCCGGTGGCCTGCTGGATGCCCTCAGCACGCTGCGCCGACACTTTCATTCCAACCACCTGGTGGACAGCCTGGGCAACGCCCCGCTGATCGATGACAACGCTGCGGGCCTTGCCAAGCGTATCCATGACCAGGCGCTGGTGCTGACTTCGGCTGACCTTTACCTGGTCATGGCCGGTATCGCCGTGGCGCTGATCTGCCTGATTCCTTTCGTGCCTACCCGGGTCTACCCACCGCGCGCGGTGGCCTGAGCCCGGATGAATTCGAGACCGCTGAAAATGACCAACAAGCGCAAGACAATCGTGATCGGCTCGGTACTCGCCGTGGCCGTGCTGGCGGGTATCGTCGGCCCCTGGCTGCTCGGCAGTGACCACCGGCAAAGCACCAACGACGCCTACGTGATCGCCGATTACACCGTAGTGGCGCCCAAGGTGGCCGGCTTCGTCAAGCAAGTGCTAGTCGAAGACAACCAGCAGGTGCAGGCCGGCCAGTTGCTGGCGACCATCGATGCGCGTGACTACCAGGCCGCCCTGGATGCCGCGCAGGCCCAGTTGCTGGTGGCCAAGGCGCAAAGCGCCGATGCCCGTGCCACCCTGGAACGCCAGGCGGCATTGATTGCCCAGGCCGAGGCGGCGGTGAAGGCAGCGCAGGCCGAAGCATCGTTCGCCGACCATGAGGTCAACCGCTACAGCCGCCTCGCCCAGCAGGGGGCCGGCACCGTGCAGAATGCCCAGCAGGCGCGCAGCCGGGTCGACCAGGCCCGCGCACGGCTGGCCAATACCCAGGCTGCATTGGTTGCCGCGCGCAAGCAGGTGGACATCCTCAGCGCTCAGGTCGCCAGCGCCGATGGGCAGTTCAAGCGTGCCGAAGCGGGCGTTGAAAAAGCTCAGCTGGACCTGTCCTACACGCGCATTACTGCCCCGGTGGATGGCATGGTCGGTGAGCGTGCCCTGCGCGTTGGCGCCTTCGTCAACCCGGGCGCACGCCTGCTGTCGGTGGTGCCCTTGCAGCATGCCTATGTGGTCGGCAATTTCCAGGAAACCCAGCTGACCCATGTGCAGCCGGGGCAGCCTGTCAGTATCAGCGTCGATACCTTTTCCGGTGAAACCCTCAAGGGCCATGTCCAAAGCATTGCGCCTGCAACTGGCGTGACCTTCGCGGCAGTAAAACCCGACAACGCCACCGGCAACTTCACCAAGGTCGTGCAGCGCATCCCGGTGAAAATCGTTTTCGATGACGGCCAGCCGTTGCTTGCGCGCCTGCGTGTGGGCATGTCGGTGGAAGCGACCATCGACACCCGTGGTGACACGTTCAGTGGCAAAGAGGTGAGTGCACGATGAAACCGGCAGTACGCTTGAGCCCCTTGCTGCTGGCCGTGCTGATGGCCGGCTGCACCCTGGGCCCCGACTTCAAACGCCCGGACAGCCAGGCCCCGCAGCAATGGGCACCGCTGCAGGGCCAGGCGGCACCCAGCCAGCCGCAAGCAGAACCGCTTGAACTGCGTTGGTGGGAGACCTTCCACGATGCGCGCCTGAGTGCGCTGATCCAGCAGGTGGCCGAGCGTAACCTCGACCTGCAGATCGCCAGTGCGCGGCTGCTGCAAAGCCGCGCCTTGCGCAGCACGGTGGCTGCCGACCAGGCGCCGTCGGTCGATGTGGATGGCGGCTACAGCCGCGCCCGTAACAGTGCCGAAGGCCTCAGCGACCCGTCTGGCAAAGCAGGCAAGTCGGCGTTCAACCTGTGGCAGGGCGACCTGGTCGCCGGTTGGGAGCTGGACCTCTGGGGCCGGGTGCGCCGGCAGGTGGAGGCTGCCGACGCCACGGTGGAAGTGGCCGAGAATGACCGGCGCGGTGTGCTCTTGGCGCTGTTGTCGGAAACCGCAGGCAACTACATCCAGTTGCGTGCCGTGCAGCACACGCTCGATGTCACGCGCGACAACCTGAAGGTCGCCCGGCACAGCCTGAAGCTGTCCCAGGATCGCCAGGCCGAGGGTGTCGCCACCCGGCTCGACGTGGCCCAGGCCAGTGCCCAGGTTGCCTCGATCGAGGCTCGTCTACCGAGCCTGGAGGCCCGGCGCGACGACCTGATCAACGCGCTCAGCCTGCTGGCGGCCGAGCCGCCACGCAGTTTGCAGGCACAGTTGCTTGAGGGCGGGGAGTTGCCCGCGCCGCAGCAGCAATTTGCGATCGGCTTGCCGTCCGAGCTGGCCGAGCGCCGTCCGGACATCCGCCAGGCCGAGGCGCGGCTGCATGCGGCCACTGCCAGCATTGGCGTGGCCAAGGCGGATTTCTACCCCAGCATCCGGCTGTCCGGCAGCGTCGGCTTCCAGTCCATGCAACTGTCGGATTTCGGCGCCTGGGACTCGCGCCGCTTTGCCTTCGGCCCACAGCTGTCGTTGCCGATCTTCGAGGGTGGCCGGCTCAAGGGCACCCTGGCGCTGCGTGAGGCGCAGCAGCAGGAGGCGGCGCTCAACTACCGCAAGGTGGTGCTCGGTGCCTGGCACGAGATCGACGATGTGTTGCGCCTTTACAACGCCAGCCAGCTGCGCCGTGATCATTTGGCCGAAGCGGTGCGGCAGAACCGCATCGCCCTGGAAACCGCCCAGCGTCAGTACGTGGAAGGGGCAGTGGACTTTCTCAACGTGCTGACCGTACAGAGTGCGTTGCTGGCCAGCGAAGAGCAGTGGATCGACAGTTCGGCGGCGGTATCGCAGGCATTGGTCGGGCTGTACAAGGCTTTGGGTGGTGGCTGGCAGGCGTTCGACGGGCAGCCGACGACAAAGGTGTGATCAAGCGGAGGCAGCCATGCACCTCTCCCTCAATGGAAAGCGCGCACTCATCAGTGGCTCGATGGCAGGGCAGGGCCTGTCTACCGCCATAGACCTTGCCGCCGCCGGCGCCGAGGTCGTGCTCAACGACCGCACCCAGGCGTTGGTCGACGCTGCGCTGAAAGCGATACGTGAGCGCTTGCCCAAGGCACGGATCATTGGCGTTGCCGCTGACCTGGGCACCGAACAGGGCGTACAGGCGTTGCTGGAGCAGGTGCCGCATACCGATATCCTGGTCAACAACGGCACGCGGGACGTTGCCCGGCGCCTGCAGCGTCATTACGCCCGCGGCATGGCCGAGCGCAAATGGGGGCAGGTGATCCACCTGGGCGGTGAATCAGAGCGGTCGCAGCAGCCCGAAGCGTTTGCGCAGTACCCAGGCCAGTAACCGGCGTGGCAGCCAGCGTGCCAGTAGCGGCAACGCCGTACTGCCATTGCCCAGCCGCACCACCGCTGGCACAGGCGATTTGCGCGTGGCCGCCAGCAGCCCTTGGGCAAATTGCGCCGCGGATGTGGGCCGGTCTTGCGAGGCGCGGGCCCGCGCCTGGATATGCTCGCGCAGCGGCCACCACGGCGACTGCGCCGCTACCACCTGATCGGCCTGGCGCTGGGCATTGCTGGCGAATTGCGAGGCGATCGCCCCCGGTTGCACTTCCATCACCTGAATGCCGAAAGGCGCAAGCTCCAGGCGCAGGGCGTCGCTCAGTGCGTGCACGGCAGCCTTGGAGGCGCAGTAGGCGCCGGCGAACGGCGTGACCAGTACGCCCGATACACTGCCGATGTTGACCACCAGCCCACGCGCACGGCGCAGCAGCGGGAACAGTGCACCGGTTACACCGATCACGGCGAACACATTGGTTTCGAACTGTTGGCGCAGGGCGTCCACGCCGCCATCGAGCAGGGGGCCCATGGCACCGTAACCTGCGTTGTTGACCAGGATGTCGAGCGGGCCGTGGCGTGCTTCCAGCTCCTCGGCCAGGTGCTTCAGGCCCTCGGCGTCGTTGACGTCAAGCTGCCGGGCGGTGAAACCGGCGCCGGCCAGGTGTTCGACGTCTTCGGCTTTACGGGCGGTGGCCCAAACGTCGTGGCCGGCATCGCGAAAAGCCTCGGCCAGGGCGCGGCCGATGCCGCTGGAACAACCGGTGATCAGGACGGTGGGCATTGGGCAGGCCTGTGCTCAAAGTAAGTTATGTATAGGCTGGGCTGGCCCTATCGCCGGCAAGGCAGCTCCCAGAAGTACCCCGAACCTGCGGGCAGCGGTGAACCTGTGGCAGCCGGCTTGCCGGCGATAGGGCCAGAGCAGGCACCGTATCAGTTGGCGAATGTACCCTGTAGATGCTCGGCACGAAACTCCAGTGTCTGCGGCCGGTAGCCGGCGCGCAGTGGCGGCAGTGGCAGGCAATCGGTCCATTCTGCCCCAGGCTGCAGTTCGCCCGGCCCACGATAGCGCGGTGCGCTGTAGGTGTTTTCGGCCAGGTTGATGGTATCGCCCGGGGCATAGGCACCGACCCGCCAGCGCAGTTCTGTCAGCGGAGCCTTGTTGCCGTTTTTCATGTGTACCTTCAAGGCACGGTCGGCGGGGCATTGATCCGGGGCATAGGTCAGGCGCAGGTCAAGCCGCGCCAGTTGCGAAGCTTCGCGTGTGTCCTGCCAGACGACGAACAGCGCGACCAGCCCGAGGCCGCAGACAGCGGCCAGCGAGATCGGCAGGGCCTTGGCCGGGTAACGCAGCAGCAGTACCAGCCAGGTGAGGATGAGGAAGGCGCCGATGATCATGTGGTCCGATTCCCGTTCGAGTCTTCGGACATCTTGGAGCGGCCAGCTGCAAGCTGCAAGCGGCAAGCTGCAAGAGAAAAGCGGGTCGGCGGTGGCCCCACATCTGTAGGTACACCGCCGACCCGCTGTGCTTGTAGCTTGCAGCTCGTAGCTTACTGCGCGATGGTCTTCACCGATACGCCACGTTCGACGGGAGTGGACGTGCGCCCATACACATCCTCGAAGCGCTCGATATCATCCTCGCCCAGGTAGCTGCCGGACTGCACTTCGATGATCTCCAGCGGGATCTTGCCCGGGTTGCGCAGGCGGTGGACCGAGGCGATCGGGATATAGGTCGACTGGTTTTCGGTGAGCAGGAACACGTTTTCATCGCACGTCACCTCGGCGGTGCCCGATACCACGATCCAGTGCTCGGCCCGGTGGTGGTGCATCTGCAGCGACAGGCTGGCGCCCGGCTTGACGGTGATGTGCTTGACCTGGAAGCGGCCGCCCATGTCCACCGAATCGTAAGAGCCCCACGGGCGGTACACCTCAAGGTGGTTCTGGGTTTCGCTGCGGCCTTGCTCGTCGAGGGTCTTGACCATCTGCTTGACGCCCTGGACCTTGTCCTTGTGGGCGATCATCATCGCGTCCTTGGTCTCGACTACAACGATGTTTTCCAGGCCGATCACCGACACCAGCTTGCCATTGCCATGGATCATGCAGTTGCGGCTGTCCTGCACCACCACATCACCCTTGGTGACGTTGCCATTGGCGTCCTTGTCATGCACTTCCCACAGCGACGACCAGCAGCCGACGTCGCTCCAGCCAGCCGACATCGGCACTACGCAGGCGCGCTGGGTCTTTTCCATCACCGCGTAGTCGATGGAGTTGTCCGGGCAGCAGGCGAAGGTCGCTTCGTCGATGCTCAGCACATCATCTGTTTCGTCGCTGCGCTCCAGGGCCAGCACGCAAGTGTCATAGATGTCGGGCTCGTGCTTTTTCAGCTCTTCAAGGAAGCGGCTGGCGCGGAACAGGAACATGCCGCTGTTCCAGAAGTAGCCACCGGCCTGGACGAATTCGGCGGCGCGTTTTTCGTCGGGTTTTTCGACGAACTGCGCCACCCGGGCCACACCTTCGGGCAGCAGGGCGTCCTGGCTGGAGCGGATGTAGCCATAGCCGGTCTCGGGCTTGGTCGCCGGGACGCCGAACAGCACCATCTCGCCACGCTCGGCGGCCACGGTGGCCAGGGCCAGGGCACGTTGCAGGGCCTTCTGGTCGTCGATCACGTGGTCGGCCGGCAGCACCAGCATCAAGTCATCGCGCCCCTCGTTGACCAGCTTCATGGCGGCCATGGCCACCGCAGGGGCCGTGTTGCGGCCGAAGGGTTCCATCAGGATGCCCTGGGTTTGCAGTTTCAGCGCCGCGAGCTGTTCCTGGACGATGAACTTGTGGTCCTTGTTGCAGACCACGATCGGGGCGTCCATGCCTTCGAACACCAGGCGCTCGAGGGTTTGCTGGAACAGCGTGTGCTCACCGGTCAGGGCGAGGAACTGCTTGGGGAACTGCTTGCGCGACAAAGGCCACAGACGCGAACCGCTACCACCAGAAAGAATTACCGGGATCATGTTGTTTCTCCAATAAGGTCGTTAAAGAGGCAGAGGATCAGTTGGTGGACACTGGGCGGGTGACCCATACCGGCGACAGGCTGCTGCCCGAGCCGGTGACGTACAGCACGGCGGCTTCGCCGCGCTCCAGGGCGACGGGTTTGACGTCGCTGACTTTCTTGTCTCCTGCAAACAGGGCCAGGTTCACCTTGACCGGGTTGATCTCACGCTCGCCACGGCCTTTGGCAGCCACCGGAGTAACCACCTCGGTCTTGCCGTCAGCGGTCTTCAGGGCCAGCGCCTGATCGCTCAGGTTCTGTACACGCACCAGGGCTTTCTGCTTGTTCTTGAAAGGCGGTTCTTCGATCAGCTGCGGGTTGCCGCTGCCGTTGTTGACCAGGGTGTAGTACTTGTCTGCGGCGAGCTTGACCGGGACACTCTTGCCGGCGACCTGCGCGGTGTAGTCACCGCCCGGGAGGAAGCTGAAGTCGCTGCTGGCCTGGGCGCCGACCTGTTTGATCTGGGTGTTGCCGACGCTGGCGGCAGCCGGTGCAGGGGAGGCGTTGTACAGGCGCACGAAGGTCGAGCCTTTCGGTGCGGTCGGGCCATACAGGGCAGCGTCGGCGCCGGCGAATGCCTGCATCGAAGCCAACGACAGGCCTGCTGCGAGGGTGAGGGCTTTGGCAATGGAAGTCTTGGTAGTCATGTGCGTGTTCCTCTCTATCTATCAGTGGTCCGTCCGGTTGGACGACAGGGCCAGGTTTTCTTCGGATTTGCGGGTGTTCTTCAGTTGCGCGATCCACTGTGGATCGAAGCTGCTGAGGTCGTTTTTCATTGGCAGATAACGTTCGGGGAATTCCCACACCACAACCTGTGGCGCGGCGTTCTTGAAAGCATCGCTTTGCAGGTACTTGAGCATTGGCAGCAGGGGGCCGTGGCCGTCTTCGGCATAGTTGGCGACGTCGCTGCGCAGGGCCTGCTGCAGCGCGCCGAGGAAGTTCCAGTGCGGGTTGGCGCTGTAGCTGGTGCCGACCAGGGCGACCGGGATCTGGCTGTCGGCGAACAGGGCATCGCCCGCATCACCTTCGGCCTCGACCGGGCGCGTGCTGCGTTGCTGCAGGGTGTCCGGGCTGGGCAAGAGGTTGCTGAACAGCGGGTCCAGTGGCAGGAAGTTGGTCAGGTCGCCCTTGTACGGGGCGGTGTTGCCGGCCTCGGTGATGAACGTCTGGGGGTCGCCGTTGAGCAGGCTCTGGCGCCCGACCGCCTCGGCCACAGCCTGTGCGGCGACTTCAGCGCCCATCGGCGTCCAGTGGGTATCGGTGCGCAGGAAGACCTGGCCGCGGGCCTTGGCCTGTTCCATCGGGGCCATCAGGTCAGGGGCGAACACGTTGGCCTGACGGACCTGGGCATGGAACTGGTTGTACAGGTCGTCATGCAGGCTGGCTGGCGCCTCCTTGCCCACATACTCCGAGTAGACCCGCGCCTTGGCCGGCACGATCGCCAGCACCAGCTGGCTGCCGTGCTGTTGCAGGGTGTCGCGCACACCGCGGATCAGCGCCAGGTTTTCCTGCATGAGCTGGTCGGCACCGGCAGTCGGTTTGAACTCTTCGTCGCTGAACAGCCACTGGTCACGGCCCAGCACTACGCCCGGGCGGCCTTCGTTGAACAGCTTGTAATCCAGCGCGGCCCAGAGGTTGGTGCCCAGGCGCTTGATCGGGAACTCGTCGTCGTAGTGCGTCTCGGCGGCCTTGGCCAGCTTGCCGTTGAGCACGGTCATCTGTTCGGTGCGCTGGAAGCTTTGCAGGCCACCGGTGGACCAGGCGCCCATGCCTACCAGCAGGCCGATGAACGACAGGGAATAGGTGATGCGTAATGTCCGGGTCATGGTCATCAACCTCAGAACTGGAAGTAAAGGAACGGCGAGTAGCTCTGCGCCGAAAGCTTGAGGATCGAGGCCACGAACAGCAGCAGGATCAGGGCGCGGGTCATCACCCGGGTCCAGTCCAGGCCAAGCGAGCCGTCGGCATTGACCTGCGCCGGGGTGCGCATGGCTGCCGGCGGGGTGGCATTGCGGTAGAAGTCACGCAGGCCGAAGAACGCCAGGGTGATGTAGGCGATGACCAGCGTCGCCACCTGAAGCCCGGTGAGCTGGGCGCGGTTGAGTTCGGACAGCTGCCACTCGCCGAAGCTGAACATGGCGCCGTACATGCGGCCGGCCACCTCCAGGTTTTCGGCGCGGAAGATCACCCAGCCGACCACCACCAGCAGGAAGGTGAACGCCCACTTGACCGGGTTGAAGCGCTGCGGGTTGGTGTCCAGGCCCAGTGCGCGCTCGATTGCCAGCCACATGCCGTGCCAGGCGCCCCAGATGATGTAGGTGAAGTTGGCGCCGTGCCACAGCCCGCCCAGCAGCATGGTCAGGAACAGGTTGCGGTAGGTGTTGAAGGTGCCTTTGCGGTTGCCGCCCAGGGTGATGTACAGGTAGTCGCGCAGCCAGGTCGACAGGCTGATGTGCCAGCGGCGCCAGAACTCGGTGATCGACTGGCTGATGTAAGGCTGCTTGAAGTTCTCCATGAAGCGGAAGCCCATCATCAGCCCCAGGCCGATGGCCATGTCGCTGTAGCCGGAGAAGTCGAAGTACAGCTGCGCGGTGTAGGCCAGCGCACCGAGCCAGGCGTCACCGGTGGTCGGGTTCTGCAGGGCGAAGCAATGGTCGGCGACCACCGCCAGGGTGTCGGCGATGAACACTTTCTTGATGAAGCCCTGCATGAAGCGGGTGCAGCCTTCGGAGAACTTGTCCAGGGTGTGGGTGCGGTTGTTGAACTGGTCGACCAGGTCCTTGAAACGCAGCACCGGGCCGGCGATCAGGTGCGGGAAGATCGCCACGAACGCTGCGAAGTCGATCAGGTTGCGGGTGGCCGGGGTGTCGCCGCGGTACACATCGATGATGTAGCTGATCGACTCGAAGATGTAGAACGAGATACCGATCGGCAACAGCACGTGGGTGAGGATGAAGGGCTCAAGGCCGAACGAGCTGATGATCGCGTTGAGGCTGTCGACGCCGAAATTGGCGTACTTGAAGTAGCCGAGGATCGCCAGGTCCACGCCTACGCCCAGCAGCAGCCAGCGTTGGGCAGGCTTGGTACGCACGCCGGCGGCGCCGACTTTCAGGCCGATCCAGTAGTTCCACAGGGTGACACCGGCGAACAGGGCGAGGAAGTCCACCCGCCACCAGGCGTAGAAGATGTAGCTGGCGACCAGCAGCAGCAGGTTGCGATAGCGTTGCCCGCTCAGGTAGTACAGGCCGAGGAATATCGGCAAGAACAGGAACAGGAACACGTTGGACGAGAAGACCATCCCGGTTCTCCTAAATTGTTCACAGCATCCAGGGCAAAGCGCCCCCCAAACCCCCCAGTGAGAAACTGGAGGAAACCTTTGTTGCTTCAATACCGCTGGCGAGGGCTTGGCCCTCGTTCCGCGACGCGAGGCCGCTCCTACAGATTCAGCGCCGTCCTTGCAGGAGCGGCCTTGCGTCGCGATGGGCCGCAAAGCGGCCCCCATTCAGGCAACGCTCATTTCTTGGATTGCGCGCTCGGGTCATAGACCCGGGTCAGGTTGCCGCCCAGGCGGAAGCTGTCGAACGGCTGCATCCGGTGTTTGCGCTCAAGCGTGTCGCCCACGCACTGGTACAGCGCGCACCAAGGCTCGAGCCAGGCGTACTTGCCGTCGACCTTGAGGTCCTTCATGTCCTGTTTTTCACCCGCGCGCTCGGCGAAGTGGCGCGGGTCGCGGGCGCCGTACAGCACGCCTTCACCCAGGCGCTGCAGGGCAAAGTTGTTTTCGCTGCGCAGGTCCACGCCATTGGCCTTGGCAAAGCTTGCGATCATCGCCAGTGGCGGCAGGGCGTAGTTGTGGTAGGCCAGGGCACGCTGCTTGCGCTTGATTTCGTTGGGCAGGAAGCCTTGGTCGTCGATCTGGTTGGCGCCGACCTTGTATTCCTTCACCGCCCAGTCGAACAGGTCACGGCGGTCGGTGGCCACGGCGGTGGCCATCACCGACCAGGCCGCCCAGTAGCTGTGGTTGTTGATCTTCTCCAGCGGCAGGTTGCTCCAGTCGCGCACGGTCTGCTCGGCGAGGCGGGCGAACCACTTCTCGATCAGCTCGGCCTCGGCCTGGTGTGCTGCCAGTGGCTGCGAATTGGAGAACTTCAGGCGCAGCCACGAGCCGCTCATGCTGCCCAGCGCCCATTTGCGCATGGACTTGCCGGTGTGGTTGTAGTTGGTGGACATCAGCGCATCGGCGCGCGCCCAGGTGCCCAGCCAGGTCAGGGTGCAGTCCAGTTGTGCCGGGCGGCCGTCACGCATGTACTGGTTGACCATCTTGGCGACACCACGCTCAAGGGTGGTGATGTCTTTGGTGGAGTCGCGGAAGGCTTGTTCCGAGTCCCGGTTCAGGGTCGCCCGAGCCTTGTCCGAGCCTTCGTACTTGCTGCGAAATTGCAGCGCGCCCGTGAAAGGTTTGGGCGCAGATTCGCAGCGGAAGTTGCCGTCGCTGGTCTTGATCTTTTCAATCCCCTCGTAATAACCCTGGGGCGGTACCAGCGCGGCATGCGCGGCACCTCCGTACAGGGCCAGAACGAGCAGGGCCGGGCTGAAGATTCGCTTGAATGCAGTCATGATCGCCTCACTGGCCGGCTTGCGCGGTTTGCGCGGGCACGGCGTAGTTGTTGCGTTTGCAGAGCTTGGCCTCGACCTTCTGGGTGCCGCTTTCTGGCCCCTGGACTTCCAGGGCCAGCAGGTTCTGGCTGGCCCAGTCCTCGTCTTCACGCATCTGGAAGACGAAGCGGCCATTGGTGTCGGAGGTTTCCGGCTTCTCGATCTTGATGTCCTCGTGGCGCCCGTTGAGGTACCAGAGGGTGGCTTGCAGCACCTTGACCGAAGGGTCTTCGAACTTGATGTCCATCTGCAGGTTGCGGTTGACCAGGTCCTTGATCACGCCGCCCTTGCCGTTGACCATCAGCTCGTTCTTGCCGGGCTTGAGGGTGCTGCTGGCGCTCATCAGTGCCGGGCGCGCGTCACAGCCATCGTCGAGCAGAGCGAGGATCTGCCGCCAGATGGTTTCCTGGTCCAGGCGATACAGCGGCGAGAATTCCCAGATGAGGATCTTCGGTGGATTGTTCTGGAATTCCTCGCTGCCCAGGTACTCGATCATCGAGCCTTCCAGGCCGCCGCCAGGGAAGGCGACGTTGAGCACGTCGGCGCCGATGTACTGCTCGAGGAAGCCCGAGAAGTTGTAGTTCTTGCCGCTGTGGCTGGTGCCGACCAGGGTGATCTGGGCGTTACCGCTGTCGCCGAACAGATCGTCGCCGCCGCTGGCGCCTTTCGGTTCGGTGGCGAACTGGTCCATGTACTGCACGGCGTAGCTGGTGCCGCACAGCTGCCCGGCAACGTTGTGCAGGGTGCCGGTCTTGCCCATGCGCCCGGACTTGTGGGTCTCGAATTCCTTGCGCGGGATACCTTCGAAGGCCGGCATCTTGTGTACGGTGTCGGCCACGATCCTGGCTGCACGTTCGGCGCCGTAAGGCGTCCAGTGCTGGTCACCACGGAAGTAGAAGTCCTTGCCCTGCTCGGCGGCCGCCAACTGTTCGTTGGTCAGCGGCGACAGGTCCGGCACGTTGTAGCCCATGCCGGCGAAGCGCTTGAGCATGGCCTGGTAGTTGCCCAGGGCCTTCTGGTAATCGAAGGCGGCTTTCTCGGCCGGGTTGAGCATGTTGCGATTCACCAGGCCTCGGGTGGGCTGGTACACCACCACCAGTTCCACACCACGCTTCTTGAACGCGTCGTGCACTTGCTGCAGGCGCTTGTAGCCTGCAGGTGTGGTGCTGAACTCGGTACGCAGGTCTTCGCGGGTACGGAACAGCCAGTCGCCCTTGGCTTGTACCAGCGTGGTGAAGTTCTGCTGGTAGCGTGTGGTGTAGCGGCTGGCGTCGTGTGCCTCGGGGCACAGCTGGCAGCAAGGCTCGGCAGTAAAGGTCGGCGCCTTGACCTCGTCGGCGCGCACGCCCTGGCTGATGGCCAGGAGGGCGGCGGACAGGCCCAGCAGTTTCATCAAATGTGGGGTCATGGTCTGGGCTTCCTTAATCGATCATTTCGGTCTGGCGTTCGACCGGGTCGATCAGCACGGCCTTCTGCTGGCGCACCAGCAGGTCGAGGATTTCGTCCTGGCGCTCGCCCAGGATGCCGTTGAGGCTGATGCCGTTGGATTTGCGCGGGGCGAGCATGGAGACTTTGTAGAGCTCCACCGACAGCGGCGAATCGATCGAAAGAGGCCCCGAGCCGTTGGCCGCCAGCTCACCGCCGACCACGATCAGCGAG
The DNA here is from genome assembly GCF_003936645.1 of Pseudomonas sp. p106. NCBI lineage: Bacteria > Pseudomonadati > Pseudomonadota > Gammaproteobacteria > Pseudomonadales > Pseudomonadaceae > Pseudomonas > Pseudomonas sp. p106. Next base: position 150,904 of record NZ_RHQR01000007.1, read on the forward strand.
ACCTTGGTGTCGAACGGGTCGAGGGCGATGTCACGGTCGGTGTCGGACAGGTCCTTGATGTGCCCGTACACGCCAACCAGGCCATTGGCCATGGCGACGTTCTCGTACAGGCGGATGTTGACGCTGTTGCGCACGCGGATGCCGTGGCGACGGTTGTTGATCAGCTTGTTGCCCCAGATCAGGTTGTCACCGCTTTCGTACAAAGTGATGCCGTCGGTGTGGTTACGGTAGATTTCGTTGTAGGCGATCAGGTTGTTGACGCTGTTACGGTCGATCACCACGCCCGACAGCTTGTTGTCGTAGCTCTTGTTGTTGATGATCCAGCTGTCGTTGACCTCACGCGAGACGATGATCCCGTGCTTTTTCTTGGTGCCATACACCGTGTTGCCGGCGATGATCAGGCGGTGCGAACGGTCGTGCGGGTCGATGCCGTAGACGATGTTGTCGCGGTAGGTGCTGTCCTTGACCACGAAGTCCTGGGTCTCGTAGCAGTAGAACCCGTACCACATGTCGCTGAATTCCGAGCCGATGATCCAGCCGGTGGGCTCCGGGCGGCCCATGCGCTTGGCCATGTTCGGGGTGTACTGCGAGATGCTCACACCGTACGACTTGGACTTGGCATAGCCAAAACTGGCCATCTTGGTGTTGACGATGTACGTCTCGGTGCCGCCCCACGACAGCAGGAACGGGCGGAATTCATTGGGCGAGCGGAAGGTCGCCGGGCCGTTGTCCTTCTCGCGCCAGCCAGTGACCTGGGTGTCGCTGACGAACAGTTTGCCGTCATTGACCAGGAACGCGCCGCCCTCCTGGGACAGGCGCAGTTGCTTGACCTTGCCGTCGATCTCGAGGATGCCCTTGTGCCCGACCACGATCGGCAGGCGCGCCAGGTAAACACCTGGCTCGACTTCGCTGAGGTACTGCTTGGGCACCTTCTTGCTCAGTTCGACCAGGTCGACATGGCCGTCATCGACGAAGATCGCCTGGGGGATGCCGTGCTGGCGTTGTACCCACTCGGCAGCCTTGTTGTCGCCGCCGATGAATTCCTTGAGCGATTCTTCCTGCAGCATGCGGCGCACGCTGACCTTGCCCTTGTGGCTGCGGTCGATCTTTTTCTGCACAGCGGCGGCGGTGTAACCGCTCAGATCGGGAAGCTTGGGCGGGTCCATGTGCAACGGCTCGGTCGGTGCGCTGGACACGGTGTAGGTCTTGGCATGCTGCAGCTCCTTGGCGATCACCGCAGGTTCTGCGGCGACGGCCAGGCCTGAGGCCAGCAGCAGAGCGCTGGCCAGAAGGCTGTGACGTAAGTGCGGGTGAAGGTTCATTGCAGGTCCTCTACCGGCCTTAGAAGCGCCAGATCACGTCGACGAAGGCGCGGTGCATGTAGGAGTCCGCTTCCTTGCCATAGGCATCGCCGGGCTTGAACACACCGGCGCGCAGGCGCACCAGCGCGGACGGCTCGTCGATCGCCTGGCTCATCGAAGCAGGCAGCAGGCCCTGCTTGAAGTACTTGGTGACGACCACGTCCATTTCCTGGCCCAGGTCTTTCTCGCCGTTGACCAGCGGGCGGCTCACGCCGTTGTCGTTGACCGCGGCGTTGATGCCGCTGGAGCCGATGTTCTGCGAACCGTCGACACGCCAGAACTTGTGGTAGATGAAGCTGGCGTCGTAGTCCTCGCGCAGTTGCCAGGAGGCGAACAGGGTGGCCGCCTGCAGGTTGCCCAGCTCGCCGCGGAAGGCCTCGCCGAAGCGGTGCACGCGCGAACGGGTACCGGTGAAGTTGGAGCGGTTGCTCTCAAGGCCGGTCTGCTCGAAGTTGCTCGAACCGTCGTCGCCACCACCGCCGCTGCCGCGGGCATAGGCCGCGCCAACCTGCCAGTTCGGGTCCAGGCGCAGGCGGATGCCCAGGTCGGTGGCCCAGGCGTTGACGTCGCCGCTCTGCTTGCCGACGACGACCTGGTCGTCACCGACCAGCTGGCTGTTGAGCTTGTCGCGATCACCGGTCAGCCAGGTCAGGCTGCCCCAGTAGTTGACGGTGTGGTCGTTGCGCCAGTTGTAGGCGTCGCTGTTGGCTTCCAGGCCCAGCCAGGTGAGGTCGCCGGTGCGAGTCTTGTCCAGTGCGTCGATGGTTTCGCCCGGGCTTTTCAGGCTGCCGCTGTCATGGGTGTGGTGGGCGCGCAGGCCGACCCAGTGGCCGGGTGTCCACTGCGTGGCGACGTTACCGTAGATGTGCGTACGGTCTTCGTCTTCCGGGGCCAGCTCGGTCAGGTCGGTGCGGTATTCGCTGAAGCGTTGGGCCACACCCAGGTCAGCCTTGAGCAAGGTGGTGTCGAAGGTCCAGTTCAACGCTTCGATGTTGGTGTCGCGCCACATGCCGTCGTCGCTGCGCAGGCGTTGGCGACCAAGGCGCAGCTGCTCGCCCGGGTAAGCCGTGAGGCCGCTGTAGCCGACCCAGAACTCGCGCATGGCCAGGTAGCTTTTGTCGGGTTGGCGGCTGTCGTCACCGGTGTCGGTGGTGGTGCCGTCATCGTTCTGGCGCAGGGTGTCGGTTTCGATGGTGTCTGTGGCAGCAACGGCCTGGCCCATGGCGAAGGCACTCCAGTTGCCGCGCTCGCCGTATACCCAAGGGCGCAGGTCAAGGCCCAGGCCGTTGACGTCACCGCCGGAGCGGGTGCCCAGGTCGCGATCGTCTTCCGACTGGCCGGTGATCTTCACATCCAGGCCGAAGTTTTTCTGGGCGGTCATGTCGGCCAGGGTCGGGCAGGACCACAGCAGGGCGAAGCTCAGGCCGATGCCGGCTTTCACGAAGGGATTGAGCGTCATAGCGAGTCCTCACCGTCTACTTCTTTTTCGTCGTCTTGCAGGGCCTCGAGGGCCAGGGTGCCGCCTTGGGCCATGCTGCCGCGAGCCTGCTTTTCCTGCGTCAGCAGGCTTTGTGCCTGGCTGCGCTGGTCAGGCGTGAGCTGCTGGTCGAGTTGCTGCAGCAGCTCGGTGGACTGCGGCGTCGGGTTGGCCTGCGAAAGCTGGGCGAATACCCAGGCGTTGCCAGGTTGTGGGCGAATGCCATGGCCTTCGCTGAACAGCTGGGCAAGGGCATAGTCGGCACTGTTCTGGCCGCCGCGGGCTGCGCTGAGCAGGTGATCGACGGCCTTTTGCGGCTCGACGTTGCCCAGGTAGCCACGGCGATACAGCTGGCCAAGGTAGTAGTGGGCGCTGACTTCGCCGGCCTCGGCAGCTGCCTGCAGGTGGTGTTCGGCCTTTTCGGCATCGGCGGGCAAGGTCTTGCCTTCGTAGTACAGGCGGCCCAGCAACAGTTCGGCACGCGGCTGTTCGGCTTCGCGGCCCTTGTCGATGTAGGCCATCAGCTGGTCGGTGTCGCCCAGTTCCGGGAAGTCGTAGACCAGTTGCGCCAGGCTCACCCAGGAAGCCGGATTGGCCGGGGCGACCTGTTCCAGCAGCGCTTTGGCGGTTTTTTCGTCAGTCTGGCCCAAGCTACGGTCGGCCAGTACACGGGCAACGCTGTCGACCCGAGTGGCAGGCACCGCACCGCGGGCATAGGCGGACTTGAGCTGGCCGAGCAGGGCGGCTTGCTGGTCGGCCTGGCCGCGCTTCTGGTACACGGTGGCCAGCTCGACATAGCAGATGTCGCTGGTGTTCAGCGCAGCCTTGCAGATCTTCTCGACTTCACCCAGGTGCTGGTCGTAGGTGCCCTGGGTGCGATACAGCAGCACCTGGGCCAGGCCCGCTTCCGGGTTGCCGGCAGCGCGCCACTGGTCGATCTGCTGCTGGGCATTGATGTTGGGGAAACTCTGCGGGTAGGTCAGGTAGAGCATCGCCAGCGGGATCAGGGTATTGCCTTGGCCCTGCTTGGCGGCGAGCTTGAGCAGGGCCTGGGCTTCTTCGCGTTCGGCCTGGGTGCTGTCGGGCTTGGCCACCAGCAGGCGGCCGAGGCGTGCCTGGGCGCGTGGCGAGGTTGCCGCCGCAGCGCGATAAGTGGCCTCAGCTTCCTTGAGCTGCGAAGGGTCGCGGGTAGCGACTTTGATATCGGCCAGGCCTACTTGTGCGTCGCTGTAGCCCAGGTCAGCCAGGGCCTTGTAGTTGCGCTCGGCCAGCGCGGTGTCACCGCGCTTGAGGGCTTCGTTGGCCAGGCGCTGGTCAGGCAGGCCCGCACAGCCTGCCAGGGCGATCGCCGCGGCCAGGGCACAGAGGCCCAGGCTTGCGCTTTTCTTGTGGGGAATCATCGTTTGATCCTCTTACAGCCCACGGGCCACAGCTTTGTCGATCAGCCAGTTGAGCGAAGGGCCACGGTCGCTGCTGACCGATGCCGGGCGCCCGGCCAGCTCGGCAGGCAGGCCGCCGTCTGGTTTGATCTGCACGCGGATGTCGGAGGCCAGGTTTTCGCTGTCGAGGCTGGCGCTGCTGACGATCTGGCCGGTGCGCACTTCGGTTTCGCCCGCCACCTGGAAGTTGACGCGGGTACCTGGCTTGACTTCGTCGAACTGGCGGTAGCTGAAGCGTGCCTCGACCATCGGGTTGCTGGTACGCGGGATCAGCTGGAAGATCGGCTGGCCCTTGGCGGCGTACTGGCCATCGTCCACCAGCTGGCGGGCAACTACGCAATCGCAGGGGCTGGTGAGGGTGCCGGAGAGTTGCTTGCCGAACAGTTCCTCGACCTTGGCCGGCTCCAGCTGCGAGTCGTCCAGGTGGCCTTTGAGCATGTCCAGCATGCTGGTGCTGAAGCTTGCCAGCGGCGCGCCCTTGACCACCATGCCACCAGGCTCGACCAGGCTGTTGACGGTGCCGTCACGCGGCATGGTGATATTGGTGGTCGGCACCGCGACCACGCCGGCTTCGGCGTGGCTGACGAAGTACATGCCGTACAGCGATTTGGCGACGAAGCCGAAGGCGGCTACACCAACGACGAACACCCCGAGGGTCACGGTCACTGCCTTGAGGCGGCCGAAAGCGGACAGGCCAGAGCCGCCGTCCTTCTGTTTGCGCGCCTTGGTGAAGTTGTCGCGCTGCAGGGTGCTGAGCACGTCGCCGACGCTGATCAGTTCACCCGAAAGGTGGCTGGTGATGATGTGGCGCAGGGTGGCGATGTCGCGGGGTTCGAGGTTCTGGAACTGCGCACCGGTGCGGCCATCGCTCGGGTTGCAGGAGCGCACCTGAAACTCGATGTCCATCGACAGGCCCAGGTTGTCGACCACGAACTGCAAGCGCCCGCGCAGTACCTGGCCGACCTGCAGCGGCTGCTTGGCGTAAAAACTCAAGCCGCCAGCGGACAGGTCTTCGACCTTCACCTCATGGGTCTGGCGTTCGCCATCCAGGTAGCGCAGCTTGGCCGGGATGCGCACCCGGGCGTGCTGGCGCTGGGCTTCGGACTCATGCACGACATTGACGTTCACGGCGGTATTCATGGTGGTTTGTTCCTGTTAGTTCCGATCCGGGTTGGGCTCACACGACCATGAACAGCACAGCGACGAAGATGCTGGCAGCCGAGAAGGTCATGGTCCGCGAGGACCAGGTGTTGAACCATTGTTGAAAACTGGCGAGGTCGCGTTTCAGGGCAGTCGGTTGACGGGTCCAGGACTGCTTGTCGAGGCGGAAGAACACGTAGATCTTCATCAGTGCGCCGACGATCTGGTTGTAATAGAGGATCAGCGGATAGGCCGGGCCGACGTTGTGCCCCGAGCACAGCAGCATGATGGTGAGGATCAGGCGGGTGATGCCGATCCACAGCAGGTACACCAGCAGGAAGCCGAGGCCGAACTTGAGGCTGGCGATCACGGCCACGGTCAGGCCCAAAAGGCTGGTCCACATCGACACGCGCTGATCGAACAGCACGATGCTGGTGAACAGCCCCAGGCGGCGCATGCCCAAGCCCAGCGCGCGGGAGTTCTGCCGCAGGTTGTTGCCGTACCAGCGGTACATCAGCTTGCGGCTGGCCTTGAGGAAGCTCTTCTCCGGCGGGTGCTCGACCGTGTTGATGGCGGCGTCCGGCACGTAGAAGGTGTCGTAGCCAAGGCGCATCAGGCTGAACCAGCTGGACTTGTCGTCCCCGGTGAGGAACTTGAAGCGGCCCAGGCGCCAGTGCATCAGCGAGTCGCTTTCGACGTCGGCGATGAACTCGGGGTTGGTCACCACGCTGGCACGGAACATCGACATGCGCCCGGTCATGGTCAGCACGCGCTTGCTCAGGGCCATCGAGCACATGTTGATGTGGCGCTGGGCGAAGCGCAGCTTGTGCCACTCGCTCATGATGTAGCCACCGCGCACTTCGCAGAACTCGTTGGTGGTCAGGCCACCGACGTTCGGGTACAGCTTGAACCACGGTACGGTCTTGCGAACCACGCCTTCGGCCAGCACGGTGTCGCCGTCGATCACCGCGACAACGGCGTTCTCATCCGGCAGCATCCGCGAGATGGCGCGAAAGCCGTACGCCAGGCCATCACGCTTGCCGGTCCCGGCGATGCGCACGATGTCCAGCTTCACGTGGGCGGGCGGGTTGTATTTGGCCCACAGGCTCTTTACCAGCAGTTCATCGGACATTTCCACCAGCGAACAGACCACGGTGGTGGGGAAGCCGCAATCGATCGCTTCACGGATCACCGAGCTGTACACCTGGGCAGTGGTCAACGCTTCGATGCGAAAGCTGGTGACCATCAGGTACACGTGCGACGGGTCGGCCGCGCTGCCCATCTTCTGCACCTTGCGGCGCAGGTAGGGGTACACGCCGTATAGGAAGATCATGCCGCGAATGAAATGGGTGGCGCCCATGGAGTAGCGCCAGATGCCGACTGCGCCGACCAGGAAGATGAAGTGCTTGGACTGTGAGTCGAAGATTTCGGCCGGCAAGGCCAGGGCGATCAACATGAGCAGGCTCATGTAGAGCAGCCAACCGGCGCACTGCAGCAGCACTGTCTGTAGCCTTTGCATGTTCAGCATCCGTCGAGAATTCTGGGAAAAGGGCAGCGCAGGAGGCCTGCGCTGCCTGGCTGCTGGCTTACCAGCAGATGCCTTCGGTACGGCTGGTGTTGCAGGTCGGTTTGTTCATGAAACCGACCAGGTCGATCACTTGCTTGCCTTCTGGCGCTTGTTCGGCCAGGGCGCGGAACTGCTCGTCACGGTTGCCCAGGACGATGATGTCGGCGTTGTCGATGACCTTCTGGAAGTTGGCGTTGAGCAGCGACGAGACGTGCGGGATCTTCGACTCGATGTACTCTTTGTTCGCGCCGTGAACACGGGCGTACTCGACGTTCTCGTCGTAGATGTCCAGTTGGTAGCCTTTGCCGATCAGGCGCTCGGCCAACTCCACCAGCGGGCTTTCACGCAGGTCGTCGGTACCGGCCTTGAAGCTCAGGCCCAGCAAGGCGACCTTGCGCTTGTCGTGGGCTTCGATCAGTTCGAAGGCGTTCTGCACCTGCGATTCGTTGCTGCGCATCAGCGAGTCGAGCAGTGGCGCCCGTACGTCGAGGCTGGCGGCACGGTAGGTGAGGGCGCGCACGTCCTTGGGCAGGCACGAGCCGCCGAAGGCGAAGCCAGGGCGCATGTAGTACTGCGACAGGTTCAGCACCTTGTCCTGGCAGACCACGTCCATCACGTCGCGGCCATCGACGCCGACCGCCTTGGCGATGTTGCCGATTTCGTTGGCGAAGGTGACCTTGGTGGCGTGCCAGACGTTGCAGGTGTACTTGATCATCTCGGCGACTTCGATCGGCTTGCGGATGACCGGTGCATCGAGTTCTTCGTACAGGCTTTGCAGGACGTCGCCGCTGGCGCTGTCCAGTTCGCCGATGACAGTCATCGGTGGGTGGTCATAATCCTTGATCGCGGTGCTTTCACGCAGGAACTCGGGGTTGACCGCGACGCCGAAGTCGACGCCGGCTTTCTTGCCCGAGCAGTCTTCGAGAATCGGGATGACCACGTTCTTGACCGTGCCTGGCAGCACGGTGCTGCGCACCACGATGGTGTGGCGGCGAGTGGTGTCACGCAGGACGTAGCCGATTTCGCGGCAGACCGACTCGATGTATTCCAGGCCCAGGTCGCCATTTTTCTTGCTTGGGGTACCGACGCAGATCATCGACACGTCGCTGGCGCGGATGGCCTCGGCGAAGTCGGTGGTGCCACGCAGGCGGCCGTTGGCGATGCCCTGCTGCAGCAGTGCTTCCAGGCCAGGTTCGACGATGGGCGACTTGCCCTGGTTGATCAGGTCGATCTTGGTGCTGGACACGTCCACACCAATCACGTCATGGCCTCGCGCCGTCAGGCAGCCTGCACAGACCGCACCCACATAACCCAAACCAAAGATGCTGATACGCATCGCTATCACCTCATGTGTTTATCACGCCAGCTCTTCCGGGAAGAGCCGGACCGGGTTGATTAACAACAGTTTTAGGGCGCACGGATCCCATGGCGAATGCACACTTCACCGAGCGCAGGCATGAATAAATCCGGAGCGCACAACGTTGTGCACTCAAAGTTGGCAGTCAAAGGCCAGTAATTAATAGGCGTGCCCTGAAATGCAGCCGTCTTTATTGCAAAGCGCTACTTGGCGCGTTGCTGTGCTTGTTCTTTCAAGTGGAAAAATCCTTTGAAATCAACCACTAGGACGATTCTTTAGGGGCGCGTCTCTCCTGCTGGGCAGGGCCTACGGGAGTACCCGTGGCATCTGTTAAAAGTTTCGGAGCCGCTATTGGTTCGCGGCTGCTTGTCATCTGTAAGTCATCTCTCACACCGCACAGGCATGAAATTCGTTACGGCACTATGAGCGATGCGTCACAGAAGAAGTTCCTGGGTGGGTTTCGCCTCGATGAAAGATTTCTAAATAATTCTTCAGTGGCGAATACTTTCAAACTGATAGCACGCCTCAGGCGCACCCCTGTATATAAAGGGCGAAATCCGGGTGAGATATTTTTGTGCCAGCACCGAAAAATTTTTTTCAAAATTCGTCAAAAAACTACGAATGGGCTTATGACGGTTTGCGATAACGGCTCGTATGCCGATTTTTTGGCGCTGGTTTGTTGGCATGGTGGCTGCGTGATCCCTGCTTCAGTGTGGTGCGGGTTCACATTCAGAAATATTCAAAGCCATGCGAAAGCTAAGGTTTTTCCGGGGCTGGTCGTTAACACCCTTGGACGCCCCTATTCGGAGCTGTCCATGAACGACGGAGCGTCTTGGGCAGCCTGAGGCCACTGGCCATCAGGGGCGTCTCATCCTTAATCACATGGAAGAGACGAGATCACGCTAATGAAAAAGACATCGCAGATTGTGCTTGCCACCGTATCGCTGCTTGCTGCCGGCCTGGCGCAGGCGGGGCCGCCGGTTGAGGTGACCATCAAAAATCTCGGCGCTCAGCCCGCAGTCATGAAACTGGTGACCTCAAATGAGACCAGTAGCTATCAGATCGCCAACCCTAAACCCTCCAATACGATTCCAGCCTCATCTTCCACCTTCATGCGCGTGCAGCGGTTGGTAAGCCCGGACGTAAATGGTGCGATGGTGCGCTACACCATTGGCAGCAAGACGTGTGCTTTTGGCACCACATTTCAGATGCGTATGTTACCGGGGGGAATCAAGCAGCCCCAGTGGACCAAAACTGCAACGCCAAGTGGCGGGGCAACGTGCACGGCGACTATTACGAGTACATCCGCTGACTTCGCATGGAAAGTTGAATTCACGATGAGGTGAGTGGCGTTTCAGTCTGCTTCTCAACGTCTGCACTTTGCCGGTATGCGCCGGCGAAGTGTAATTGAAGTATTTGTGCGAAAGGTGGGTGCTGCATCAGCAGCAGGAGTTATGTATATGGATGGAGTCAATGGTCGTGGGGTATATAAAAGCCAGGTTGGCACGGCTCTAACTGTCAGGCGTGTAGAGGAGTCTGACCTTGTAGACGCGCAGAAAATAGACAGCAAAACGGGGAATGGCGAAGAAAAAATTTCGAGCCTGGCTAAACAGTTGAGCGCTGCTGCCGAGCGTGCGGCGTTGCGTGATAGCCAGCTCTCCCGTAGTGAGCTGGCAGACCTTGCAGCCAGCATTCTTGACCGGTTGGGAGGGCTTTCATATTCCTTGGCGAAAGACTTTTATGATTCACAGCTACCGGATACGGATAATGCCGAGTTGCTGGCGCGTGCGCGCCAAGCCAATGATTTTGCAAGTGGCAAAGGTAGCAACCCATTCAAGGGTTTTAGTCGCGAGCAGCTAAGCCTGATCATTTACGATGAAAGCGGGGCTTTCACGGTGAGTGAGCGGCGTGCTGCAATGTTCGAAAAAACAGACCAGCATAACCAGTGGGCACAATCAATAAGCGGCAAGATGAATGCTGAATATCAGCGAACGGGCCGAATTGATGAAGGGTTGCATGAGATTCTGGACTTTTATAATGCTCTACCGCCCATTGAAGTTGCCGAATATGGGAACTATGAGGCCGATATCATGATGCAGTTGTCGCAGCATGAAGTGCCGCAGCCGGAGTTTGATACTTCGTTGATCGACATGCTGGCAAAGGAGTGGAAATCGGCACGAAGCGATCAAGCGAAAGCACTCGACTCGCAGAGCGACGCTGCATTTCAGGGTGAGAATGGGGGGGGCAAGGCATGAACCCGATAGTCTGCGTGAACGGTATCGCGCGCATTCTGGGCTGCCAGCCAGTCCTGCGAGATGTCTCTTTGTCCATCCCCTGCGGCCAGACCTGCGCCATCATCGGCCCTTCCGGCTCGGGCAAAAGTACCTTGCTCAACCTGATCGGCCTGCTCGACCAGCCTTGCCGTGGCCAGATAGTGCTGGCTGGCCGGGACATGACCGCCGCCACCGCCGACCAGCGCGCAATCATGCGTAATCGCCTGCTGGGTTTCATCTTCCAGAGCTTCAACCTGCTGCCGCGCCTGACTGCGCTGGACAACGTCGCTTTGCCGTTGAGTTACCGAGGCATCGGGCGGGTAGCGGCACGCCAGGCGGCACAGCAGCAACTGGAGGCGGTCGGGCTAGGTCAGTGGGCGCAGCACCTGCCTGCCGACTTGTCCGGTGGCCAGCGGCAACGGGTCGCCATCGCCCGGGCGCTGGTCACGGAGCCTGCGTTGCTGCTGGCCGATGAGCCGACCGGTAATCTCGATGGCGCCACGGCCGAGGGTATCGCAGCGCTGTTACTGGCGCTCAATCGTGAGCGGGGCGTGACCTTGCTGATGGTCACCCACGACCCTGCCATGGCGCGGCGCATGGACCGTTGCATCGAGGTGCGCAACGGTGGGGCCTTTGATGCCTGAGGCCTATGGCCCTTCGTGGCCGCAGCGCTTGAGCGAGGCGTTGGCCAGCTTGCGTCAGGCAGGCCCCCGCGCCTGGCTGGCGCTGATCGGCATCGCTGTGGGGTGCGCTGCGCTGGTGGCCTTGCTCAATATCGGCCACAGCGCCACGCAGCATGCTCGGCAGCTGTATCGAGGCATGGGCAGTGAACTGCTGGTCGCCAATCTGCAACGCCCCGCTGAAGTTGCAGCACCCGTGGCACTTGACCTGTCAGTACTGCCAGCGTCCGTTCGCGCCGCTGCGCCATTGCTGGTTTCTGTAGCCACAGTGCAATTGGCAAGCAAGCGCCATGAGACCCTGGTCGGCGCAAGCACGCTGCAACTGGCGCAAGTGCTGGACCTGCAAGCCAGCCAGGGCCGCTTGTTGTCCGCCTACGACGATGACACCACGCATGTATTGCTGGGGGCTACGCTGGCCCGGCAACTGGGTGCGCGTGCGGGCGATCGTCTGCAGTCGGGCCGCTACCTGTTCGAGGTGGTTGGCGTGCTTGCGCAGCGGGGTTACAACCCGATGCTGCCAATACAGGTCGACGATGTTCTGCTGATGCCCTTGCCGGGTATGCGCCGCCTGGGCGCTGCGCCCGAGGTGGGGACGGTGCTTGCACGCGGGCATGATGTCGCGGTGTTGACGGGCACGGCGCAGGCGCTGACTAACTACCTGGCTGCACGATTGCCAGGTTACGAGGTCGACGTGCAACTGCCACAGCAGCTGCTGGAAGGGATGGCCAACCAGTCACGGATGTTCACGTGGGTGCTCGCCGGGTTCGCCGGTATCGCATTGCTGTTGGGTGGGGTCGGGGTGATGAATGTGATGCTGATGAGCGTAGCGCAGCGCCGTCGCGAGATCGGCGTGCGCTTGGCGCTGGGCGCACGCACCCGCGATATTGCCTGGTTGTTCCTGCTCGAAGCGCTGTTGCTGGCGGTTGGCGGAGCGTTGCTCGGAACACTGGTGGGGCTAGCGGCGAGCTGGGGCTTTGCCCTGGTGTCAGGCTGGCGCTATGCGCTGGATGCGTCATCGATAGCGCTGGGCATGGGCAGCGCGTTGGCGCTCGGCCTTTTCTTCGGCTTGCAACCGGCACTGGCGGCGGCGCACCTGCAACCTGTATTGGCGTTGCGCGATGACTAGATGGCTCGTTTTTCTGTGCTTGGCGCTGCTGGGCGGTGCCGTACTGGCTGCTGATCCGCTGCAGCTGCCGCGTTCGGACCACGGCTTTGCGGTGTCGGCCACTGCCTGGGCGGCCAGCGGGGGCGCCGAGGTATCGCTGGAGCTGGCCGATGCCGTTGCCTTGGCCCTGCGCGACAACCGCGCCGTCCGCAGTGCTTATCTTGAGCGCATCGCGCAGAAATTCGACCTGCGCGTGGCGCGTGATCACTATGCCCCGCAGCTGTCACTCAAGGCACGCTACCTTGGCAATCGCAACAGTGATGACCACTACCGCGAAGTCCAGCTCGCTCCGGCGGCGAGCCTGCTCACGCCCTACGGTACACGGCTGAGCCTGGACTGGGCGTACGGCCAGACACGCGCCGACAGGGCTGGCGTACATTACCGTGATGGCGCCAACCTGATGGTGATACAGCCGCTGCTGCGCGGTGCCGGGCGCGAGGTGGCCAGTGCACCGCTACGCCAGGCGCTGCTGGCCGAGCAACTAAACCGGCTGGTGCTCAAAGACCGCGTGGCTGAAGTGATCACGCGTACCATCCTGCACTATCGCGAACTGCTTCACGCCCAGGAGCAGTTGCACATTGCCCAGCAGGCGCTGGCCCGGGCGCAGCAGTTGGTAGAGGTGAACCAGGCGCTGATCGCTGCCGGGCGCATGGCCGCATTCGACAAGGTTCAGGCCGAAGCCGAGGTGGCTGGGCAGGAGTTGGCGCTCGAAAGCAGCCGTAATCAGCTCCACGCAAGCCGGCTGGCGTTGGCCCAGGTGTTGGCAGTGGACCTGGCCACCCCTTTGCGAGCAGTGGAAAAGGTCCACGTCCAGCGCTTGCAGGTCGATACTGCGCAGGCACTGACCCAAGCCGAAGCGCTGCAGCCTGCGTATCTGATGCAGGTGATCACGGGTGAGCAGGCGTTGATTGAGCTGCAGGTGGCACGCAATGAGCAATGGTGGGACGTGTCGCTGGTCGGCGGGGCCAGCCAGACGCGCCAGCGCCCTGGCAACCAGGCCGGCTGGGAGCACTATGTAGGGCTGGAGCTGGAAATACCGCTTGGAGACCTGAGCCGGCGTCAGGCCGAGGTACGTGCCCGCGTGGCGGTCGAAAGGCAGCAGGTCAGCCTGGCCGAGGCGCGCCAGCAACTCCAGCGCGATGTGTTGACTGCAGTGCGCGATTCCCAGGTGCGTTGGCGCCAGCTGGAAATTGCCGCACGGGCGCTGGCGCTATCGCGGCGCAAGCTGGAGATAGAACAGGAAAAACTTGCCGTCGGACGCTCGAGCAATTTCCAGGTGCTCAGCTTCGAGAGCGATTTGCGCCATGCACAGAGCGTCGAACTGGATGCCAGAATTGCCTACCTCAATGGCCAGGCTGAACTCGACCGGACACTGGGTACCACGCTGGAAAGCTGGGCTGTGGCGCTCAATGATTAGATGGCGGTTGCTGTTGTGGCTGCTGGCGTGGCCGGCAGCGTGGCTCCTGTGGCAAGCCTGGCCTGCTAGCCAGGGGCAGGATGTCGCGGCGCGCTGGTTGTGGGTTGAGCCGCAGCGGCTGGAAAGCCGGGTGGGCCTGGTCGGCAGGGTCCAGGCGGTCCGCCAGCAGATCCAGGCTGCGCCATTCGACGGGGTGGTCGCCGAAGTGGAGGTGGAGCCAGGGCAGCGGGTGGCGCCAGGCCAGCCACTGTTCAGGCTCGATACCGCACAACTGGATGTGCAGATACGCCAGGCCGAGGCCGAGTGGCTCAAGGCGCGGACAAGCGTGCGCCTGCTGCAGGGTTGGCAAACCGGGCCGCAGGTGGCCCGTGCGCGCCGCGCGATGTTCGGCGCCCGGGGGGCTTTGGCAGCCAGCGAGGGCGCGCTGGCAGACACACGACGCCTGTTCGAGCGGGGGATCGTCGCCCGCATCGAGGTCGACAGCCTGGCGCAGCAGGTAGTCGCTCAGCGCGAGGCACTGCAAGATGCCGAACAGGAGCTGAGCCTGGTGCGCGAACGCGGGCGAGGCGATGAGCTGCGCATTGCACAGATGGCGCTGGCTAATACCCACGCCCGCTGGCAGGCGATGCTGGCCCAGCGTGAGCGCAGGGTGGTCAGGGCGCCTTTTGCGGCCTTGGTGGTGCGTGCCGACAACGCTGGGGGCGGTGCCTCACGGCACCTGCAAGCGGGCCAGCAGGTGAGCCAGGGTGCGCCATTGCTGACGCTGGTCGACCTGAGCCAGCTGCAGGTGCTTGCCGCAGTCCAGGAGCATGATCTGGACAGGCTGCGCGAAGGGCTGGAGGTCGAGGTCATCATCGCCGGTCAGCCACTTGCCGGCCAGGTGCAACGCGTTGCCCTTCAGGCCAGGAACGATGAAGGGCAGGGGGCCTGGTACGACGTACGGGTGGCCTTGGAGATGCCGAGGGAGCCGTCGACACCGTTGTTGCGCCTTGGGATGACGGCGCAGTTGACAGTGATCGCGCACAGAACGGAGCAGGGCATTGCGGTACCGGCAGAGGCGCTGCAGGTGGATGAGGCGGGGCAGGCTTACGTGGTCTACCGGGCTACGGGCGATCGACAGGGGCGCAAGGTACCGGTCACGGCAGGTGTCGCGGTAGCGCAGGGGGTCGAGGTGGTGGGGCTATCGGCGGGTTATGTACGAATTCCGTAAGGGGCCGCTGTGCGGCCCGGTCGGTTGTCACAGATCCAGGGACCAGGGCTTGGCGGTGGTGCAGGCACTCACTCGGCCGGATGATCGCGCAAGAACACCAGGTGATCAGGCTTGGACTGTTCGGCGCTGTAGTAGTAGCCCTGTACATCGAACTGCTTGAGCTGCTGCGGGTCATTGACCCGTTCCTGGATCACGAAGCGGCTCATCATGCCGCGGGCTTTCTTGGCGTAGAAACTGATGATCTTGTACTGGCCGTTCTTCAGGTCCTTGAAGTCGACGTTGATTACCCGGCCTTTCAGGGCGCTGCGTTTCACCGCGCTGAAATACTCGTTGCTGGCCAGGTTCAACAGCAGGTCATCGCCCTGCTCGGTCAGCGCCTGGTTCAGCCATTGGCTGATACGCGTGCCCCAGAAGGCATACAGGTCCTTGCCACGGGCATTGGCCAGCTTGGTACCCATTTCCAGGCGGTAGGGCTGCATCAGGTCGAGCGGGCGCAGCAGGCCGTACAGGCCGGAAAGCATGCGCAGGTGCTGCTGGGCGTAGGTGAAGTCGTCTTCGCTCAGGGTTTCGGCGTCCAGCCCGGTATACACGTCACCCTTGAAGGCCAGCAGGGCCTGCTTGGCGTTTGCCGGCGTGAAGTCTGGCGTCCAGCTGCCAAAGCGGGCGGCGTTGAGGCCGGCGAGTTTGTCCGACAGGTGCATCA
The DNA here is from genome assembly GCF_003936645.1 of Pseudomonas sp. p106. Taxonomy (NCBI): domain Bacteria; kingdom Pseudomonadati; phylum Pseudomonadota; class Gammaproteobacteria; order Pseudomonadales; family Pseudomonadaceae; genus Pseudomonas; species Pseudomonas sp. p106. The sequence continues at coordinate 166,693 of NZ_RHQR01000007.1, forward strand.
GCTCGCTGATCTGCGCCGGTGAAAGCTCACGCAGTTGCACGATCAGCTCCTGGGAGTCGTCCAGGTACTGGGGCAGGGTAAAACGCTCGGTCACCGGAGGGGTGTCGTAATCGAGGGTCTTGGCGGGGGAAATCACCGTCAGCATCGGGTCGGCTCCTGGAATCGTTGCCGGGGATTCTACGGACTGAAGGGGGGAACGCCAAACTATGGCGACAATAGTCACAGACCATCGGATGAGCAGGCGCTATAGTGCGCGTTTCGCTGTGACGGAGAGACCGATCGTGCGCATTGCCGGTGTCTTGCTGGCCTCACTCCTGAGCCTGGCCGCCCAAGCCGCCCCTATCCCCCCCGCCAGCCTGGACCGCAGCCTGTGGCCCGAACAGTTGGACAGCCCTGCATTGTTCGATGTCGCCTCGCGCGCAGAGATCCTGTCGTTTGCCCAGGTACTGCACGAAAGTGAGCTGCTCGACGATGGGGCGCTGGCTGCGCGCCTGGGCTTGCGGCAGATCAACCTGCAGAAGGTCCGGGCGCTGCGGGCGCGCATGTGGCAGCGTTTGTGGCAGGGCTACCAGCAGGCCCAGCGCAGCTGCGAGCAGGATGCCTCGTTCTGCTACGTGGTGGAGTCCATGGCCGATTTGCGCACAAGGGCTGCGACGTTCGCTACCGATGTCGGCACCTTCTATACCGGCTGGGTCGAACCAAGCCACCAGTTCAATGTGCGCTACCTGGATGAGCAACTGCGCAAGGCGGCGCTGTTGCCGCAGATCACCAGCGAGGTCGAACGCCTGTCCAATCGTGAGCGCAGCGGCGATGAGCTGAATGACCGCATGTTCCTGCTGACCTTCGTGGGCGGCCCCGGCCCCCAGGGCAGCACGACCGACACGCTGACCGCTTACCTGCGCAAACAGAAGATGCAGGGCACCTTCTTTGTACTGGGCAACCGCTTGCAGCAGCGCCGTGACGCTGGAGCGGCCGGTGCGCTGGGGCAGCTCTATGATGGCCAGTGCGTGGGGCTTCAGGGGTGGGAGTATCGCTCGCATGCGCAGTGGAATGGCTGGCAGGATTCGCTCAGGCGCAGCCAGGCGCGGATCCAGGCCGACCTGCCTGAGCAGTATGTGCCGTTGTTCCGCCCGCCCTATGGCCAGCGCCGGGCCGATGGCGAGGCATTCATGGCCAGCCAGCAGCTGCGGGTGTCGCTGTGGGATATCGACGCACAGGATGACGGCCCGTTGACAGCCCAAGCCTCAGCCCAGCGGGTGGTGACCTTGATGCTGCTGTGGCGCAAGGGCGTGATCCAGTTCCATGACAGCCTGCCCAAGGCGCAGCCAGCGGTGCAATGGTTGCTGGAGCATACCGCGCAAAGCGGCATTGGCTGGGAGGATTGCCGTGAATACGGCTATCAGGAATAACGGGTCTGACTTCTGACTGTAGTCCCGTCTGGGTCCATCGCCAAGTCCTGTTCGTCAATCGGAAAAATAAACTTCACCAACACGTAAAAATGCTTTTTTTAGTCATGCTTTTTACGGTATGAAGAAACCAGACAGCCGATTCCTGCAGCACAGGTGGCGTCATCCGAGCCCACCTTGCCAGGTTCACTTCCGGCCCGTAGCAACGCGGATACGGGGAGAACGGCAGTCACTCTGCGGCGCAGCAGACCGCGCCGTGTGGCTTCGACATAAGGTGACCGAGTATGGATGACCAAGGACGCCACCCTTCCTCCAGCAAGCCAATCCTCTATGTGCTCGATACCAACGTCCTGATTCACGACCCCAACGCACTTCTCAACTTCGAGGAGCACCACGTCGCCCTTCCGATGACGGTGCTGGAGGAACTCGACAAGCTCAAGACCGGTAAACAGTCCATCGCCGCCGAATGTCGCCAGGCCATCCGCCTGATCGACCAGACCCTCGGTGACGCCTCGCCCAGCGATGTCGAGCAGGGCGTACCCATACAGCGTGGCAAGAGTGGGCCCAAGGGCTTCCTTTCGATCCTGATGAGCCCACGCAACGAACCCAACCGGCTGCTGCCGGAGAACCTCAACGACAACATCATCATCAACCAGTTGCTGGAACTTCGGGCCAAACGTGCCGACCTGGACGTGGTGCTGGTAACCAAAGACATCAACATGCGCCTTAAGGCGCGGGCCTGCGGTATCGCGGCCGAAGATTACAGCACCGACCAGCTGGTCGATGACGTCTCGCTGCTTTCCAAGGGCTACCACTCGGTCACCGGTTCGTTCTGGGACCGTGTCAGCAAGGTCGATACCCGTCAGGAGCGGGGCCGAACCTGGCACCGGGTGCAACTGATCGACAACCTGCCGGCAGTGCATGTCAACGAGTTCATCATCGATGAGCAAGGGTTCGTCGGCTGGATCAAGGGCATCCGCGAAGATGAACTGCTGCTGCTCGACCTGCACCAGGAGCCACTGCTGCACCAGGAGGCCTGGGGCCTCAAACCGCGGGATATCCATCAAAGCCTGGCGCTGTTCGCGTTGCTCGACCCGGATATCCACCTGGTCAACCTGACCGGCGCCGCCGGCTCCGGCAAGACTATCCTGGCGCTGGCAGCGGCTATCGAGCAGACCATGGTCAGCAAGCGTTACCGCCGTATCATCGCCACCCGCAGCGTGCAGGGGCTGGACCAGGAAATCGGTTTCCTGCCGGGGACCGAAGCCGAGAAAATGGAACCCTGGTTGGGTGCGATCACCGACAACCTCGAAGCGTTGCACATGGATGACGAGAGCACCCACGGCAGTGTCGAGTACATCCTCGAGCGGGTCCCGCTGCAGTTCAAATCGCTGAACTACATCCGGGGCCGCAGCTTCCAGCAGAGCCTGATCCTGATCGACGAGTGCCAGAACCTGACGCCGCACCAGATGAAAACCATCATCACCCGTGCTGGCTCTGGTTCCAAGGTGGTCTGCCTGGGCAACTTGGCGCAGATCGACACCCCCTACCTGTCCGCGACCAGTTCGGGCCTGACCTACCTGACCGAACGCTTCAAGGACTTCCCCCACGGCGTGCACATCACCTTGCAAGGTGTACCGCGCTCGGTGCTGGCCGAGTACGCCGAGTCGCACCTGTAACCTCTCGAACCGGGCGGTGCGCCGCCCGGTTTTTTCCACTGCTCAAACCTGACCCACAGGTTTACACTCTGTGTTCCCTTCACAGGAGCAGAGCAGTGCTGACACATCTTGATTCCCAGGGGCGGGCCAACATGGTCGACGTCACTGAAAAGGCCGTGACCGAGCGCGAGGCCACCGCTGAGGCGCGCGTGCGGATGTTGCCGCAGACCTTGCAGATGATCGTCGAGGGTGAGCACCCCAAGGGCGATGTGTTCGCCGTGGCGCGTATCGCCGGCATTCAGGCGGCGAAGAAGACCAGCGACCTGATCCCGTTGTGCCACCCTTTGATGCTCACCAGCGTCAAGGTCGAACTCAGCGCAGAAGGCACGGATGCGGTGCGCATCGTCGCGCGCTGCAAGCTGGCCGGACAGACCGGTGTGGAGATGGAAGCATTGACCGCTGCCAGCGTCGCGGCGCTGACGATCTATGACATGTGCAAGGCCGTGGACAAGGGTATGGTCATCGAGCAGGTGCGCCTGCTGGAAAAGCTCGGTGGCAAAAGCGGCCACTACAAGGTGGATGCGTGATGAACGTGAAAGTGATGTATTTCGCCCGTTACCGTGAGTTGCTTGGTGTGGATGCCGAGCGCCTGGAGGGCGACTTCAAGGTGCTTGACGATGTACGCCAGGCCCTGGTGGCCAAGGGTGGGCAGTACCAGGTGCTGGCCGAGCAGAACCTGATGTGCGCGCGCAACGAAGAGCTGTGCAGGCTCGATGAGCCGCTGGAAGCGGGCGATGAGGTGGCGTTCTTCCCACCGGTGACCGGAGGCTGAGCATGGCAGTGCGAGTGCAGGATAGCGCGTTCGACCCCGGGGTCGAGGTCAATGCCATGCATGCCGCCAATGTTGGCGTGGGCGCGGTGGTCGGGTTCGTTGGTTACGTGCGCGATTTCAATGATGGCCGGGACGTGGCCGGGATGTTCCTGGAGCATTACCCTGGCATGACCGAGAAGGCTTTGGCGAAGATCGTGGTCGAGGCCGAGCAGCGCTGGCCGTTGCTGAAGGTTGAAGTGCTGCATCGCATTGGTGCGCTGGAGCCTGGGGAGCCGATCGTGTTCGTCGGTGTGGCCAGTGCCCATCGGCAGGCGGCTTTCGATGCCTGCAATTTCATCATGGATTACCTGAAAACTCGTGCGCCGTTCTGGAAGAAGGAAAATACCCAGGAGGGCCCGCGCTGGGTCGAAGGCAGGCAGAGTGATCAGGATGCGGCGGGGCGCTGGTAAGGTCTGATCGATTGGCCGGGGCTTTGCCCCGGATCGCCGGCAAGCCGGCTCCGCAGGCACCCCGCTGCTCTCCAACTCAGCGCAAACTCAGTGACTGCAACGCAGCCCGGTATCAATGGTGTTTGCGCGGCACCGGCGTGAGCAGCTCATCCGGTGGCATCTCGCACTTGATCTTGCGCCCCAGCAACTCTTCGATCGCCGGCAACTGGTAGGAGTCATCCTCGCCGGCAAAGCTGATCGACACGCCACTGGTGCCGGCACGGCCCGTGCGGCCGATGCGGTGCACGTAGTCATCCGGGTCTTCCGGCAGGGTGAAGTTGATCACATGGCTGATGCCGTCGATGTGAATGCCTCGCCCCGCCACGTCGGTGGCCACCAGCACGGTAATCCGGCCCTCGCGGAAGCTTTCCAGGGTACGTATGCGCTTGTGCTGCGGCACATCGCCCGACAGCTGGGCGGCATTGATACCGTCGCGCACCAGTTTTTCCTCGATACGCCGCACTTCGTCCTTGCGGTTGGCGAACACCATCACCCGTTCCCACTTGTTCTGGGTCACCAGGTTGTACAGCAGCTTGTACTTGTCGCTGCCCGCCACTGCGAACACGTGCTGTTCGACGGTTTCGCTGGCGACATTCTCCGGCTCGATCTCGACGATCGCAGGGTCGGTGGTCCACTGCTTGGCCAGGTTCATCACGTCGTCGGTGAAGGTGGCAGAGAACAGCAGGGTCTGGCGCTCGCTCTTGGGCGGGGTCTGGCGGATGATCTGCCGTACCTGCGGGATGAAGCCCATGTCCAGCATGCGGTCGGCTTCGTCCAGCACCATCACCTCGACCATGTCCAGGTGCACATCGCCGCGCTGGTTGAAGTCCAGCAGGCGGCCAGGGGTAGCCACCAGGATGTCACAATGGCGCGCTTCGAGCGCCTTGAGCTGCTTGTCGAAGTCCATGCCGCCGACGAAGGTCATGACGTTCAGGCCGGTGTATTTGGTCAGGGCGGCGGCGTCCTTGGCGATCTGTACCACCAGCTCGCGGGTTGGCGCGATGATCAGTGCACGCGGCTCGCCCATGTAGCGCTCTTTGGGCGGCGGCGTCTGCTGCAACTGAGAGATGATCGAGATGAGGAACGCGGCGGTCTTGCCGGTGCCGGTCTGCGCGCGCCCGATGGCGTCCTGGCCACGCAGGGTGTGGCCCAGCACCTGGGCCTGAATCGGCGTGCAGTACGGGAAGCCCAGGTCATGGATGGCGTGCATCAGCTCGTTGGAGAGCTTGAAGTCGTGGAAGCGGGTCTTGCCTTCCTGCGGTTCGACCACGAAGTCTTCCGGCTTCCACAGGCTGGCCTGGGGTTTGGGCTTGCGTTCGCGGCGCGGCTTGTCCATGGCCGGTTGCTCGGCAACGGGCGCGGCGGCAGGCATCTGGGCCTTGGCGGCGGGTTTGGTGCGCGGCGTGGAGGGCTGCGGCTCGGGCTGAGCCATGGGGGCCGCAGGCGGGGTGATGCTGGCAGCAGGAGCGGCGGCCTGAGGTGCCGGGTCTCCCTTGCCGAATATTTTCTTGAGTGCCTTGAGCACGATCGTCTCATCAACTGATTTAGGAATGTACGCCGGGCAGTGTAATGCAAGATCTGGGCGCGGCGTAGCGGAATGCGCCCACAACTACAAGAGAGCCTGCCTATTGCAGTTGCTTGCTCAGCCAGTCGTGGATATCGCTCAGCTCTGCCACCACTACCTCGTGTTCCATTGGGTATTCCTGCCACCGCGCGGCCACGCCCCAGGTGTTCAGGTACTCGAAGGCGGTGCGGCCCATGGAGGGGATCACCACCGGGTCGTGCACGCCGTGCAGGCACAGGGCCGGGGTACGTTGCTGGCAGGCGCTCAACTGATGGCCGTCGTTGAAGGTTGGTGCATAGGTAGACAGTGCGATCACGCCGCCCAGTGCTTCTTGCCACTTTATATAAGCAGTGTGCAGCACCACGGCGCCGCCCTGGGAGAACCCGGCCAGGATGATCCGTGCCAGGTCGATGCCTTTGGCCCGCTCGGCCTCGATCAGGGCAATGATCTGGTCAGCCGATTCTTCCAGCTGCGCTTCGTCGATGGCGCGGGCCGGGGTCATGGCCTTGATGTCGTACCAACTGGGCATTGCATAGCCGCCGTTGATGGTGACAGGCCGGGTCGGCGCCTGGGGCATGACGAACCGCGTGCTGAGCAGACGCTCCTGCATGAATTCGGCAACCGGTAGGAAGTCGTAACGGTCGGCGCCCAGGCCGTGCAACCAGATCACACAGGCGTCTGCGGTTTTCTGGGGTTCGAGAATCAACGGGTGGGTCATGACTGCTCCGAAAGTGTGCGAATCGTATGAAGGCATGCGCAAAAAGAAGGCGCTGGAAATGATTGTCGGAAAAAGAATGTCGCAACGATACAACTTTCCCTACTTGACGAGCGCTTAAACGCTTTAGCCGCCAACTGTGGTACGCCCCTTGCTATGAAACCTTCGATGCAAGGGTCGGGCCGGTACGGTAACACCCTTGTCACGCGAAGGCTGTCATAGAACAGCCCATTGCGCCATTGACCCAATAACAAGCCAACAAGGGTCGGATGCGCCTCATAAGGGTGCGGTGCAATTCCGGCTCGTACAACAAGAGCGATTTGGAGGTTGTGAATGAAGATGTTGAAAACCACCCTGGCAGTCCTCACCGCTGCCGCCGCGCTGGGCGCCGTGAGCAATGCCCAGGCCGGCGCCACCCTCGATGCGGTCAAGAAGAAGGGCTTCGTCCAGTGTGGCGTGAGCGACGGTCTTCCAGGCTTCTCGGTACCTGATGCGCAGGGCAAGATCGTCGGTATCGACGCTGATGTCTGCCGCGCCGTGGCCGCCGCCGTGTTCGGCGATGCCACCAAGGTCAAGTTCAGCCAGCTCAACGCCAAGGAACGCTTCACTGCGCTGCAGTCCGGCGAAGTCGACGTGCTGTCGCGCAACACCACCTGGACCAGCTCGCGCGATGCCGGCATGGGCCTGGTGTTCGCAGGCGTCACTTACTATGACGGCGTCGGCTTCCTGGTCAACAAGAAGCTGGGTGTTTCCAGTGCCAAGGAACTCGATGGCGCGACCATCTGCATCCAGGCAGGCACCACCACCGAGCTGAACGTGTCCGACTACTTCCGCGCCAACGGCCTGAAGTACACCCCGATCACCTTCGATACCTCCGACGAGAGCGCCAAATCGCTGGAGTCGGGCCGTTGCGACGTGCTGACCTCGGACAAGTCGCAGCTGTTCGCCCAGCGTTCCAAGCTGGCCGGGCCAACCGACTACGTGGTGCTGCCGGAAACCATCTCCAAGGAACCGCTGGGCCCGGTGGTACGCAAGGGCGACGAGGAGTGGTTCAGCATCGTCAAGTGGACCCTGTTCGCCATGCTCAATGCCGAAGAGGCGGGCGTCACTTCGAAGAACGTCGAAGCCGAGGCCAAGTCCACCAAGAACCCGGACACCGCCCGCCTGCTCGGCGCTGACGGTGAGTACGGCAAGGACCTGAAGCTGCCCAAGGACTGGGTAGTGCAGATCGTCAAGCAAGTGGGTAACTATGGCGAGGTGTTCGAGAAGAACCTGGGCCAGAGCACTGACCTGAAGATCGACCGTGGCATGAACGCCCTGTGGAACAACGGCGGCATCCAGTACGCGCCACCTGTGCGCTGATGGCTGCACCCTGCGGCGGCATTCCGCCGCCGCAGGCTGTTCGAATCCCTACTGTCCGGGGCACTTCATGCAAAATCGAATCGGCGCACAAAAGGGGCTGACCCTGAGCGATCCACGTGTGCGCGCGTGGTTGTTCCAGATTCTCACGATCATCTTCGTGGTGGGTCTGGGCTGGTACCTGTTCCACAATACTCAAACCAACCTGCAACACCGGGGCATTACGTCCGGCTTCGACTTCCTCGACCGCAGTGCCGGCTTCGGCATCGCCCAGCATCTGATTCCCTATGTGGAGTCCGACAGCTATGCGCGGGTGTTCGTGATCGGCTTGCTCAATACCCTGCTGGTCACCTTCATCGGCGTTATCCTGGCAACGATCCTGGGGTTCATCATCGGTGTGGCTCGCCTGTCACCGAACTGGATGATCAACAAGCTGGCGACCGTGTATGTCGAGACGTTCCGCAACATCCCGCCGCTGCTGCAGATCCTCTTCTGGTATTTCGCCGTGTTCCTGACCCTACCGGGGCCACGGGGCAGCATCAGCTTCGACGATGCCTTCTTCATCAGCAATCGTGGCCTGAACATGCCCGGCGCCCTGATGGCCGACGGCTTCTGGCCGTTCGTCGCTGCCGTAGCCCTGGCGATCGTAGCCATCATGGCGATGGTGCGTTACGCCAACAAGCGCTTCAACGAAACCGGCGAGCCGTTCCATAAGTTCTGGGCAGGGCTTGCCCTGTTGGTGGTGATTCCAGGCCTCTGTGCATTGCTGTTCGGCAGCCCTGTGCAGTGGGAAGTCCCGCAGCTCAAAGGTTTCAACTTCGTTGGCGGCTGGGTACTGATCCCGGAACTGCTGGCGCTGACCTTGGCGCTGACCATCTACACCGCCGCGTTCATCGCCGAAATCGTGCGTTCGGGCATCCGTTCGGTCAGCCATGGCCAGACCGAAGCCGCCCGTTCGCTCGGGCTGCGCGAAGGCCCGACGCTGCGCAAGGTGATCATCCCCCAGGCACTGCGGGTGATCATTCCGCCACTGACCAGCCAGTACCTGAACCTGGCGAAGAACTCGTCGCTGGCGGCCGGTATCGGCTACCCGGAGATGGTCTCGCTGTTCGCCGGTACCGTACTCAATCAGACCGGCCAGGCCATCGAGGTGATCGCCATCACCATGAGTGTCTATCTCGCCATCAGCATCAGCATTTCGCTGCTGATGAACTGGTACAACAAGCGCATTGCGCTGATCGAGCGGTGAGGATACGCCCGTGAATGCTCATGTTTTCAAACCTGACATGCCGCCACCGGTCAAGACCGTCGGCGTGCTCGCATGGATGCGGGCAAACCTGTTCTCCAGCTGGCTCAACACCCTGTTGACCCTGTTCGCCGTGTACCTGGTATGGCTGATCGTGCCGCCGCTGCTGCAGTGGGCGTTGATCGACGCCAACTGGGTCGGCACCACGCGCGCCGACTGCACCAAGGAGGGTGCCTGCTGGGTGTTCATCCAGCAGCGCTTTGGCCAGTTCATGTACGGCTATTACCCGGCTGAGTTGCGCTGGCGCGTGGACCTGACCGTATGGCTTGCCGTGCTTGGCGCTGCGCCGCTGTTCATCAAGCGCTTCGCGCGCAAGGCCGTTTACGGCCTGGGCTTTCTGGTGGTGTACCCGTTCCTGGCCTACACGCTGCTGCATGGCGGCTACCTGGGCCTGGAAAGCGTGCCGACCAGCCAGTGGGGCGGGCTGATGCTGACCTTGGTGATCGCCACGGTGGGTATCGTCGGCGCCTTGCCGCTGGGCATCTTGCTGGCCCTGGGGCGGCGTTCAAACATGCCTGCGGTGAAGGTGGTCTGCGTGACCTTCATCGAGTTCTGGCGTGGCGTGCCGTTGATCACCGTGCTGTTCATGTCGTCGGTGATGCTGCCGTTGTTCCTGCCCGAAGGCATGAGCTTCGACAAGCTGCTGCGGGCCATGATCGGCGTGATCCTGTTCCAGTCGGCGTACATCGCCGAGGTGGTGCGCGGCGGCCTGCAGGCCATCCCCAAGGGGCAATATGAAGCCGCTGCGGCGATGGGCCTGGGCTACTGGCGCTCGATGGGCCTGGTGATCCTGCCGCAGGCCTTGAAGCTGGTGATCCCTGGCATCGTCAATACCTTCATCGCCCTGTTCAAGGACACCAGCCTGGTCATCATCATCGGCCTGTTCGACCTGCTCAACAGCGTCAAGCAGGCTGCCGCCGACCCGGCCTGGCTGGGCATGGCCACCGAGGGCTATGTGTTCGCAGCCCTGGTGTTCTGGATCTTCTGTTTCGGTATGTCCCGCTACTCCATGCACCTGGAGCGCAAGCTGGACACTGGCCACAAGCGTTAGGAGTTTCGAAATGAGTGAAGCGATCAAGCAGCCTGCCGGCCCCGAAGGCATCATCCAGATGCAGGGCGTCAACAAGTGGTACGGCCAGTTCCATGTACTGAAGGACATCAACCTGAACGTGCGCCAGGGTGAGCGTATCGTGCTGTGCGGGCCTTCCGGTTCGGGCAAGTCCACCACCATCCGCTGCCTCAACCGCCTGGAAGAACACCAGCAGGGGCGCATCGTGGTCGATGGTGTGGAGTTGACCAACGATCTCAAGCAGATCGAGGCGATCCGTCGTGAGGTGGGTATGGTGTTCCAGCACTTCAACCTGTTCCCGCACCTGACCATCCTTGAAAACTGCACCCTGGCGCCCATGTGGGTACGCAAGATGCCGCGGCGCAAGGCCGAGGAAATCGCCATGCACTATCTGGAGCGGGTACGTATCCCGGAGCAGGCGCACAAGTACCCGGGGCAGTTGTCCGGTGGCCAGCAGCAGCGCGTGGCGATTGCCCGGGCGCTGTGCATGAAGCCGAAAATCATGCTGTTCGACGAGCCGACGTCGGCGCTCGACCCGGAAATGGTCAAGGAAGTGCTCGACACCATGGTTGGCCTGGCCGAGGACGGCATGACCATGCTCTGCGTGACCCACGAAATGGGCTTTGCCCGAACCGTGGCGAACCGGGTGATCTTCATGGATAAGGGGGAGATCGTGGAGCAGGCTGCGCCGGATGACTTCTTCGACCGGCCACGCAGTGACCGGACAAAGCTGTTCCTAAGCCAGATCCTGCACTGATGCTGTAGGGGCGCAAGGCCGCTCCTGCAGGGGTGCGCGTTTTACCTGCAGGAGCGGCCTTGTGTCGCGAAAGGGCTGCAAAGCAGCCCCGGATCTTGAATCCTTACTTCTCTTCCTGAGCCGCAGCTGGCGCAGGCGGCGGCCGTAGCCCCACTTCGGCGATCAGCTTCAACTGCTGCCCGTTGCGCATCACCTCGATGGTGATCTTCTCGTTGGGCTTGATCCGCGCCACCTGGTTCATCGACTTGCGCCCGTCACCGGCCGGCTCGCCATTGATGCTCAGGATCACGTCACCCAGTTGCAACCCGGCCTTCTGCGCCGGGCCATCGCGGAAAATGCCCGCTACAACGATGCCTGGGCGCCCTTGCATGCCGAACGATTCGGCCAGTTCCTGGCTCAGCGGCTGAACTTCGATACCCAGCCAGCCACGAATCACCTGGCCATGCTCGACGATCGACTTCATCACTTCCAGCGCCAGTTTGACCGGTATGGCGAAGCCGATGCCCTGCGAGCCGCCAGATTTGGAGAAGATCGCCGTATTGATGCCGACCAGGTTGCCGTTGGCATCGACCAGCGCGCCGCCGGAGTTGCCCGGGTTGATTGCGGCGTCGGTCTGGATGAAGTCTTCGTAGTTGTTCAGGCCCAGCTGGTTGCGGCCAGTGGCGCTGATGATGCCCATGGTAACGGTCTGGCCGACGCCGAAGGGGTTGCCGATGGCCAGGGTGACGTCACCGATGTGGATGGTGTCGGAGCGGCCGATGGTGATGGCCGGCAGGTTCTTGAGGTCGATCTTCAATACCGCCAGATCGGTTTCGGGGTCGCTGCCGATCACCCGTGCCAGGGTTTCGCGGCCGTCTTTGAGCGCCACGACGATCTGGTCGGCGCCGCTGGTGACGTGGTTGTTGGTCAGCAGATAGCCCTCGGGGCTCATGATCACCGCCGAGCCCAGGCTCGACTCCCAGCGCCGTTGCTTGGGCAGGTTGTCGCCGAAGAAGCGGCGGAACTGCGGGTCTTCGAACAGCGGGTGGGCGCTCTTGTTCACCACCTTGGTGGTGTACAGGTTGACCACGGCAGGGGCGGCGAGCGTGACGGCATCGGCATAGGACACCGGGCCTTGCATGATCTGCGTGGTCTGTGGCGCTTGTTGCAGGTTTACATCCTGGCTGGGCAGGCCGACCCACTGCGGGAAGCGCTGGATGATCAGCATGGCGATCAGTATGCCGGTAAGCAGGGGCCAGCCAAAATAACGCAAAGCCTTGAACATGAACGAATCCTGGGAGTGGGCGAGGGCCATGGTGGCGCGGCGGGGCGCGAACGCGCGCGATCATACACCGGTTTCCCCAACGCCGGCGACGGCCCATAATGGCGGCCATTATACGGGCGTTGTTCCCGTTGAACGTGCAGATTTCGAGGAGATTTTCCATGGCCGTCGCCCTTGACACCCTGGTTGAAGAAGCCGAGCGTTACCTGGGTAGCGCGAAAATCCAGGATTACTGCCCCAACGGCCTGCAGGTCGAAGGCCGCCCGCAGGTCAGCCGCATCGTCAGCGGCGTCACCGCCAGCCAGGCATTGCTGGATGCGGCGGTCGAGGCACAGGCCGACCTAGTGCTGGTACACCACGGTTATTTCTGGAAGGGCGAGAACCCGTGCATTACCGGGATCAAGCAGCGGCGCTTGAAAACCCTGCTCAAGCACGACATCAGCCTGCTGGCCTTCCACTTGCCGCTGGATGTGCACCCTGAGGTCGGCAACAACGTGCAACTGGCCCGCCAGCTGGACATCACCGTCGAAGGGCCGCTGGACCCGAACAACCCCAAGGTGGTCGGGCTGGTCGGCTCCTTGGCCGAGCCTGTGACGGCGCGCGATTTCGCCCGCCGTGTTCAGGAGGTCATGGGGCGTGAACCCCTGCTGGTCGAAGGTGACCAGGTGATCCGTCGCGTCGGCTGGTGTACGGGCGGTGGGCAGGGCTATATCGACACGGCGATTGCTGCCGGGGTGGACTTGTTCATCAGTGGTGAGGCGTCCGAACAGACCTACCACAGTGCCCGCGAGAATGGCGTGAGCTTCATTGCCGCCGGGCATCATGCCACCGAGCGCTATGGTGTGCAGGCGCTGGGCGACTACCTGGCGCGGCGCTTTGCTCTGGAGCACCTGTTCATCGACTGCCCGAACCCTATCTGAGGCCGCAGAGCGGCCCTTTGATAGCCAAACCCCCAGTCATATCGTTAGACCTTTTCGATCTAGTCCGGCGCCTAAATAGAATCAGCCGCTGTGATAAAGTGGCTCGCTCGAACACGGCCCGAAGGCCGTCCATAAGATCGTTTTACGTGAGTAGCCATGGTCGACAAACTGACGCACTTGAAACAGCTGGAGGCGGAAAGCATCCACATCATCCGCGAGGTGGCCGCCGAGTTCGACAACCCGGTGATGCTGTACTCGATCGGCAAGGATTCCGCCGTGATGCTGCACCTGGCGCGCAAAGCCTTCTTCCCAGGCAAGCTGCCGTTCCCGGTGATGCACGTCGACACCCAGTGGAAATTCCAGGAGATGTACCGCTTCCGCGACAAGATGGTCGAGGAAATGGGCCTGGAGCTGATCACCCACGTCAACCCCGAAGGTGTGGCGCAGGGCATCAACCCGTTCACCCATGGCAGCTCCAAGCACACCGACATCATGAAAACCCAGGGCCTCAAGCAGGCACTGGACAAGCATGGTTTCGACGCCGCTTTCGGTGGTGCCCGCCGCGATGAAGAGAAGTCACGTGCCAAAGAGCGCGTCTACTCGTTCCGTGACAGCAAGCACCGCTGGGACCCGAAGAACCAGCGCCCGGAACTGTGGAACGTCTATAACGGCAAGGTCAACAAGGGCGAGTCGATCCGCGTGTTCCCCCTGTCGAACTGGACCGAGCTGGACATCTGGCAGTACATCTACCTTGAAGGCATCCCGATCGTGCCGTTGTACTTCGCCGCCGAGCGTGAAGTCATCGAGAAGAACGGCACCCTGATCATGATCGACGACGAGCGCATCCTCGAGCACCTCTCCGAGGAAGAGAAAGCGCGCATCGTCAAGAAGAAGGTGCGTTTCCGTACCCTGGGCTGCTACCCGTTGACGGGTGCTGTCGAGTCGGAAGCCGAGACCCTGACGGACATCATTCAGGAAATGCTCCTGACCCGAACGTCCGAACGCCAGGGCCGTGTCATCGACCACGATGGCGCCGGTTCCATGGAAGACAAGAAACGCCAAGGCTACTTCTAATTTCAGGGTTACTCCATGTCGCACCAATCTGATCTGATCAGCGAGGACATCCTCGCCTACCTGGCCCAGCACGAGCGCAAGGAACTGCTGCGTTTCCTGACCTGCGGCAACGTCGACGACGGCAAGAGCACCCTGATCGGGCGCCTGCTGCACGACTCCAAGATGATCTACGAGGACCACCTCGAGGCCATCACCCGTGATTCGAAGAAGTCCGGCACCACCGGTGAGGAAGTCGACCTGGCGCTGCTGGTCGATGGCCTGCAGGCCGAGCGTGAGCAGGGCATCACCATCGATGTCGCCTACCGCTACTTCTCCACCGCCAAGCGCAAGTTCATCATTGCCGATACCCCGGGCCACGAGCAGTACACCCGTAACATGGCCACCGGCGCGTCCACCTGTGACCTGGCGATCATTCTGGTCGATGCCCGCTACGGCGTGCAGACCCAGACCCGCCGCCACAGCTACATCGCTTCGTTGCTGGGCATCAAGCACATCGTCGTCGCGGTCAACAAGATGGACCTCAAAGGCTTCGATGAAGGCGTCTTCGAGGAAATCAAGGCCGACTACCTGAAGTTCGCCGATGCCATCAACCTGACCCCGAGCAGCCTGCACTTCGTGCCGATGTCGGCGCTCAAGGGCGACAACGTGGTGAACCGCAGCGAGCGTTCGCCGTGGTACACCGGCCCTGCGCTGATGGAAATCCTCGAAACCGTCGAGGTCGCGGCCGACCGCAACTTCACCGACCTGCGTTTCCCGGTGCAGTACGTCAACCGCCCGAACCTGAACTTCCGCGGCTTCGCCGGTACCCTTGCCAGCGGCGTTGTGCACAAAGGTGACGAAATCGTCGTACTGCCCTCGGGCAAGAGCAGCCGGGTCAAGTCCATCGTCACCTACGAAGGTGAGCTGGAGAACGCCGGCCCGGGCCAGGCCGTGACCCTGACCATGGAAGACGAGATCGACATCTCCCGTGGCGACCTGCTGGTGCATGCCGACAACGTCCCGCCAGTGACCGACCAGTTCGACGCCATGCTGGTATGGATGGCCGAAGAACCGATGCTGCCGGGCAAGAAATACGACATCAAGCGCGCCACCAGCTACGTGCCGGGCTCGATTGCCAGCATCACCCACAAGGTCGATGTGAACACCCTCGAAAAAGATGCAGCCAGCGCGCTGCAGCTGAACGAAATCGGTCGCGTCAAGGTGTCGCTGGACAGCGCCATCGCCCTGGACGGCTATGACAGCAACCGCACCACCGGTGCGTTCATCGTCATCGACCGCCTGACCAACGGCACCGTCGGCGCCGGCATGATCATCGCTCCGCCTGTTCTGCCGCACGGCAGCACCGGCCAGCATGGCAAGCAGGCCCACGTGTCCACCGAAGAGCGCGCCCTGCGCTTCGGCCAGCAGCCAGCCACCGTGCTGTTCAGCGGCCTGTCCGGCGCTGGCAAGAGCACCTTGGCCTACGCGGTCGAGCGCAAGCTGTTCGACATGGGCCGTGCAGTTTACGTGCTCGACGGCCAGAACCTGCGCCATGACCTGAACAAGGGCCTGCCGCAAGACCGCGCTGGCCGCACCGAGAACTGGCGCCGCGCCGCTCATGTGGCGCGCCAGTTCAACGAAGCCGGCCTGCTGACCCTGGCCGCGTTCGTGGCCCCGGATGCCGAAGGCCGCGAGCAGGCCAAGGCGCTGATTGGCAAGGAGCGCCTGGTGACCGTTTACGTCCAGGCCTCGCCATTGGCCTGCCGTGAGCGCGACCCGCAAGGCCTGTACGCGGCTGGTGGTGACAACATCCCGGGTGAAAGCTTCCCGTTCGATGTGCCGCTGGATGCTGACCTTGTGATCGACACCCAGGCCACTAGCGTGGACGAAGGTGTGAAACAGGTGCTGGACGTGCTGCGTCAGCGCGGCGCGATCTAAGCGCTGGTCTGCAAGGAAAACCCCGCTTCGGCGGGGTTTTTTGTTCTTGAAGGGCGCATGGTCACCCGCTACAACCTGTGGCTGATATTGACAGGTGGACATGTTGACAAGTTGACATGTTTTTCGGCTAGGTCTAGCCTGTGCATAGAGGGACGATTCAGGCCCTGAGGAGGCACCATGACAATTGCTGCACACGAAGCAGTCCACCCTGCAATCGCTCGCCTCGAGGCCGCCAAAGCGGCCTTGCGTGAGCGATTTGAAG
This sequence comes from Pseudomonas sp. p106, assembly GCF_003936645.1. Lineage (NCBI taxonomy): Bacteria > Pseudomonadati > Pseudomonadota > Gammaproteobacteria > Pseudomonadales > Pseudomonadaceae > Pseudomonas > Pseudomonas sp. p106. Next base: position 183,281 of record NZ_RHQR01000007.1, read on the forward strand.
AGCACCTTGCCCGCGCATCGGCAGCGGTAGTGCTGAAAGCTGTGGCCCTTGCGGACGAAAAAGCGTTTGCAGCACTTGCCAAGGTGGACGTGGAGTCGAAGCGAAGTGTCGTAACGCGTAATCAGGAAGCCATGGCTAGGATGAAAGCGCGTGCGTTCGAGCGTGTCGCCAGCCGTTGCGAGTTGCTGGACGCCAAGGCAGCGCACGAGATATTGGGCATTACCAAACAGGCACTGAGCCAGAAGACCAAGGCTGGAAACCTACTGGCCTACACCAATATCGGTAACCGCAGAAAATTTTACCCGGCGTTCCAGTTTGCCGAGAACAAGCCAAGGGTGGTTATTGCGAAGCTGATCAAGGCGCTCGCTGTCGACCCGGCAGATACCGAGGCCATGAATTTTCTGGTTCAGCATCTGGTCGGCCAGATGGAGTTTTCCGAGCCTGGAGAACCGAGCAATGAAGTGCCGCGTTTCGAGTTGCTGGACGATAGTGATGCGTTGGCAATCATCAAGCGTGACTATGTAAATGCCATGGAAGCCGGGCAGTGAGTCGCGGCCCTATCAAAGGTCGAGTACTTGAGCCCTTACTCCAGGGCAACGCCTAGGCTGTCCAGAAACTCGATGGCTGTTTCACCATTCGAGAATACTGCCTCCATCACACGCCGATGACTCATCGCTTCCACTTGGGGTGTGCGCCCTTCGAACAAAACAAGATTGCAGCCATTCATGGAGCCGGTCACGGTGTACACCGCTGACTGGTAAAGCAGCCCATCAATCTCAGCTAGCTGCATGCACGCCTGGCTGAATTTCTGGGGAAGGGCGTAACCCTGCCTGCCTTGGCCCTTGGCTTGCACGATATCTCGCACTTTGTGATGAGTGGCCCTGTTCGCCAGGGCAGCCACGTCCACGACACTCAGGTTGCGAGCCGCCTTGAGCTGGTGCAGTGACGTCTGCTCGAGCTGTGAGAGGCGTACCTGCTGATCATCAACGCCCTGGCCAGGCTGAAAGGACTCGGCCACGGCAACTTCTTCGGAGAAACCCAGGTAATAGACGCCGACTTGTTTGGCGGGGTCAGCGTAGCGGGTATCGGAGTTAGCGCGATAGTTTATGGGGTTGGCGTCGTAGCGAGAAGGTTGAACACGATGTAGAAGCGTATGTACAGGAATTTGTCGCACCAATTCCGGGTATCTGTTAAGCGCTTGCAGTACTTGCTCAGCGATATCCTTATCGTGCTGCCGTATTTGAGTGCCCATGAAATCCCTCCGACCGATTGCGTAGGTGATGAAACCGCTAAGAAGGCTCGGGCCAGCTAGTTTTACTTGCCTTCGACGGTTTTAAAGTGCCGGTCGTAGTCGCTTTGTCTTTCGCACCCTTGCTTGTAAGGGGCCATGTCACGGCCGAATTTCAGGTCCTGCTAATCCGGCAACAGAAAGAATTTACCATCGACGCAGCCGGACAAAAGCAGTATCAACACAAGCGCAGGTTTTCTCATTTCGCATCCTTTAGCACGGTAAGCCCTTTGATCTTCGCCAGGCCATGATACGTGCGATCACCTGCTCGGCGCTGCATTCGTGCTCGGAATTGGGGTGGTAGATAAGGTCCGAGCCATTGGGGTTGGGAGGGTCAGATCTCTTTGAACCCAGGTTTGCCGTTAGCTGCGCGCCATTGTTTGACAATGCTCAGTACTGATTCGAGCTCACCTTGATCGTTATTCTCGGGCCAGTAAATCAGGTCTGTTCCGCTAGGGTGCTCGGTTATTGCAGAGAAGTGTTCCAGCAATGGATCCAAGATCTCATCCGGTTCTTCGGCGTTGGCGCGATAAATTTCCTTCAGAAATTCAATGAATTCCAACTCCGTATAATCGTTGTAGTGGGGCTTGAGGCTCATGGTTTCTCTCCATAATGGATCTGCTGATGAGCTGCTGGTGGCCTTTTTCTACTGATACGTAGGTTTATTCGACAGCCACGAAGTGGAAAAGGCAAAGACCCCGAGTTCTCAGGGTCTCTGGGTAGTACCTATTAGGACGGCTTAAAGCCATCTTTGTCATTAGCTAGGCGCCATTCTTTAATGATTCTAAGTATTTCCTCTGGCTCACCCTCTTTGCTGGAAGCAGGCTTGTACAAGAGATTAATACCAGAGGGGTGCTCAATAATTTTTCTGAAATGTAGTAGCAGGGGGGCTAGCACAGCGTCAGGCGCGTCGTCATTTGCTCTGTCGATTTCTTTCAAGAAATTCAAAAACTCTTCTTCTGTATAGTCGCTTAGTTTTTCTTTGAAAATCATTGGTTGTCTCCATAATGAATTTTATTATGAGCTGCCGGGGTTACGATCTTGATGTTGTCCATGTCGTAGACCCCGCCGCCCTCACTTATCGGCGTGGTGTGGTGGAGTACGTACGTTAATTGGCTCATGTATATGTCGCTGTCATCTACAGCTGGAGCATTCCCATTTTTTCTCATCCGGCGCAAGCTTCTTTCGTCGAACTGCTTTGAAAGCTCTGAGTCATTCGCGATGGCCTTCCAGAACTTTCTTCGGAATCCATCGAAATTTCTGTACTCCGCACCTCTGAGAAGGTCAGCAATATGGGCAGGGATTGGCGCGCCGTTTTCCCGAGTGCCGTCTGCAAGCCAAGGTCCTGTTACCTGAATGCCGATCCCTGTAGCAGTCCCTGGCTCATAGCGAGGGCTTTTGAACACCACCAGAATAGGCGGCAATCCCGAGTCGATCGGGAACGTGATGATCAGACGTTCCTGATCCAGCAAATCCAGCGCTGGGTAGCTTTCCGTCTCGTTACTTACAGGGCTCAGGCTGCTGCCGGTGTAGATGATAGTACCCGGTGGCGCTGGAGGGAGGCTTGTCGAGCTTCCGCTCTCACCGCCTGGCGCGCGGATGGGCGTCCATGTCAGGATTCGCTGCGGATTGTCCAGCACCAGGCTGTAAACCTGCCGCGCGCTGTCGAACGTCGCCGCTCTTACCCCAATAGGCTTGCCGCCGGGTACTACGTACAGCCTCACCTCATCATCATCTTCATTGCCAGCAAGCAAATAGGGCACATCAACGCTGGCAGATGACATGGCCAGTGCTGTCAGGTCAGGCCCGGCTGGCGGTGACAGGCTGGAGAGTGGGGTGCTGACAAGGTAGCGCCGATCAGCGTTACCGAGTGTTGATGGCCAAGCTGCTGCCAGAGTGGTGACGATGAACTGAGGAGCAGCCGCAACGGCCACCGTCCCCATGCGAGCTACTGCTGCTTTGATAGCCTCCAGCATTGCAGTGGACGCACTTTCCGCTAGTGCGAACGTTGCCGCGCCGATCGGAGTGATGGTGGGTACTGAGGATGCGGTTCGGGCATCGCTGATGTAGCTGATGCGTTGGCGTGCCGCTTCTTGGCGCTGACGTTCAGCGTGTGCTGCCGCGTGCCTGGCTTGAAGTTGCTCCACCTCAATGGCGCGCTGAGCCAGGTTGCCCATCGCAGCGCTGAACCCTTGCATGTAGCGAATGGATTCGGTCAGCGCGAGTGCGCGATGGTAGTCCGCCCACAGTTGTCCGGCTCGACGTGTGGCCTGCTCATCGACCAAATGTTGCAAGGCTTCGGTTTGCGGCTTGGACAGTGGCCCGATGATGTTCGGGTTGGATTCGCTGAATGCCGGTACTTGCGCCTTCTTGGCCTCAATCAGACCGTTGGCGGTATTCAAGTATGCCGACAGCCGCTGGGGCAGGGTATCGGTATCCTGAATGGACGTGGCCTGAACCACCTGATGCTGTACGAAGTTAGGCAGACAGTCGAAACAGATCTGCTGCTCCAATTGTATCTGCCGGATCCTGCGCTCGATTGCCTTTGGCAGATCCACATGGGGCTGTTCCAGTTCCGCCTTGTCCAGTTGCCGAGCCAGATCGGGAAGATCGGCTGCCAGTGCACGGTACTTTTCTGCTAAGAGGTGGAGCCGATAGGCTGCATTTACGGAGGCATCAAAGGTTACCCAGATCTTTCTGCCCCATTCCTCGGGTGTGGTACTGAAGTCGAATGCCCCATCGTCACCAAGGCGGGAGGCAAATGAGTCGTAACGTTTAAAAAAGGGAATTGCGCCATAGAATCCAACGGCTGCCGGCACGATTTGCAGGTAGTCGCTGCGCCAACGTTGCAAATTGGCCATTGTCAGTTGCTGCTTCAGCTCGATTAACTGAGTGGGGCTGGTTGCCGTAGTGCTTGCTTGTTGTTGAATGGCTGCGCGTTCTGCTTCGATTTGCGCGGGAAGCTGTTGCATAGCCGGCGCGTATTGCAAGGCGTAGCCGTTGTTGACGGCCTTGTGCTCCTCGCCGAAAACCGTTCGCCAGCCTTTTTCACGGGCAAACCGGCTAGGCCCTCCGGTACCTCGTGGTCGCCCTGCATCGAGCCCCCATCCGCCATAGCCGGGGCCTCCACCGCCAGCAACAGATGTGAACGGTGTTCTGTGAGGTTCGTTGGGGCTGATCCATGTGGCTTCGAGGTATACCGGCGCGCGAACGTGCGTGTTTTCTGAATGGACAGTTTGTTTTTGAGCCATGTAGACATCCTCCTGGTCGCTACATGGTCAGCGTGCTCCAGGCGGTTTTCCCCGTATGTCAGGCACGGCCTGTCAACCAGTAGGAGCCTTCCTACCGGCTTGAAAGATCTCATTCAGATATGCGTTTCCGACACGGGGATCACGCGTTTTTCCTTAACTGCCTTGTAGGAAAAACTCGAATAGATCTCCTTCACCCCGGGCAAGCGCTGCAGCACTTCGCGGGTAAATTCGCCGAACGACTCCAGGTCCCGTGCGAGGATTTCCAGCAGGAAGTCATAGCGCCCGGAGATGTTGTGGCAGGCGACGATCTCGGGGATTTCCATCAGCCGCTGCTCGAACGCCAGCGCCATTTCCTTGGTGTGCGAGTCCATCATGATGCTGACGAAGGCAGTCACCCCAAACCCCAGCGATTTGGGCGACAGAATGGCCTGGTAGCCGGTGATGTAGCCGTTGTCTTCCAGCAGCTTGACCCGTCGCCAGCAGGGCGAGGTGGTCAGGGCTACCTGGTCGGCGAGTTCGGCGACGGTGAGGCGGGCGTTGTCCTGTAAGGCGGCGAGTAGGGCGCGGTCGGTGCGGTCGAGGCTTGAAGGCATGTTTTGCCCTCCTGGTCCGTTAATTGTTGTTTTTGTTCCAGCAAGCACGCAGATGCGTGGGCTATTTTGGAAAAAATCAGGCAGCTCGGTGGCATAAGCTTATAACAAACCACAAGAGGCTGTTGCGATGCGCGACTCCCATAACAACACCGGTTTTTCCACACGGGCCATTCACCATGGCTACGACCCGCTTTCCCACGGTGGTGCCCTGGTGCCACCGGTGTACCAGACCGCTACCTATGCCTTCCCGACTGTCGAATACGGTGCTGCCTGCTTCGCCGGGGAGGAGGCGGGGCACTTCTACAGCCGCATCTCCAACCCCACCCTGGCCTTGCTTGAGCAGCGCATGGCCTCGCTGGAGGGCGGTGAGGCGGGATTGGCGCTGGCGTCGGGGATGGGCGCCATCACTTCGACCATCTGGACCCTGCTGCGGCCTGGTGATGAGTTGATCGTCGGGCGCACCTTGTATGGCTGCACCTTCGCGTTCCTGCACCATGGCATCGGCGAGTTCGGGGTCAAGATTCGCCATGTCGACCTTAACGATGCCAAGGCCCTGAAAGCGGCGATCAACGGCAAAACGCGGATGATCTACTTCGAAACGCCGGCCAACCCCAACATGCAATTGGTGGATATAGCGGCCGTCGTCGAGGCAGTGCAAGGCAGTGATGTGCTTGTGGTGGTCGATAACACCTACTGCACGCCTTATCTGCAGCGGCCGCTGGAGCTTGGGGCGGACTTGGTGGTGCATTCGGCGACCAAGTACCTTAGTGGCCATGGCGATATTACCGCCGGCCTGGTGGTGGGGCGCAAGGCGCTGGTCGACCGCATTCGCCTGGAAGGGCTGAAAGACATGACCGGGGCTGTGCTTTCGCCGCATGACGCTTCGCTATTGATGCGCGGTATCAAGACCCTTGCACTGCGCATGGACCGGCACTGCGCCAATGCACTGCAGGTGGCGCAGTTCCTGGCTCGGCAGCCGCAGGTGGAGCTGATTCACTACCCGGGGTTGCCGTCGTTTGCCCAGTACGAACTGGCACAGCGGCAGATGCGTTTGCCGGGCGGGATGATTGCCTTTGAGCTTAAGGGCGGGATCGAGGCCGGGCGGCGCTTCATGAATGCGCTGCAGCTGTTTGCCCGTGCGGTAAGCCTGGGGGATGCCGAGTCGCTGGCGCAGCACCCGGCGAGCATGACCCATTCCAGCTACACACCTCAGGAGAGGGCGCATCACGGGATATCGGAGGGGCTGGTGAGGTTATCGGTGGGGCTGGAGGATGTGCAAGACCTGCTGGCGGACATCGAGCAGGCGCTGGGGCATCTGTAGGAGCGGCCTTGTGCCGCGAAAGGGGCGCGCAGCGGCCCCCGGATTTCAGCCATCCTGCAAGATTGCCGGGGCTGCTTTGCAGCCCGTTCGCGGCGCGAGGCCGCTCCTACACTGGGTCGTGCACGGGCAGGAAAACGGCATCCACAAAAAAGGCCTCTTACGAGGCCTTTTACGTGTTCAGCAGATCAACGCTTGAGCCCGTAGCTCTCGTCAAGCATGCCCGGCGAGTTCGGCGCTTTTGGCGCATAGTCGCGCGGTACTTCGGCGGTGTCCTTCGGCGGCGTCAGGCGGTCACGTGGTGCCTGGGCCGACTCGGAGTGCAGTGCAGCCAGCAGGCGCTGGCGAGTGACTTCATCAAGGGCCAGGCTATTGGCGCCTTCGGCCAGGTGATCCTGGACATCCTGGTAGCTCTGGGTCAGTTTCTTGACCAGCATTGCGGTGCTGTTGAAGTGGGTGACCACTTCGTTCTGGTAGCTGTCGAAGCGCTTCTGGATGTCGTCCAGTTGGCGCTGGGTGTTGGTCGGCGCAGCATTGGGCAGCAGGCGGGCCACGATGAAACCGACCGCCACACCGATGACCAGGGCCAGGGTTGGCAACAACCAAACAAGGAGCGAGAGTTCCACGAGTCCTTCCTCTATAAACGGCTTTGCTTTACGTTAACGGCTCAGACCTGCGCTGTATACCGCGAGCGATCGCAAATCAGAACAGAATTCCTACCCTAGACGAATCGACCCCCTTCGAGGTCACGGAGTGAGTGCCTTGCTTGTCCGCGAAACCCCCTTGTTCATCGATGGCCCCGTCGGCCAGCTGGAAGCCTTGTACCTGGACGTGGCCGACGCCCGTGGCGCGGTGCTGATCTGCCACCCCAATCCGGTTCAGGGTGGCACCATGCTCAACAAGGTGGTCTCTACCCTGCAGCGCACGGCACGCGACGCTGGCTACGTGACATTGCGTTTCAATTACCGCGGTGTTGGCCAGAGCGCGGGTAGCCATGACATGGGCGCTGGTGAAGTGGCCGACGCACAAGCTGCCGCAGCCTGGTTGCGCGAAAAACACCCGCACCTGCCGCTGGTGTTGATGGGCTTCTCGTTCGGCGGCTTTGTCGCCACCAGCCTGGCCGGGCGCCTTGAGAGCGCCGACGTCACGCTGCAGCACCTGTTCATGATTGCCCCGGCCGTGATGCGCCTGACTGCAGAGTTCCCCTTGCCGCAGCGCTGCCCGATCACCGTGGTGCAGCCAGATGCCGACGAAGTCGTTGCACCGCAGCTCGTTTACGAATGGTCTGACGCGCTGTCGCGCCCCCATGAGCTGCTGAAAGTGGCAGAATGCGGACACTTCTTCCATGGCAAGCTGACCGATCTGAAGGATCTGCTGCTGCCGCGCCTTTCGAATTGAGCCAAGCCTGAATAAGCGAACACCCATGACCACGCGCATTCTCACTGGTATCACCACCACCGGTACCCCACACCTGGGCAACTACGCCGGTGCCATTCGCCCGGCGATCGTCGCCAGCCAGCAGCCGGGGGCCGACTCGTTCTACTTTTTGGCCGACTACCACGCCCTGATCAAGTGCGATGACCCGCTGCGCATTCAGCGCTCGCGTCTGGAAATCGCTGCTACCTGGCTGGCCGGCGGCCTCGACCCGGACAAAGTGACCTTCTACCGTCAGTCCGATATTCCCGAGATTCCCGAGCTGACCTGGCTGCTCACCTGCGTCGCGGCCAAGGGCCTGCTCAACCGTGCGCACGCCTACAAGGCTTCGGTGGACAAGAACCTCGAAAATGGCGAAGACCCGGACGCCGGCGTGACCATGGGCCTTTACAGCTACCCGGTGCTGATGGCGGCGGACATCCTGATGTTCAACGCGCACAAGGTGCCGGTCGGTCGCGACCAGATCCAGCACGTGGAAATGGCCCGTGACATCGGCCAGCGCTTCAACCACCTGTTCGGCCAAGGCAAGGACTTCTTCGCCTTGCCAGAGGCGGTTATCGAAGAAAGTGTGGCGACGTTGCCTGGCCTGGACGGGCGCAAGATGTCCAAGAGCTATGACAACACCATCCCGCTTTTCTCCAGCGCCAAGGACATGAAGGACGCCATTTCGCGCATCGTCACCGACTCGCGTGCACCTGGCGAAGCGAAAGACCCGGACAACGCGCACCTGTTCACCCTGTTCCAGGCCTTCTCGACGCCGGTGCAATGCGCCGAGTTTCGCGAAGAACTGCTGCAGGGCCTGGGCTGGGGCGAGGCCAAGCAGCGCCTGTTCCAGCTGCTTGACGGGCAACTGGCCGAGAAGCGTGAGCACTATCACCAACTGATTTCCCGCCCGTCGGACCTGGAAGACATCCTGCTGGCCGGCGCTGCCAAGGCCCGCAAGACCGCCACGCCGTTCCTCGAGCAACTGCGCGAGGCCGTTGGCCTGCGCTCGTTCCGTAGCAGCGTGCAGGCCACTACAGAGGTGAAGAAGAAGGCCGTCAAGAGCGCACGCTTCGTCAGCTTCCGTGACGAGGACGGCAGCTTCCGCTTCCGCCTGTTGGCCGCTGATGGCGAGCAACTGCTGTTGTCTCGCAGCTTCGCCGACGGCAAGAGCGCGGGTGCGGTGAGCAAGCAGTTGCAGCAGGGCGGCGACGCCGATGTGCGTGTCGAAGGCCTGGGCTTCAGCTTGTGGCTGAACGGCGAGCAGGTTGCCGACGGGCCGCAGTTTGCCAGTGCCCAGGCCCGTGACATGGCCGTTCAAAGCCTGCGTGAGGCCCTGGCGCCGCAGCAGGACTGAGACAGTTTGACGCAAGTCTGATTGCCATTAGGCGGGCCGGTCGCTACAGTGACGGCCCGTTTTTTGTTGCCTCGCTAACGAAATCATGACGCCCCTAGAACGATATCAAGCAGATCTGAAACGTCCCGACTTCTTCCATGATGCGGCGCAGGAAACTGCGGTGCGTCACTTGCAGCGCCTGTACGACGACCTGGTGCACGCGCAGAACAACAAGCCGGGCATGTTCGGCAAGCTGTTCGGCAAGAAGGAGCAGACGCCGGTCAAAGGCCTGTATTTCTGGGGCGGGGTAGGCCGGGGCAAGACCTACTTGGTCGATACCTTCTATGAAGCGCTGCCGTTCAAGCAGAAGATGCGTACGCACTTCCACCGCTTCATGAAGCGGGTGCACGAGGAGATGAAAACCCTCAAGGGCGAGAAGAACCCGCTGACCCTGATCGCCAAGCGCTTCAGCGATGAAGCCAAGGTGATCTGTTTCGACGAATTCTTCGTCTCCGACATCACCGATGCCATGATCCTCGGCACCCTGATGGAAGAGCTGTTCAAGAACGGCGTATCGCTGGTGGCGACCTCCAACATCGTCCCCGACGGCCTGTACAAGGATGGCCTGCAGCGTGCGCGCTTCCTGCCGGCCATCGCCATGATCAAGCAGTATACGGACGTGGTGAACGTCGACAGCGGGGTCGACTACCGCCTGCGTCACCTGGAGCAGGCCGAACTGTTCCACTTCCCGCTCGACGAGGCTGCCGAGCAGAGCATGCGTGCGAGCTTCAAGGCGCTGACACCCGAGTGCACCCAGGCCGTCGACAATGACGTGCTGATGATCGAGAACCGCCCGATCCATGCGCTGCGTACCTGTGACGATGTCGCCTGGTTCGACTTCCGCGCCCTGTGCGACGGGCCGCGCAGCCAGAACGACTACATTGAACTGGGCAAGATTTTCCATGCCGTGCTGTTGAGCAACGTCGAGCAGATGGGCGTCACCACCGACGACATCGCCCGGCGCTTCATCAACATGGTGGACGAGTTCTACGACCGCAACGTCAAGCTGATCATTTCGGCCGAGGTAGAGCTGAAGGATTTGTACACCGGTGGGCGCCTGAGCTTCGAGTTCCAGCGCACCTTGAGCCGGTTGCTGGAGATGCAGTCGCACGAATTCCTGGCCCGCGCGCACAAGCCCTGAGGTCCTTGCGCTGTAGGAGCACCTTGCCGGGGCGCCGGACCGGTCGGAAAGGGTCGCGCAGCGGCCCCGATGTTTTTTGTTGCGCCACAGAACCTGGGGCCGCTGCGCGCCCCTTTCCGACCGGTCCGGCGCCCCGGCAAGGCCGCTCCTACAGATGGTCGCTTGGGCTGAATTCAGGCTTCCTGCATAAACTGCTGCCGATACTGGTTCGGCGACAACTCCGTGTGCTGGCGGAACAGCCGCGCAAAGAAACTCGCATCGTCATAGCCGACTTCATAGCTGATGGTCTTGATGCTCTTGCGTGTGCTCGACAGCAACCCTTTGGCTGTTTCTATCCGTAGCCGCTGCAGGTAGTGCAGCGGCTTGTCGCCGGTCGCGCCCTGGAAGCGCCGCATGAAGTTGCGGATGCTCATGCCATGGTTGCGGGCCACATCCTCGAAGCGGAACTTGTCGGCGAAGTGCTCCTCGAGCCAGTGTTGAATCTGCAGGATGATCAGGTCCTGGTGCAGCTTCTGCCCACCGAAACCCATGCGCCCAGGGGTGTAGTTGCGCTGCACTTCGTAGAGGATGTCACGGGCCACGGCGCGGGCCACGTTGGCCCCGCAGAAGCGTTCGATCAGGTAGATGTACAGGTCGCAGGCCGAGGTGGTGCCGCCGGCGCAGTAAAGGTTGTCGGCGTCGGTCAGGTGCTTGTCCTGGTTCAGCCGGATCTTCGGGTAGCGCTCGGCGAAGCTGGTGAAGAAGCGCCAGTAGGTGGTCGCCTCCTTGCCGTCGAGCAGGCCGGACTCGGCCAGCCAGAATACCCCGCTGGCTTCAGCGCAGAGTACGGCGCCGCGGGCATGTTGCTCGCGCAACCAAGGCAGCACTTGCGGATAACGTTGCAGCAGGTTGTCGAAGTCTTCCCAGAAGGCTGGGAGGATGATCACATCGGCGTCGTCCAGGCCGCCATCGACCGGCAACTGCACATTGCTGAAACTGTCCACCGGCTGGCCGTCGGGGCTCACCAGGCAGATCTCGAACATGGGCTGCAGGCCCAGGCCCAGCTGTTTGCTGTAGCGCAGGCTGGCGAGGTGGAAAAAGTCCTTGGCTTGCATCAAGGTCGAAGCGAACACCTTGTCAATGGCCAGGATGCTGACGCGCCGCAATGACGCGGAGGGTTGGGTAAACATCATTGTCATTGTTCTTATAGGGTAGAGTGGTCAATCACCGGCTGGATCGTCTTATGTTTTTTGTCGAGCTGCAAGCGGCAAGAAAAAAGCAGAGGCTGCGACACCGCTCTGCTTTTTCTTGCAGCTTTGTTCAAGGTGCCGGGTTGGGCTGCTCCTGATGAACGGCCTCGATCGCCGCCAGCAGCTCATCACTCAGGTTCAGCTCCAGGCTTTTGAGGTTGCTCTGAAGTTGTACCAGGTCAGTGGCACCGATGATGTTGCTGGTCACGAAGGGCTGGCGGGTGACGAATGCCAGGGCCATTTGTGCCGGGTCCAGCCCGTGTGCCTGGGCCAGTTGCACATAGCGGCTGCAGGCCGCCACGGTCTGCGGGTTGGAGTAGCGGGCGAAGCGGCTGAACAGGGTCAGGCGGCCTTTTTCCGGCCGGGCGCCGTTCTCGTATTTGCCCGACAGCATGCCGAAGGCCAGCGGCGAGTAGGCCAGCAGGCCACACTGCTCGCGGATGGCCACTTCCGCCAGGCCCACCTCGAAGCTGCGGTTGAGCAGGTTGTACGGGTTCTGGATCGACACCGCCCGGGGCCAGCCGCGGGTTTCGGCCAGGTGCAGGAACTTCATGGTGCCCCACGGCGTTTCGTTGGAAAGGCCAATGTGGCGGATCTTGCCTGCCCGCACCTGCTCGTCGAGCACCTCGAGGGTTTCTTCCAGGGGGGTGAACAGGTCATGCGGCAGGTGCTGGTAACCCAGCTTGCCGAAGAAGTTGGTGCTGCGCTCCGGCCAGTGCAGCTGATACAGGTCGATACGGTCGGTTTGCAGGCGCTCAAGGCTCGCATCCAGCGCCGCCACGATGTGCTGGCGGTTGTGCTTGAGCTGGCCGTCGCGGATGTGGCTGATACCGTTGCCGGGGCCGGCGACCTTGCTGGCGAGAATCCAGTCATCGCGGTCGCCGTGCTGGCGGAACCAGTTGCCGATGATGCGCTCGGTGGCGGCATAGGTCTCGGGGCGGGGCGGCACCGGATACATTTCGGCGGTGTCGATAAAATTGACCCCGCTGGTTTTGGCCAGTTTGATCTGGGCGAAGGCCTCGGCCTCGTCGTTCTGCTCGCCCCAGGTCATGGTGCCCAGGCACAGGGCGCTGACATCGAGATCGGTACGGCCGAGCTTGCGGTATTCCATCGGGAAAACACTCCTTGGCAAAGACACCCATAAAAGCAGGTTGAAATTTTTCGCGCAATCTGGATAATTCGGCCCCTCTCCGTGTGGCGGAAGTGATGCACCACCACGCAGGAAGAACCCCGTCGAACATTGGCGTGCCCGACCCGAGCCCCCAAAAGCGTCTGTGTTCGGCTGCGCGCTTGCCCTTGGCAAGCTGTGCACTATCCAGTAAGATTCGCCGTCTATTTTTCGCTGGGCGGCCTCTGAGGCTTTAGAGAATGAAAACTTTTACTGCTAAACCGGAAACAGTAAAGCGCGAGTGGTTCGTAGTCGACGCCGCTGGCCAGACCCTGGGTCGTCTGGCTACCGAAATCGCTAGCCGTCTGCGTGGCAAGCACAAACCAGAATACACTCCTCACGTTGACACCGGCGACTACATCGTCGTCATCAACGCCGAGCAAATCCGTGTAACTGGCGCCAAGTCTTCCGACAAGATGTACTACTCCCACTCCGGCTTCCCGGGCGGTATCAAGGAAATCAACTTCGAGAAGTTGATCGCCAAGGCCCCTGAGCGTGTTATCGAAACCGCGGTCAAAGGCATGCTGCCGAAGAACCCGCTGGGTCGCGACATGTACCGTAAGCTGAAAGTGTACGCGGGTGCTGCTCACCCACACACTGCTCAGCAGCCTCAAGAACTGAAGATCTAACGGGATAGTTCATTATGTCGGCGACTCAAAATTACGGCACTGGCCGTCGCAAGACCGCAACCGCTCGCGTTTTCCTGCGTCCGGGTACTGGTAACATCTCCATCAACAACCGTCCTCTGGACACCTTCTTCGGCCGCGAAACCGCTCGTATGGTTGTTCGCCAGCCGCTGGAGCTGACCGAGACCACCGCGAAGTTCGACATCTACGTCACCGTTGCCGGTGGTGGTGTCAGCGGTCAAGCCGGTGCGATCCGTCACGGTATCACCCGCGCTCTGATGGAATACGACGAAACCCTGCGTGGCGCCCTGCGTCGTGCTGGCTACGTCACCCGCGACGCTCGTGAAGTCGAGCGTAAGAAAGTGGGTCTGCGTAAAGCGCGTAAGCGTCCTCAGTACTCCAAGCGTTAATACCGCTTCGGCAGTCGAAAAAAGCCCGGTTCTTTGGAACCGGGCTTTTTTTATGGCTTGAACTAACCTGTCAGCATGTCCGTGGTGTCCTGTCGCATAGACGCAGATCAAGCAAAGCGAGGGTTGTAGCCCATACCTGGGTTAATCACCTTGTCACTGTGTGGATTTGTTTCTTACCATGGCGGCCAATTTGGGGTGCCACAGACATTACCTAAGTACAGGCCTGATCCAACAGGCCAAGCAAGCTGATGGGAGAGGACTGAATGAGCAATGACGGCGTCAACGCAGGCCGGCGCCGCTTCCTCGTAGCCGCGACATCCGTGGTCGGGGCAGCGGGGGCAGTGGGGGCTGCGGTACCGTTCGTGGGGTCATGGTTTCCCAGCGCCAAGGCGAAGGCGGCCGGGGCACCGGTGAAGGTCAACATCGCCAAGGTTGAGCCTGGGCAGCAGATGGTTGCGGAATGGCGTGGCCAGCCTGTGTTCATCGTGCGGCGAACGGATGAGATCCTCGGTAACCTGAAAAAAGTCACTGCCGAGCTCGCCGACCCTGAATCGAAGGCCTCCGTACAGCCGGAGTACGTCGACCCCCAGGTACGCTCGATCAAGCCGGAAATCCTCATTCTCGTGGGCCTGTGCACTCACCTTGGGTGCTCACCGACCTTCCGCCCGGAAGTCGCGCCCGCCGATCTGGGGCCCAAGTGGGTGGGCGGCTATTTCTGCCCCTGCCATGGTTCCCACTACGACCTGGCGGGGCGTGTCTACAAATCGCAGCCAGCGCCTCTCAACCTGCCAGTGCCGCCGCACTCTTACGAGTCGGATGACATCGTCGTCATCGGCGTCGACCAGGAGAAAGCATGATGAGCAAGTTCATGGACTGGATTGATGCTCGCTTCCCCGCCACCAAGATGTGGGAAGAGCACCTGAGCAAGTATTACGCGCCCAAGAACTTCAACTTCCTGTATTTCTTCGGCTCGCTGGCCCTGCTGGTGCTGGTCAACCAGATTGTCACCGGTGTATGGCTGACCATGAGTTTCACGCCCTCGGCGGAGGAGGCCTTCGCTTCGGTCGAGTACATCATGCGTGACGTGGAGTACGGCTGGATCCTGCGCTACCTGCACTCCACCGGTGCTTCGGCGTTCTTTGTCGTGGTCTACCTGCACATGTTCCGCGGCCTGCTCTATGGCTCCTATCAGAAGCCACGTGAACTGGTCTGGCTGTTCGGCATGCTGATCTACCTGGCGCTGATGGCCGAGGCCTTCATGGGCTATCTGCTGCCGTGGGGTCAGATGTCTTACTGGGGGGCGCAGGTGATCATCTCGCTGTTCGGTGCCATTCCGGTGATCGGCGACGATCTCACCCAATGGATTCGTGGTGACTACCTGATTTCCGGCATTACCCTGAACCGCTTCTTCGCGCTGCACGTCGTGGCCCTGCCGATCGTCATTCTCGGGCTGGTCGTGTTGCACATCCTGGCCCTGCACGAGGTGGGTTCGAACAACCCGGACGGGGTCGATATCAAGAAGAAAAAGGACGAAAACGGCATCCCGCTGGATGGTATTCCGTTCCACCCTTACTACACCGTCAAGGACATTGTCGGCGTGGTGGTGTTCCTGTTCGTGTTCTGTGCGGTAGTGTTCTTCTTCCCGGAAATGGGCGGTTACTTCCTGGAAAAACCCAACTTCGAACAGGCCAATGCGTTCAAGACGCCTGAGCATATTGCGCCGGTCTGGTACTTCACGCCCTTCTACGCGATTCTGCGTGCGGTGCCCGACAAGCTTATGGGCGTAATCGCCATGGGGGCGGCGATCGCCGTGCTGTTCGTATTGCCTTGGCTCGATCGAAGCCCGGTACGCTCCATGCGCTACAAGGGCTGGATCAGCAAGGTCTTCCTGCTGGTGTTCTGCATTTCCTTCGTCATCCTCGGCATTTTGGGGGTGCTGGCACCTACGCCAGGTCGCACGCTGCTGTCGCAGGTGTGCACCGTGCTGTACTTCGCCTACTTCCTGCTGATGCCGTTCTACACAAGGCTTGAGAAGACCAAACCGGTTCCGGAAAGGGTGACTGGCTGATGAAAAAGTTGATTGCAGTATTTTTGCTGGCAGTGATGCCTGCCTTTTCCTTTGCTGCCGGACCGGGGCTGGAGCTGGACAAAGTCGATATCGACCTGACGGACAAGGCTGCGATGCAGGATGGCGCACGGACTTTCGCCAACTATTGCATGGGTTGCCACAGTGCCAAGTTCCAGCGTTACGAGCGCGTAGCCGATGACTTGGGAATACCCCATGAGTTGATGCTGGAGAAGCTGGTGTTCACGGGTGCCAAGATCGGCGACCACATGAACATCGGCATGAAGCCCGATGACGCCAAGACCTGGTTCGGTGCTGCGCCACCGGACCTTACCCTGGTTGCCCGGGTGCGTGGTACCGACTGGCTGTACACCTACCTGCGCAGCTTCTATGAGGACAAGTCGCGACCTTACGGGGTTAACAACAAGGTGTTCCCGAATGTCGGTATGCCCAATGTGCTGGTCGGGCTGCAGGGCAATCAGGTGATCGGGTGCAAGCAGGTGCAGATGGTGGTCGATGGCAAGAAGCAATTCGACCCCTTGACCGGCAGCCCTTTGACCCATGAAGCGTGTGACCAGCTGACCATCACGCCGAATTCCGGTACCCTGACGCCTGAGCAGTTCGACGAGAAGGTCAAGAACCTGGTGACCTTCCTGGCCTATTCGGCCAACCCGGTCAAACTGGAAAGCCAGCGCATCGGCACGTATGTGTTGCTGTACCTGGCCTTCTTCTTCGTGTTCGCCTACTTGCTCAAGCGCGAATACTGGAAGGACGTGCACTGATCACGCAGTAGTTTCTGGTAGTTGAACGCGCCCTGGGCGCTCCCTCGTGTATGCGAAGGGGCCTCCAGGGCGCGTTTGCATTTGCAGTTTCACAAGCATCCCCATGCGAGGAGGCGCTACATGGGCGCGACCATCAGGTTAGCCTGCTATTCCGACCCCGCTGACCATTATTCTCATCGGGTACGCCTGGTTCTCGCCGAGAAAGGTGTCAGCGTGCAGATCATCGACGTCGATCCCGGTCGTCTGCCACCCAAGCTGGGTGAAGTGAACCCTTACGGCAGCGTGCCGACCCTGGTCGACCGCGATCTTGCGTTGTATGAATCGACCGTGGTGATGGAATACCTCGAGGAGCGTTATCCGCATCCGCCCCTGATGCCGGTGTATCCGGTGGCGCGTGGTAACAGCCGCTTGTTGATGCATCGCATTCAGCGTGACTGGTGCGCGCTGGCCGATACCGTGCTCGATTCGCGCAGCAGTGATGCCGCTCGTGCCGAGGCGCGCAAGGCACTGCGTGAGAGCCTGACGGGCGTCTCGCCATTGTTCAACGAGTTCGCTTGTTTCATGAGCGATGAGCAAAGCCTGGTCGATTGTTGTCTATTGCCCATACTCTGGCGTTTGCCGGTACTGGGTATCGAATTGCCGCGGCAAGCAAAGCCGCTGCTGGATTATATGGAGCGGCAGTTCGCCCGTGAGCCTTTCCTGGCGAGCCTGTCCTCCGTTGAACGTGAAATGCGCAAGCTTTAAGGAGCCGTTGATGAACTCCAGTCGCCCCTATCTGGTTCGAGCACTGTACGAGTGGATCGTCGACAACGATTGCACGCCCCATATGCTGGTCAATGCCGAATATCCGGCAGTCCAGGTGCCGCAAGGTTTCGCCAGTGACGGCCAGATCGTCCTGAACATTTCCCCAAGTGCCGTGCGCAGCCTGCACATGGACAACGACGCGGTGAGCTTCGAGGGGCGCTTCGGTGGCGTTGCCCACTCGTTGTTCGTGCCGGTCGGCGCGATTCTGGGCATTTATGCCCGGGAGAACGGCCAAGGCATGGTCTTCGAGCTGGAGCCTCCGTTGATGGAGGGTGAAGAGCTGGAAGACGAGGGTGTCGAGCCGGATGATGATGGCCCGCCGGAAGGTGGGGGGCAGCCGCCGCGCCCGAGTGGTCGGCCGAGCCTGAAGGTGGTCAAGTAACAAAAAAGGCGATCCGGTTGGGTCGCCTTTTTCTTTGCAGCACGGTGGTGGTTACAGGTCGCTGATGGTGCGAATCTGGTCACGGTTAACGCGGGTCTGTTTACCGTCGAGCTGCTGGAACTCGTAGAAGCCGGAGTCCTGATCAAACTGTGGTTCGTCAACGGTCTGGAATTCGCGACCGTCGTTCAGGGTGATCAGGCTAGGGGTGGAGCAGCCGGCCAGGGTGGCGAAGGCGCCGATCAACAGGGCGGGCAGCAGAAGCTTTTTCATGCGGTGTTTCCTGAAGTTCTGAAGGTGGAGCCATTAGGATGCCTGTACCGGTATGCGAGGGCCGGTGCAGGCAAGCGTATCAGTCGATGTACTCGAACAGCTTGACGATCTTTTGCACGCCCGACACGCCCTGTACCACGGCAGTGGCGGAGTTGGCTTCCTGCCGGGTAACCAGGCCTAGCAGGTAGACGATACCGTTCTCGGTGATGACCTTGATGCGTGAGCTGGGCACGGCATTGTCGGTGAGCATCTGGGTCTTGATCTTGGTGGTCAGCCAGGCGTCGTTATTGCGCGCAAGGATGGAGGAGGGTTGCATCACCTGCAGCTCGTTATGCACCCGCTTGACCCGCTGCACCTGGCTGGCAGTCTGCTCGGCCAGGCTCTTCAGGTCGGCGCGCGGGGTTTGGCCGGCGAGCAGGACAATGCCGTTGTAGCTGCTGACGACAATGTGCGAACCCTTGTCCAGATCAGGGTTGGCCTTGGAGATGTTTACAGCGGCCTTGGTTTCGATCAACGAGTCGTCGATCTTGCTGCCGATGGTGCGAGTGCCGCGATCATCCTCGATCGGCGAATTGCGGGTCGAGGTCAGTACCGAGCTGCAGCCGGTGACGCTCAGGCACAGGGTCAGGGCCATCAGGCCGAGGCGCTTGGGGATCATTCTTCACTCCCGAACAGTTGGCTGTCGATCAGATCACACAGGCAGTGGATCGCCAGCAGGTGGACTTCCTGGATGCGTGCAGTGACCGTCGAGGGTACGCGGATCTCCACGTCCTCGGGCAACAGCAGCGAAGCCATGCCGCCACCGTCACGCCCGGTCAATGCTACGACAATCATTTCGCGATCATGTGCCGCCTGGATCGCTTGAATCACGTTTGCCGAGTTGCCGCTGGTCGAAATCGCCAGCAGGACGTCGCCGGGCTGGCCCAAGGCGCGAATCTGCTTGGAAAAGATTTCGTTGTAGCTGTAGTCGTTGGCAATCGAGGTCAGTGTCGAGCTGTCGGTGGTCAAAGCGATTGCCGGCAGGCTCGGACGCTCGCGCTCAAAGCGGTTGAGCAGCTCCGAAGAGAAATGCTGGGCGTCGCCGGCCGAGCCGCCGTTGCCGCAGGCGAGCATCTTGCCCTCGTTGAGCAGCGCATTGACCATGACCAGGCTGGCCTGCTCGATGTGCGGTGCCAGGATGTCCATTGCCTGTTGCTTGGTATCGATGCTGGCCTGGAACAGCCGGCGAATTCGGGATTGCATGTCCATCTGGTGACCTTAAGTGGGGCGGTGGCCTTTGCTACGCGCAACAGGGACCAGCCCGCGAAACATAGAGCAAAAATAGGGGAGTGGGTTCAGCATTCGAAGGCGTTTTTCAGCCATTGAAGCGGCCTGCCTGCATGGTGGCTACCCTGCAAGGCGACAACATCGAAGCGGCAAGGGTGGTTGGCCCAGCAAGACTCCTTCAGCAGAAAAAGGCTGGCGGCATGCACCAGTCGCTTCTGCTTGCGCCCGTCGATACTGCCCAGGGCGCCACCGAAGCCCGCGTGCAACCGATAGCGGACTTCGACGAATACTACTGTATCGGTGTCGAGCATGACCAGATCAAGCTCGCCGCCTTTGCATCGCCAATTGCGCGTCAGCAGTTGCAGGCCTTGCCCTTGAAGAAACTCAAGGGCCTGGTTTTCTGCGGCCTGGCCGGCGCTGGTTGGCGATGCTTGGGGCATCAGCGGATGGTATCGGGCAGGCGCTTGACCTGGCCGCCAGAGAATTCAGCCCATGGCAGCTGGCGCTCGATGCGCTGGCTGGCGCTCATGCTCAGGCTGCCGGAAAGGCCTTGTACACGGTTGTCCGGCAGTGCTTTGAGCTGGCCCAGGCGTGGCGCCAGGCTATAGGCGTCTACACCCATTGCATACAGGCGGCCGAGGCTGCCAGCGGCTTGTGGCCACTGCTGAACCACCTGCTGGCGCAGGCTGTTGGTGGTGTCGAGCAGCCACGGGGTTTCGCAGAAGCGAATGCCGTTCATGTCTTTGTACTGGTTGACGTCACCGCTGGCGCTGTAAAGATTCGAGGTGGCGTAGACCGGAACGTCGCCAGCGTACTGGAAGTTCAGGGTCGGTTTGATCTGCTGCGCCTGTTGCGGGGTCGAGGCCAGGAAGATGAAGTCGATGTCCTGGCGGCGCGATGGCTGCGCGGCAATGGTGCCGCCCACGGTGCTTTGCAGGCTCTGTGCGCGGCCTTCGCTCTGGCGCAGCTGGAACAGGTTGGCGATCTGCTGGGCCAGGGCGACCGGCTGGGCGATGCGCTCGGCGGCGATGATGGTGCCGCCATTGCCTTCCCAGTCCTGGCGGAACGCGGCAAGCACGCGTTCGCCCCATTCACCGCTCGGCACCAGGGCCACTGCGCGAACCATGCCGTCGGCGCGGGCGCGGCGCGAGACTTCGCGGGCTTCGTCTTCAGCCGCCAGGCCGAACTGGAACAGTTGTGGTGGGGCGTTCTGGCCGGCGTCGGCGTAATTCAGGGCGAGGGTCGTGATGGGCAGCTGCGCATTGGCGGCCAGTTTCTTTACCAGCGCTTTTTCCAGGGGGCCGACTACCAGTTGCACGCCATCGGCCTGGGCCAGACGATAGAACTCGTCCAGCGAGCCGATGCGTGAGCTGTCGTACACCTGTACGGCCGGCGCTTGCTGGCCAGCTTGCTGGGCCTGGAAGTGCGCGGCCATGAAGCCGTCACGCAGGGCGCGGGCGACACCGGCAAGCGGGCCTTCCTGGGGCAGCAGCAGACCGATCTTGGTCAGCGGCTGGCTTGCCAGTTCCTTGAGCTTGACCAGAGCCGATGGCAGCTGCTGTGCCGCGGGGTGGTCGGGGTGCTGCTTGCGCCAGGTTTCGATGGCGGCCTGTTGCTGCTCCAGGGTGCCGGCGCTTTTCACGGCCAGGGCCAGGCTGGTCCAGCCGGCCAGGGTCTGGTCGCCGGCGGGCTGCTGCAGTTGCTCTGCCGGCAGCGAGGCGACCAGGGCCCAGATCGCGTCATTGTTGGCGCTGGCAGCCTGGCCGCTGAGCAGTGGGGCCAGCATTACGCGCTGTTGTGCAGCGGCCAGGGCCTGGCCGTCGGCTTCAAGGGCGGCGGCGTGGACGCCATAGGTGCGCACCTGCTGCTCTGCCGGCAGTTGGGCGAGGTGCTGCAGGCTGCTGTGCGAGAGGGCGCTGAGGGCGGCTTTGGGCTGGTTGCGGCTCATGGCCAGTTCGGCGCCAAGTGTGGCGGCGAAGATTTGTTGGGCGGGCTTGAGCGTATCCATGGGGACCTGCTCGAGGATGCGTGCGGCGCGCGGGTAATCCTTCTGCTTGTAAGCCAGGTCGGCAGCGCTCAGGCGCAGCAGGGCGGCATCTTCGGCAGACGTGCTGGCCGCCGCTTTTTCGAGCAGTTGCTCGATGCTGGCGTCCGGCGTGCGTGGCAGCTCTCCGAGGCTGGATGAGGGCGAGCTGGCGCAGGCTGCCAGCAGGGCAGCGAGGCAGAGGGCTGTGAGCAGCCGCAGGCAAGCGATCATGTAAAGGTCCTGTTACTCGATCAAGTTGGCCGGCAATTGTACCCAAGCGTTGGCCGGGGCGCGATGTTGCTGAACGGGAACCTTCACTATAGGTGTACTTGACGTGGCCGCAGGTGAAGTTCTTTGCGCCCTGTTACCGGCGCTCGGGCTACAATGGCGCCTTTGATCCGAAAGGCAGGTGTGCGCAGTGACTGATGTGGCAGGGGCTTCGAAATCCACCGTGGGGACGCTGTATGTGGTCGCAACCCCCATTGGCAACCTCGACGACATGAGCGCCAGGGCATTGAAGGTGCTGGCCAACGTCGCCTTGATCGCTGCCGAGGACACCCGGCACTCGATCCGCCTGCTGCAGCATTTCGGCATCGATACGCCGCTGGCAGCCTGTCACGAGCACAATGAGCGGGACGAAGGCGGGCGATTCATCACCAAGCTGTTGGCCGGTGAGGATGTGGCGTTGGTTTCCGATGCCGGTACACCGTTGATTTCCGATCCTGGCTACCACCTGGTGCGTCAGGCGCGAGCCGCAGGCGTCGATGTGGTGCCTGTGCCTGGCGCCTGCGCGCTGATCGCCGCGCTTTCGGCGGCCGGGCTGCCCTCCGATCGGTTCATTTTCGAAGGTTTCCTCCCCGCCAAAAGCGCCGGTCGCCGTGGCCGGCTCGAACAGGTGAAGGAGGAGCCGCGCACGTTGATTTTCTACGAAGCGCCTCATCGTATTCTTGAGTGTCTGGAGGATATGAAGCTGGTGTTCGGTGCCGAGCGCCCGGCGTTGCTCGCACGTGAGCTGACCAAAACCTTCGAGACCCTCAAAGGGTTGCCGCTCGCAGAGTTGTGCGAGTTCGTGGCGGGTGACAGTAACCAGCAGCGCGGCGAGTGCGTGGTGTTGGTCGGTGGCTGGAGTGCGCCGGAAGGTGAGGCGGCGATCAGTGTTCAAGCGCAGCGTGTGCTGGACCTGCTGCTGGCCGAGTTGCCGCTCAAGCGTGCGGCGGCCTTGGCGGCCGAGATCACCGGTGTGCGCAAGAACCTGTTGTATCAGGCGGCACTGGAAAAGCAGAAACCGCAGTAGTGGCAATTTGATATAGTTGCGGTATTGCTTGTTCTTGAGCGCAGCTGCCGTTAACCTTGGCGCCGGAGAGTCGATCGGACAGTCGCTGCCTGCTTTTGTTCCGCAACTTTTGTTGCGTAACGGCGGGGGGAGGAAAGTCCGGGCTCCATAGGGCAGAGTGCCAGGTAACGCCTGGGAGGCGCGAGCCTACGGAAAGTGCCACAGAAAATAACCGCCTAAGCACTTCGGTGCCGGTAAGGGTGAAAAGGTGCGGTAAGAGCGCACCGCACGTCTGGCAACAGTTCGTGGCTAGGTAAACCCCACTCGGAGCAAGACCAAATAGGGTTCCATCAGGCGTGGCCCGCGTCGGAACCGGGTAGGTTGCTAGAGGCGTCCAGTGATGGCCGTCGTAGAGGAATGACTGTCCTCGACAAAACCCGGCTTACAGATCGACTCTCCACCTCTCCTCCCTTCTGCTCGATCGATAGCAGAGCGCGTTTGTAATACCGAAAAGATCTTACTCTTAATAAATCACTTTAAGTTCAAACGGTATCCGTTTGAGCGGGTTTGATTTTTCACGATTTTTTTTGCCCCCAGTACTCCTTCCTTTTTCCTTTATCGAGCTAAATCTCGGTCCTGTAAGGGTTTTCCCTATGAACGCGCCTTGACGGTGCAGCGGACGGATTCCTATAGTGTGCGCAAGTGGCAGAAAGTGGGATGAAGTGGGTTTTCTGGCACAAAAAAGCTACCATTGTGGGGAATCGCAGCCGTGTTCCGCGGAGCCAACGCCGTCAGCCTCGATGCAAAGGGCCGTCTCGCCATGCCGAGCCGGTACCGTGACGAGCTCGATTCGCGTTGCAATGGTCAGCTGATCGTGACCATCGACGCCGTCGACACCTGCTTGTGTGTTTATCCCCTCGATGAGTGGGAGCAGATTGAAGCCAAGTTGCGTGCCTTGCCGTCGTTGCGTGAGGAAAACCGCCGCCTGCAGCGTTTGCTGATCGGTAATGCGGTGGACCTGGAGCTCGACGGCAGTGGCCGTTTCCTGGTACCGCCCCGCCTGCGGGAGTACGCCAAGCTGGACAAGAAGGCGATGCTGGTGGGGCAGTTGAACAAATTCCAGCTGTGGGATGAGGATGCCTGGAACGCAGTTTCGGCAGCCGACCTTGCAGCTATCCAACAACCGGGCGCCATGCCCGACGATTTACGTGACCTGATCCTGTGACCATAGATAGCGGCTTCAACCACATCACCGTCCTGCTCGACGAAGCTGTCGAGGCATTGGCCCTGCGCGCCGACGGTTGCTATCTCGACGGCACCTTCGGCCGCGGCGGGCACAGCCGTCTGATCCTCAGCAAGCTCGGGCCGCAAGGGCGGCTGCTGGGCTTCGACAAAGATCCTCAAGCGATTGCCACGGGGCAAGCGCTGGCGGCCGAAGACGGCCGCTTTGTCATTGTGCAGCGCAGTTTTGCCGAACTGGGCGCGGAAGTGGCCGAGCGCGGGCTGGCTGGCAAGGTCAGCGGTATCCTGCTTGATCTGGGCGTGTCCTCGCCCCAGCTGGACGACCCCGAGCGCGGTTTCAGTTTCCTCAATGACGGCCCGCTGGACATGCGCATGAACCCCGACCAGGGCATCAGTGCTGCCGAGTTCATCGCCACCGCGCCGGTTGAGGAAATTGCCCGCGTTTTCAAAGAGTACGGCGAGGAGCGTTTTGCCGGGCGCATGGCGCGTGCCGTGGTAGAGCGCCGCGAAAAGCAGCCGTTCACGCGTACTGCGGACTTGGCCGAAGTGCTCAAGGTCGCCAACCCTGCCTGGGAAAAAGGTAAAAATCCGGCTACCCGTGCCTTCCAGGGCCTGCGCATTCACGTCAACAACGAGCTGGGCGATCTTGAGGCCGGCCTTGAGGCCGCGCTCGATGCGCTGGAAGTTGGCGGCCGTCTGGCGGTGATCAGCTTCCATTCCCTGGAAGACCGCATCGTCAAGCTGTTCATGCGCAAACTGGTCAAGGGTGAAGCGGACAACCTGCCGCGCAACCTGCCGGTTCAGCACAAGGTCTTCGAGCCGAAAATCCGTCTGATCGGCAAGGCCCAGTTTGCTTCCGAAGCCGAGCTCAAGGCCAACCCGCGGTCGCGCAGCGCCGTGATGCGGGTGGCGGAGAAGCTTCGGTGAGCCGGCTATTCGCCAAACCTTTGCCAGGCGGAAGCTTCCTGATGCTTCTGCTGTTCGTTGGCGTGCTTGTTTCGGCCATTGCCGTATCGTACAGCGCCCACTGGAATCGCCAGTTGCTCAACACCCTGTACGGCGAGTTGAATGAGCGCGACAAGGCCCAGGCCGAGTGGGGCCGGCTGATCCTTGAACAAAGCACCTGGACCGCTGCCAGCCGCATCGAGAACCTGGCTTCCGAGCAGCTGAAGATGCACGTGCCTGCCGCCGACGAAGTACGGATGGTGGCGCCATGATGAAGCTCGAAGGCGCGCTCTACCCCTGGCGCTTCCGCGTGGTGATCGGCTTGCTGGCGTTGATGGTCGGTGCCATCTGCTGGCGCATCATCGACCTGCAGGTGGTCGACCGTGACTTCCTCAAGGGCCAGGGTGATGCCCGCAGCCTGCGTCATATCCCTATTCCGGCACACCGTGGTCTGATTACCGATCGCAATGGTGAGCCTCTGGCCGTCAGTACGCCTGTCACCACCTTGTGGGCCAACCCCAAGGAAATGCAAGCCTCCAAGGAGCGCTGGCCGCAACTGGCCGCAGCACTGGGGCAAAACGCCCAACAGCTGAGCGAGCGCCTGACCCAGCAGGCCAGCAAAGAATTCATCTACCTGGTCCGCGGCCTGACCCCGGAGCAGGGGCAGCATGTGCTCGACCTGAAAGTGCCGGGTGTATACGGCCTTGAAGAATTCCGCCGCTTCTATCCCGCCGGTGATGTCACCGCGCACATGGTCGGTTTCACCGACCTGGATGACCATGGCCGCGAAGGGGTGGAACTGGCCTACGATGAATGGCTGGCCGGGGTGCCCGGCAAGCGGCAAGTGATCAAGGACCGGCGCGGCCGCTTGATCAAGGACATTCAGGTAACCAAGAACGCCAAGGCCGGCAAGACCTTGGCGTTGTCCATCGACCTGCGCCTGCAATACCTGGCCACTCGCGAACTGCGTAACGCAATCGCCGAACAGGACGCCAAGGCCGGCAGCCTGGTGATCATGGACGTCAAGACCGGTGAGGTCCTGGCGATGGTCAACCAGCCGACCTACAACCCGAACAACCGTCGCACCATGTTCCCGGCGGCGATGCGTAACCGGGCGATCATCGACGTGTTCGAGCCAGGCTCCACGGTCAAACCGATCTCCATGAGCGCCGCATTGGAGAGTGGGCGCTGGAAGCCCACCGACAAGGTCGAGGTGTACCCGGGCAGCTTGCAGATCGGCCGCTACACCATCAAGGACGTGTCCAGGAGCGAGGGGCCGATCCTCGACCTGACAGGCATCCTGATCAACTCCAGTAACGTCGGCATGAGCAAGATCGCCTTCGATATCGGCGGCGAAGCCATCTACCGGGTCATGTCCCAGGTCGGCCTTGGCCAGTACACCGGCCTTGGGTTCCCGGGTGAGCGCGTTGGCAACCTGCCCAATCATCGCGAGTGGCGCAAGGCCGAAACCGCGACCTTGTCCTATGGCTACGGCGTCTCGGTTACCGCCCTGCAGCTGGTGCATGCCTACGCGGCGCTGGCCAACGACGGCAAGATGGTGCCGCTGTCGATCCTCAAGGTCGACAAGGCGCCCGAGGCAGTCCAGGCCATTCCAAAGGACACCGCCGAGACCGTGCAAGGCATGTTGCAGCAAGTGATCGAGGCGCCGCGCGGGGTATTCCGTGCCCAGGTGCCGTTCTATCACGTGGCCGGCAAGTCCGGTACCGCACGTAAAGCCACAGTTGGCGCCAAGGGCTACACCGAAAACGCCTACCGCTCGCTGTTCGCCGGCTTCGGCCCGATGAGCGACCCGCGTTACGCCATTGTCGTGGTCATCGACGAGCCGAGGAAAGGCGGTTATTTCGGTGGTCTGGTATCGGCGCCGGTGTTCAGCAACGTCATGTCGGGCACCCTGCGGCTGATGAATGTGCCGCCAGATAACCTGCCACCGCCTGCCGACCCGCAACAAGTCAATGCAGTACCCGCCAAGGGAGGGCGTGGATGATGACAATGCCATTGAGCAAGCTTTTCGCCCACGCCAGTCGCGACCCGCTGATCCGTGAGCTGACCCTGGACAGCCGTGCTGTGCGCGCAGGTGACCTGTTCCTGGCCGTGCCGGGGGCCAAGGTCGATGGCCGTGACCATATCAGCGACGCGCTGGCCCGTGGTGCCGCCGCAGTCGCTTACGAACAGCAGGGCACCCATGTGCTGCCGATCACCGATGTGCCGCTGATCCCGGTCAAAGGCCTGATCGCCCAGCTGTCGGATATTGCCGGCCGCTTCTATGGCGAGCCGAGCCGTCAGCTGAACCTGGTCGGGGTTACCGGCACCAACGGCAAGACCAGCGTCACTCAGCTGGTGGCCCAGGCGCTCGATGCACTTGGCCAGCGGTGCGGCCTGATCGGCACCCTGGGTACCGGGTTTCATGGTGAGTTGCAGAGCGGTCGGTTGACCACGCCAGACCCGATTGCGGTGCAGTCGACCCTTTATGATCTGAAAAAGGCTGGCGCCAAGGCTGTGGCGATGGAAGTATCCTCGCACGCCCTGGAACAGGGTCGTGTTGCTGCGCTGGAATTCGATATCGCGGTGATGACCAACCTGTCCCGTGATCATCTGGACTATCACGGCAGCATGGAGGCCTATGAGGCCGCGAAGGCCAAGCTTTTCGCCTGGCCTGGCCTGCGTTGCCAGGTGGTCAACCTGGATGACGGATTCGGGCGTCGCCTGGCGGCTGATTTTGCCCGTCGTCCGAGTGTCGATCATATCGAGACCCGTTTGCTCAGCTATAGCCTGGAAAACTCCGACGCTTCCTTGTATTGCCGTGAAGCCAAATTCGACGACGATGGCGTACGCGCCATCATCGTCACTGCCCAGGGTGAGCGCACCTTGCGCAGCCAGCTGCTGGGCCGCTTCAACTTGAGCAACATGCTCGCGGCCGTGGCCACTCTGATGGCTCTGGATTATTCGCTGGATGAAATCCTCAAGGTCACCCCGCAATTGCAGGGCCCGGTGGGCCGCATGCAGCGCCTTGGCGGTGGTGAGAAGCCGCTGGTGGTGGTCGACTACGCGCACACTCCTGACGCCCTGGAAAAAGTACTCCAGGCCCTGCGCCCGCACGCCCACGGCCAATTGCTGTGCCTGTTCGGTTGTGGCGGCGATCGCGATCGTGGCAAGCGTCCGCTGATGGCCGAGGTGGCCGAGCGCCTGGCTGACCGTGTACTGGTCACTGACGATAACCCACGTACCGAAGACCCGCAGGCCATCTTCAACAACATTCGCCCTGGTTTTGCCCGGCCCGCCGAGGTCGAGTTCATCGCTGGCCGTGGCGAGGCCATTGCACACCTGATCGCTTCTGCTGCCGCCTCGGACGTCATCGTCCTGGCCGGCAAGGGGCACGAGGATTACCAGGAAATCAATGGCCAGCGCCATGACTTCTCCGACTTGGTCGAAGCCGAAAAGGCACTTGCAGCCTGGGAGGCTCCACATGCTTAAGCCCATGACACTCAGCCAGCTGACCGCAGCACTGAGCGCTCGCCTGGTCGGCGCAGACGCCAGCTTCAGCGGTGTCAGCATCGACAGCCGCAGCGTCGGCGCCGGGCAGTTGTTCGTCGCCCTGGCGGGGCCGCGTTTCGATGGCCACGACTACCTGGCCGATGTGCAGGCCAAGGGGGCTGTGGCAGCGCTGGTGGAGCGTGAAGTGGCCGATGTCGACCTGCCGCAACTGGTGGTTGCCGACAGTCGTCTGGCCCTCGGCCAGCTTGGTGCGCTGAACCGTGCCGGCTACGACAAACCTGTGGTAGCGATCACCGGCTCCAGCGGCAAGACCACGGTCAAAGAGATGCTTGCCTGCATCCTGCGTACCCGTGGCCCTGTTCATGCCACCCGTGGCAACCTGAACAACGACCTGGGTGCACCGCTGACCCTGCTGGAAATTGCCCCGCAGCACAGCGCCGCCGTCATTGAGCTGGGCGCTTCGCGCATTGGCGAGATCCGCTACACCGTGGGCCTCACCCAGCCACAGGTGGTCATCATCAACAACGCAGGTACTGCCCACGTCGGCGAGTTCGGCGGGCCAGAGAAGATCGTTGAAGCCAAGGGCGAGATTCTCGAAGGGCTGGGCGAGGGTGGCACGGCCATCCTCAACCTGGACGACAAGGCCTTTGCCATCTGGAAGGCGCGTGCGGGTGCGCACAAGGTCATCAGCTTTGCCCGCAGCGACGCCCGCGCCGACTTCCATGCCACCGACATCGGGCGCGACGCGCGGGGTTGCCCGTCGTTCACACTGCATGGCGCCGGCGCATCGGTGGCCGTGCAGCTCAGTGTGCTCGGTGAGCATAACGTCAGCAACGCCTTGGCCGCCGCCGCCGCCGCCCATGCCGTTGGTCTGAGCCTGAGCGGCATTGCCGCCGGCCTGAACGCCATGCAGCCGGTCAAGGGCCGTACCGTGGCGCAAATCGCCCCGAATGGCGTGCGCGTGATCGATGACAGTTACAACGCAAATCCCACCTCGATGTGCGCGGCCATTGATATACTCGCCGGCTTTTCCGGTCGCACCGTTCTGGTGCTGGGGGATATCGGCGAGCTGGGGCAGTGGGCCGAAGAAGGCCACCGTCAGGTGGGCGATTACGCGCGCGGTAAGGTCGATGCCCTGTATGCAGTGGGTACCAACATGACACATGCGGTCAAGGCGTTCGGCGCCAATGGCCGTCATTTCGCAACTCAAGCTGAGCTGATCGAGGCCGTTCGTGCCGAAACTGCCAGCAACACCACTATCTTGATCAAGGGCTCGCGCAGCGCTGCGATGGAAAACGTCGTGGCTGCATTGTGCGGTGCCAGCGGGGAGAAACATTAATGCTGCTGCTGTTGGCTGAGTATCTGCAACAGTTCCACAAAGGCTTCGCGGTCTTCCAGTACCTGTCCCTGCGCGGGATCCTTGGCGTACTGACCGCGTTGTCGCTGGCGCTGTGGCTGGGCCCGTGGATGATCCGTACCCTGCAGATCCGCCAGATCGGTCAGGCCGTCCGTAATGACGGCCCGCAATCGCACTTGTCCAAATCCGGCACGCCAACCATGGGTGGTGCCTTGATCCTGTCCGCCATCGGCATCAGCACCCTGCTGTGGGCCGACCTGTCGAACCGCTATGTGTGGACGGTACTGATCGTCACGCTGCTGTTCGGCGCCATCGGATGGGTCGACGACTACCGCAAGGTGATCGAAAAGAACTCGCGCGGCCTGCCTAGCCGCTGGAAGTACTTCTGGCAGTCGGTGTTCGGCCTGACGGCGGCGATCTTCCTGTACCAGACGGCCCCGACCACAGTCGAAACCACCCTGATCGTGCCGTTCCTCAAGGACGTTACCATCCCGCTGGGCATCGGCTTCGTCGTCCTCACCTACTTCGTCATCGTCGGCTCGAGCAATGCGGTCAACCTGACCGATGGCCTCGATGGCCTGGCGATCATGCCGACGGTGATGGTTGGCGGTGCGCTGGGCATCTTCTGCTACCTGTCGGGTAACGTGAAGTTCGCTGAGTACTTGCTCATTCCTTATGTGCCGGGTTCAGGTGAGCTCATCGTGTTCTGCGGCGCGCTGATCGGCGCCGGCCTGGGCTTTTTGTGGTTCAACACCTATCCGGCCCAGGTGTTCATGGGTGACGTCGGCGCGCTGGCGCTGGGCGCTGCACTGGGCACCATCGCCGTGATCGTGCGCCAGGAAATCGTGCTGTTCATCATGGGCGGCATCTTCGTGATGGAAACCCTGTCGGTGGTGATCCAGGTGGCTTCCTTCAAGCTGACCGGCAAGCGCGTGTTCCGCATGGCACCGATCCACCACCACTTTGAACTCAAGGGTTGGCCTGAACCACGGGTGATTGTCCGTTTCTGGATCATCACCGTGATTCTGGTGCTGATCGGCCTTGCAACCCTGAAACTGAGGTAGACGAGCGTGTCACTGATCGCTTCCGACCAATTCCGCATCGTTGTCGGCCTCGGCAAGAGCGGCATGTCCCTGGTTCGCTTCCTGGCGAACCAGGGCATTGCCTTTGCGGTCGCCGACACCCGCGAGCAACCGCCGGAACTGGACACCCTGCGCCGTGATTACCCGCAGGTGGAAGTACGCTGTGGTGAACTGGACGTGGACTTCCTGTGCCGCGCCAACGAGTTGTACGTGAGCCCAGGCCTGGCACTGGCCACGCCGGCCCTGCAGCAGGCGGCTGCGCGTGGCGTGAAGCTGTCCGGTGACATCGAACTGTTCGCCCGCCATGCCAAGGCGCCGATCGTGGCGATCAGTGGCTCCAATGCGAAAAGCACGGTAACCACCCTGGTCGGCGAGATGGCCGCCAAGGCCGGCAAGCGCGTGGCCGTCGGCGGCAACCTGGGTACACCGGCCCTGGACCTGCTCAGTGATGATGTCGAGTTGTATGTCATGGAGCTGTCGAGCTTCCAGCTGGAAACCACCGACCAGCTCAATGCCGAAGTTGCCACCGTGCTGAACATCAGCGAAGACCACATGGACCGCTACAGCGGCCTGCCGGCCTATCACCTGGCCAAGCACCGGATATTCCGTGGCGCCCGCCAAGTGGTGGTGAACCGCCAGGATGCCCTGAGCCGGCCGTTGCCGGTCGAAAATCGCCCGTGCTGGAGCTTTGGCCTGAATCAGCCGGACTTCAAGGCCTTCGGCTTGCGTGAAGTCGAGGGCGAGAAGTACCTGGCTTTCGAGTTCCAGGCACTGATGCCGGTCCGTGACCTGAAAATTCGGGGTGCCCACAACCAGAGCAACGCCCTGGCGGCCCTGGCCCTCGGGCATGCCGCCGGTCTGCCGTTCGAGCCGATGCTCGAAGCCCTGCGCGAATTCGGCGGCCTGGCCCATCGTTGCCAATGGGTGCGTGCGCGCAACGGTGTGAGCTGGTACGACGATTCCAAGGCGACCAACGTCGGTGCTGCCCTGGCCGCCATCGAAGGCCTGGGCGCGGATATCGACGGCAAGCTGGTGCTGATCGCCGGCGGCGACGGCAAGGGTGCCGATTTTGCCGCCCTGCGTGAGCCGGTGGCACGTTTTTGCCGCGCCGTTGTGTTGCTCGGCCGTGATGCCGAACGCCTGGCCGAGGTGCTAGGTGATGCCGTGCCGCTGGTGCGGGTCAAGACGCTGGACGAGGCCGTGCAGCAATGCGCCGAGCTGGCTCTGCCGGGTGACGCCGTGTTGCTGTCGCCGGCGTGCGCCAGCCTCGACATGTTCAAGAACTTTGAAGAACGCGGGCGGCTGTTCGCCCAGGCGGCGGGAGGGCTGGCATGATCTTCGGCATCCTCAAGCCGTACCCGTCGCCGCTTATCAGCGGCCGTGGCATCGACCTCGACTTCGCCTTCCTGGCCGGCTGCCTGGCGCTACTCGGCCTGGGCCTGGTGATGATCACCTCGGCGTCGTCGGAGGTGGCCGCAGTACAGTCAGGCAACCCGCTGTACCACATGTTCCGCCATCTGGTTTACGTGGCCATTGGCCTGGTCGCCTGTGGTGCGACCCTGCTGGTGCCGATCGCCACGTGGCAGCGCATGGGCTTCATGATGCTGGTTGGCGCCTTTGGCCTGCTGGTACTGGTGCTGGTGCCTGGCATCGGTCGGGAAGTGAACGGCTCGATGCGCTGGATCGGCTTCAGCTTCTTCAACGTCCAGCCTTCGGAGATCGCCAAGGTCTTCGTGGTCATTTATCTCGCCGGCTACCTGGTACGTCGGCAGACCGAAGTGCGCGAAAGCTGGATGGGCTTTTTCAAACCGTTCATCGTGCTGCTGCCGATGGCCGGCCTGCTGCTGATGGAGCCGGACTTCGGTGCCACCGTGGTCATGATGGGCGCTGCCGCAGCCATGCTGTTCCTCGGCGGCGTAGGGTTGTTCCGCTTCAGCCTGATGGTGGTGCTGGCGGTGGTCGCAGTGTTCGTGCTGGTGCAGGCGCAGCCCTACCGGATGGCGCGCCTGATCACTTTTACCGACCCCTGGTCCGACCAGTTCGGCTCTGGTTACCAGTTGACCCAGGCATTGATCGCCTTCGGCCGCGGCGAGTGGCTGGGCGTAGGGCTGGGCAACAGTGTGCAAAAGCAGTTCTACCTGCCTGAAGCGCACACCGACTTCGTGTTCTCGGTACTCGCCGAGGAGTTGGGCGTGGTCGGTTCGCTGGTGACCATCGCGCTGTTCGTATTCGTGACCGTGCGCGCCCTCTACATCGGACTGTGGGCCGAGAAGGCCAAGCAGTACTTTGCCGCCTACATGGCATTTGGCCTGGCGTTCCTGTGGATTGGCCAGTTCCTGATCAACATTGGCGTGAACGTCGGCTTGCTGCCGACCAAGGGCCTGACCTTGCCCTTCCTCAGTTACGGGGGCAGCTCCCTGGTGATCTGCTGTGCCTGCGTCGGCTTGTTGCTGCGTATCGAATGGGAAAGCCGCACGCACCTGGGCAGCGAGGAACACGAATTCAGCGAAAGCGATTTTGCCGAGGAGACCAGTCATGGCCGCTGACGGCAAAAACGTACTGATCATGGCGGGCGGCACCGGAGGCCATGTGTTCCCGGCCCTGGCCTGCGCACGTGAGTTCCAGGCGCGCGGCTATACCGTGCACTGGCTGGGCACCCCCCGTGGCATCGAGAATGAGCTGGTCCCCCAGGCCGGCCTGGCGCTGCACCTGATCCAGGTCAGCGGCTTGCGTGGCAAGGGCAAGCTGTCGCTGCTCAAGGCACCGTTCACCCTGGTCAAGGCCGTG
Source organism: Pseudomonas sp. p106 (assembly GCF_003936645.1). Lineage (NCBI taxonomy): Bacteria > Pseudomonadati > Pseudomonadota > Gammaproteobacteria > Pseudomonadales > Pseudomonadaceae > Pseudomonas > Pseudomonas sp. p106. The sequence continues at coordinate 216,911 of NZ_RHQR01000007.1, forward strand.
CTCCAGGCGCGGCGTATCATTGGCCAGCTCAAGCCGGTCTGCGTGATCGGCTTCGGTGGCTATGTGACCGGCCCTGGCGGCGTCGCCGCGCGTCTGTGCGGTGTGCCGCTGGTGATTCACGAACAGAACGCCCGCGCCGGTACCGCCAATCGCCTGCTGGTGCCGTTGTCGGCGCGTGTCTGCGAGGCTTTCCCAGGCACGTTTGAAGCTGGCGAAAAGCTGCGTACCACCGGCAATCCGGTGCGCCCTGAGCTGTTCATGGACGCGCAGCGAGCGCCCCTGGGCGAGCGCCGTGCCCGCCTGTTGGTCATGGGTGGCAGCCTGGGTGCGGAACCATTGAACAAATTGTTGCCTAAGGCCCTGTCCGAGGTGCCCGCTGACCTGCGGCCCGAGGTGTTCCATCAGGCCGGCAAGCACCACGCGCCGATCACCGCCGAGCGTTATCAAGAGGCGGGTGTCGAGGCTCAGGTAGAGCCGTTCATCAAGGACATGGCCCACGCCTACAGCTGGGCCGACCTGGTGGTGTGCCGGGCCGGTGCCCTGACCGTCAGCGAGCTCGCGGCGGCCGGCCTGCCTTCGATGCTGGTGCCTTTGCCCCATGCCATCGACGACCACCAGACCCATAACGCCCAATATCTGGCTCGGGAAGGCGCCGCCTTCCTCATGCCACAAGCGACAACTGGCGCAGCGCAACTCGCTGAACGCCTGAACGAGGTGCTGATGCAACCCGAGAAACTCAACACCATGGCACGCACCGCACGGGGCCTTGCCAAACCTTCCGCAACCAGCACCGTGGTCGATATCTGCCTGGAGGTGGCCCATGGTTGAAAGCCAGAAAGCCATGCCCCAGCCGAAGATGGGCCGTATTCATCGTATCCACTTCGTCGGTATCGGCGGCGTGGGCATGTGCGGTATTGCCGAAGTGCTGCTGAACCTGGGCTATGAAGTGTCCGGCTCCGACCTCAAGGTGTCGCCGGTTACCCAGCGCCTGGAGTCGTTCGGTGCCGAGATCTTCGTTGGCCACCGTGCCGAAAACGCCGCCAATGCCGATGTACTGGTGGTGTCCAGCGCCATCAACCCGGCCAACCCGGAAGTCGCCACTGCGCTTGAACGGCGCATTCCCGTGGTGCCGCGTGCCGAAATGCTCGCTGAGCTGATGCGCTACCGCCATGGTGTGGCGGTTGCCGGTACCCATGGCAAAACCACCACCACCAGCCTGCTGGCCTCGGTATTTGCCGCCGGTGGCCTGGACCCGACGTTCGTCATCGGTGGCCGCCTGACCGCTGCCGGCACCAATGCGCAGTTGGGTACCAGCCGTTACCTGATCGCCGAAGCCGACGAAAGCGACGCCAGCTTCCTGCACCTGCAGCCGATGGTTGCTGTGGTCACCAACATCGACGCCGACCACATGGCCACCTACGAGGGTGACTTCAACAAGCTGAAGAAAACCTTCGTCGAGTTCCTGCACAACCTGCCGTTCTACGGCCTGGCCGTGATGTGCCTGGATGACCCGGTGGTGCGTGAGATCCTGTCACAGGTCAAGCGCCCGACCGTGACCTACGGTTTCAGCGAAGAGGCCGACATCCGCGCGATCAACGTCAGCCAGAAGGGCATGCAGACCCACTTCACCGTACTGCGCCGTGATCGTGAGCCGCTGGAAGTGTCGGTCAACATGCCGGGTAACCACAACGTGCTCAATGCCCTGGCCACCATCGCCATCGCCACCGACGAAGGCATCAGCGACGAAGCCATCGTGCAGGGGCTTTCGGGCTTCCAGGGTGTCGGTCGACGCTTCCAGGTGTACGGCGAACTGCCGGTTGAAGGCGGCAGCGTGATGCTGGTCGACGACTACGGCCACCACCCGACCGAAGTGGCGGCGGTGATCAAGGCTGTGCGCGGTGGCTGGCCAAGCCGTCGCCTGGTCATCGTCTACCAGCCACACCGTTACAGCCGCACTCGTGACCTGTACGACGATTTCGTGCAGGTGCTGGGCGATGCCAACGTGCTGCTGCTGATGGAGGTGTACCCGGCCGGTGAAGAGCCGATACCCGGTGCCGACAGCCGTCAGCTGTGTCACAGCATCCGCCAGCGCGGCAAGCTGGACCCGATCTACATCGAACGCGGCGCCGAGCTGGCACCGCTGGTCAAGCCGCTGCTGCGTGCCGGTGACATCCTGCTGTGCCAAGGTGCCGGCGATGTCGGTGGCCTGGCCCCGCAATTGATGAAAAGCCCGCTGTTCGCTGGCGCCAAGCAGGAGAAGTCGAAATGACCAGCGCCTACGAGAAACTGCATTCGACCCTGGACGTCAACGCGTTCGGTCGTGTCGCTGTACTGTACGGCGGCAAGAGCGCCGAGCGTGAAGTCTCGCTCAAGTCGGGCGCTGCCGTGATCGAGGCGCTGCGCAGCGCCGGTGTCGACGTGGTCGCCATCGACGTGGGCGACGACCTGCTGGCCCGCCTGCAAAGCGAGAAGATCGACCGTGCCTTCATCATCCTGCACGGCCGCGGCGGTGAGGATGGCAGCATGCAAGGCCTGCTGGAGTGCCTGGGCATTCCCTACACCGGCAGTGGCATTCTCGCCTCGGCCCTGGCCATGGACAAGCTGCGGACCAAGCAGGTATGGCAAAGCCTGGGCATTCCGACCCCGCGTCATGCTGTGCTGGCCAGCGAAGAAGATTGTGTTGTAGCCGGTACGGAACTGGGCTTCCCGCTGATCGTCAAACCTGCCCATGAAGGCTCTAGCATCGGCATGGCCAAGGTGAACAGCGAGCAGGAACTGGTCGCTGCCTGGCAAGACGCCGCCAAATACGATTCTCAGGTGCTGGTCGAGCAATGGATTCACGGCCCGGAGTTCACCATTGCCGTTCTGCGTGGCCAGGTGCTGCCGCCGATCGCCCTGGGCACTCCGCACGTGTTCTACGACTACGACGCCAAGTACATCGCCAATGACACCCAGTACCGCATTCCGTGCGGGCTGGACAGTGCCAAGGAGCAGGAGCTTATCGACCTGACCGCGCGCGCCTGCGATGCCATCGGCATTGAAGGCTGGGGCCGTCTGGACGTGATGCAGGACGAGCAGGGCCGGTTCTGGCTGCTCGAAGTAAACACCGCACCGGGCATGACTGATCATAGCCTGGTGCCCATGGCGGCCCGCGCGGCCGGTCTGGACTTCCAGCAACTGGTGCTGGCGATCCTGGCCGACAGCGTAGCGACGCGAGGTTAACAAACCATGCAAGGCGCAATGATACGTCAGCAGCAACCCGTTACCGGCCGTAGCAAGCCGGTGCCGCGTGGTGCCAGCCGACTGGTGGCCGACGAGCCCGTATCGGCGCGCCTGCCGCGGCCCAGCCTGGGCGGCCTCAAGCGCCTGCTGTGGCCGGTGTTGCTGGTGGCCGCAGGCTTTGGCGCCTACGAGGGCGCCATTCGCCTGATGCCGTACGCCGACCGGCCGATCACCAAGATCGACGTGCAGGGCGACCTCAGTTACATCAGTCAGCAGTCGGTGCAGCAGCGGATCGCGCCATACGTGGCAGCGAGTTTCTTCAGCGTCGACCTCACGGCGATGCGAGCCGAGCTCGAACAGATGCCATGGATCGCCCACGCCGAAGTACGCCGGGTTTGGCCGGACGAGGTGGTGATTCGCCTGGAAGAACAGTTGCCGGTGGCACGCTGGGGTGAGGAAGCCTTGCTCAACAACCAGGGCCAGGCCTTCACCCCGCGCGAGCTGGCCAACTACGAGCATCTGCCGCAGTTGGCCGGGCCGCAGCGTGCCCAGCAGCAAGTCATGCAGCAGTATCAGGTTTTGAGCCAGATGCTGCGCCCCTTGGGCTTTTCCATCGCTCGCCTGGAGCTGCGCGAGCGTGGCAGCTGGTTCCTGACCACCGGTGCGGGCAGCACCGGGCAGGGCGTCGAGCTGCTGCTGGGGCGCGATCATCTGGTGGAGAAGATGCGCCGTTTCATTGCCATTTACGACAAGACACTCAAAGAGCAGATCACCAACATCGCCCGCATTGATCTGCGTTATTCCAACGGACTTGCCGTTGGTTGGCGGGAACCGAACGCACCGACGACGGCCCAACCCGCCGTTGCGAAGAATTAGAGAGAGGCAGGACCATGGCAAACGCGCATAGCGGCAAAATGATCGTCGGGCTGGACATTGGCACCTCCAAGGTGGTGGCGCTGGTGGGTGAAGTAGGCGAAGACGGTACCCTGGAGATCGTCGGGATCGGTACTCACCCTTCCCGCGGCCTGAAGAAGGGCGTGGTGGTGAACATCGAGTCCACCGTGCAGTCGATCCAGCGCGCAGTGGAAGAAGCGCAGCTGATGGCTGGCTGCCGCATCCACTCGGCGTTCGTCGGCGTGGCCGGCAACCATATCCGCAGCCTGAACTCCCACGGCATCGTCGCCATTCGCGACCGCGAGGTCAGCCTTGCCGACCTCGAGCGTGTGCTTGACGCTGCCCAGGCCGTGGCCATTCCGGCTGACCAGCGCGTGCTGCACACCCTGCCGCAGGATTACGTGATCGATAACCAGGAAGGTGTGCGCGAGCCGCTGGGCATGTCTGGCGTGCGCCTGGAAGCCAAGGTTCACGTGGTCACTTGCGCGGTCAACGCGGCGCAGAACATCGAGAAGTGCGTGCGCCGTTGTGGCCTGGAAATCGACGACATCATCCTCGAGCAACTGGCCTCGGCCTACTCGGTGCTGACCGACGATGAGAAAGAGCTCGGTGTGTGCCTGGTGGACATCGGCGGCGGCACCACCGACATCGCCATCTTCACCGAAGGCGCGATCCGTCACACTGCGGTCATCCCGATTGCCGGCGACCAGGTCACCAACGACATCGCCATGGCCCTGCGTACACCCACCCAGTACGCCGAGGAAATCAAGATCCGTTACGCCTGCGCCTTGGCCAAACTGGCCGGCGCCGGCGAGACCATCAAGGTGCCGAGCGTGGGCGACCGCCCACCGCGCGAACTGTCGCGCCAGGCCCTGGCCGAGGTGGTAGAGCCCCGTTACGACGAGCTTTTCACGCTGATCCAGGCCGAGCTGCGCCGCAGCGGTTACGAGGACCTGGTGCCGGCCGGCATCGTCCTCACCGGCGGCACCGCGAAGATGGAAGGCGCCGTGGAACTGGCCGAAGAAATCTTCCACATGCCGGTACGCCTGGGCGTACCGCACAGCGTTCGGGGGCTGAGCGACGTGGTGCGCAACCCGATCTATTCCACCGGCGTGGGCTTGCTCGCTTACGGCCTGCAGAAGCAGTCCGAAGACTTGCCCCTGACCGGTAACAGCAGCAGCAACAGCTATGGCGATGAACCGAAGGCCCCAGTGCTTGAGCGCTTCAAGCGGTGGGTTCAGGGCAACTTCTAAGTTTCAAAGCAGTAGTGGTAGGCGCGACAACTAGAGAACTGAAAGGAGAGGGAAAATGTTCGAGCTCGTAGACAACGTCCCGCAAAGCCCGGTCATCAAGGTGATCGGTGTCGGCGGTGGCGGCGGCAACGCCGTCAACCACATGGTGAAAAGCAGCATCGAAGGCGTCGAGTTCATCTGCGCCAACACCGATGCTCAGGCGCTGAAAAACATCGGCGCGCGCACCATCCTGCAACTGGGTACCGGGGTCACCAAAGGCCTTGGTGCCGGTGCCAATCCGGAAGTCGGCCGTCAGGCTGCTCTGGAAGACCGTGAGCGCATCGCCGAGGTGCTGCAGGGCACCAACATGGTGTTCATCACCACCGGCATGGGCGGCGGTACCGGTACCGGTGCAGCGCCGATCATCGCCGAAGTGGCGAAGGAAATGGGCATTCTCACGGTTGCCGTGGTGACCCGTCCGTTCCCGTTCGAAGGTCGCAAACGTATGCAGATCGCCGATGAAGGCATCCGCATGCTGGCCGAGAGCGTCGACTCGCTGATCACCATTCCCAACGAGAAGCTGCTGACCATCCTGGGCAAGGATGCCAGCCTGCTGTCCGCCTTTGCCAAGGCTGACGATGTACTGGCCGGTGCCGTTCGCGGTATTTCCGACATCATCAAGCGCCCCGGCATGATCAACGTCGACTTCGCCGACGTGCGCACCGTGATGGGTGAGATGGGCATGGCGATGATGGGTACTGGTTGCGCCAGCGGCCCGAACCGTGCTCGCGAAGCCACCGAGGCGGCAATCCGCAACCCGCTGCTCGAAGACGTCAACCTGCAGGGCGCCCGCGGCATCCTGGTGAACATCACCGCAGGCCCTGACCTGTCGCTGGGCGAGTACTCCGATGTGGGTAGCATCATCGAAGCCTTCGCCTCCGACCACGCGATGGTCAAGGTGGGCACCGTGATCGACCCTGACATGCGCGATGAGCTGCACGTGACCGTGGTGGCCACTGGCCTGGGCGCGCGTATCGAGAAGCCGGTCAAGGTGGTCGACAACACACTGCAGACTGCCCAGCAGGCGTACGAGGCCTCCAACCCGGCCCCTGTTCGTCAGGAGCAGCCAGCGGTCAACTACCGTGACCTGGAGCGTCCGACCGTGATGCGCAACCAGGCCCACGCAGGCGCTGCCGCAGCAGCTAAACTCAACCCTCAGGATGACTTGGACTACCTGGATATCCCGGCCTTCCTGCGTCGTCAGGCCGATTAATGGAATTTATCAGGGGTATAAGGGTGATTGGTGTTCAGCAAAGGCCGGGTCTGTTATCATCCTCAGCCTTTGTTGATACCTGTTCGCAATTTGCGCTGAAGCGGCCAATGCCATGATTAGACAACGCACCCTGAAGAATACCATCCGTGCCACAGGCGTCGGCCTGCACTCCGGGGAGAAGGTCTATCTGACCCTCAAGCCTGCGCCTGTCGATACCGGCATCGTCTTCCGTCGCGCCGACCTCGACCCTGTGGTCGAGATCCCGGCACGTGCGGCCAACGTCGGTGAGACCACCATGTCCACCACGCTGGTCAACGGTGACGTCAAGGTCGATACCGTCGAGCACCTGCTTTCCGCCATGGCGGGGTTGGGCATCGATAACGCCTACGTCGAGCTCTCCGCCTCGGAAGTTCCGATCATGGATGGCAGCGCCGGTCCCTTCGTATTCCTGATTCAGTCTGCCGGCCTGGAAGAGCAGGACGCAGCCAAGAAGTTCATCCGCATCCTGCGTGAAGTGACAGTGGAGGAGGGCGACAAGCGCGCTACCTTCCTGCCTTTCGAAGGCTTCAAGGTGAGCTTCGAGATCGACTTCGATCACCCGGTCCTCAAGGGCCAGACCCAGAGCGCCGTTGTCGACTTCTCCAGCACTTCGTTTGTCAAGGAAGTCAGTCGCGCCCGTACTTTCGGCTTCATGCGTGACATCGAGTACCTGCGCAAGCACAACCTTGCGCTGGGTGGCAGTGTCGAGAACGCCATCGTTGTCGATGAGACCGGTGTACTTAACGAAGACGGCCTTCGCTCCGAAGACGAGTTCGTCAAGCACAAGATCCTCGACGCCATCGGCGACCTTTACCTGCTGGGCAACAGCCTGATTGGCGAGTTCAAGGGCTACAAGTCCGGGCACGCGCTGAACAACCAGCTGCTGCGCAAGCTGATCAATGAAACCGATGCCTGGGAAGTGGTCACTTTCGAAGATGCCAGTACGGCACCGATCTCTTATATGCGCCCTGTTGCGGCCGTGTAAGTTCGAACACTCTCTCTAGTGATTAAGGCCACCTTCGGGTGGCCTTTTTTATGGGTTGTGCTCAGGCCTGCTGACTCAACCCTTGCCCTTGGCGTGACTGGCCAGGCGTTCCAGTGCTTCACGCAGTTTGGGGTCGGTGATGCCTTCGGCGGAACCCCGAATGCCTTCGGCGGCATTGGTCGACAGCTCGGTCATGTTACCGCCGCGCTTGGCCGGAACCAGCGGCGGCTGCACCTTGTAAAGGATGCGCTGAAGGTTGCCGAACGCTTCCAGCGCCTGCAGCTGACGCATCAGGCGCTTCTGCTGATAGCGCAGGCGGGTGGCCCAATGCCCGTCCGTGACCACCAGCAGCAGCGTGCCGTCGCGCCACGAAGCCACGTGGCAGTGCTCGCGGGCTGCCGGTTGCAACTGGCTTTCCAGCAGGCGCTGCAGGTGCGCCAGGCGTTCGGCCTGGTTCAGCAACAGGCGCAGCGGGCGCACCTGGCGCAGCAGTGCCGAAGGGGGCTGGGCGGGGGAGGGTTTGTAGGCCATGGGGGGTCGCATCAGGTTACAAGATTGGCAGTCTAACACCTCTATCGGCCCCACTGACGGCGCCAGCGCCATCGCACACAGACAGCATACGAGTCATTCTCGATACGTTTCATGATGCTCCGGGTTGAACTCAGCGAAAATGCCCTTATCTTAGAAACGCCCCCGCCAAAGCGCTGTGCCAGCATCGTGGAAATCCACCACTTTCCTCACCATCGTTTCCGGGTAGAATGCTCGTTCGCATGCGGCCCAAGGGCTGCACGGGCGACTCATGGGGCCGCCCTCCATCCCTACGTGTGGAAGATCCTGCCGATATGTTTGCGCCTTTGTTAAAGAAACTTTTTGGAAGCAAGAACGAGCGTGAAGTCAAACGCATGCTCAAGACGGTGAACATCGTCAATGCCTTCGAAGAGAAAATGGTCGCCCTCTCCGATGAGCAACTGCGCGCCAAAACCGCAGAGTTCAAGGAGCGTCTGGCCAAAGGCGAGACACTGGACCAACTGCTGCCTGAAGCCTTCGCCGTGGCCCGTGAAGCCGGCAAGCGGGTGATGGGCATGCGCCACTTCGATGTGCAGCTGATCGGCGGCATGACCCTGCACGAGGGCATGATCGCAGAAATGCGCACCGGTGAAGGCAAGACCTTGGTCGGTACCCTGGCCGTTTACCTCAACGCCCTTTCCGGCAAAGGGGTGCACGTGGTCACGGTCAACGACTACCTGGCCCGCCGCGACGCCAACTGGATGCGCCCTCTGTACGAATTCCTCGGTCTGTCCGTAGGCATCGTCTCGGCCTTCCAGCCACCAGAGGAAAAGCGCGCTGCGTATGCCTCCGATATCACCTACGGCACCAACAACGAGTTCGGTTTCGACTACCTGCGCGACAACATGGCTTTCAGCCTGGAAGAGAAATTCCAGCGTGAACTGAATTTCGCCGTGATCGACGAAGTCGACTCGATCCTCATCGACGAAGCCCGTACGCCGCTGATCATCTCCGGCCAGGCAGAAGACAGCTCCAAGCTGTACATCGAGATCAACCGCCTGATCCCGCGCCTGACCCAGCACATCGAAGAAGTCGAAGGCCAGGTCACCCAGGAAGGCCATTTCTCCATCGACGAGAAGAGCCGCCAGGTCGAGCTCAACGAAGCCGGTCACCAGTTCATCGAAGAGATGCTCACCCAGTCCGGCCTGCTGGCTGAGGGCGAGAGCCTCTACTCGTCGCACAACCTGGGCCTGCTGACCCATGTCTATGCCGGCCTGCGTGCGCACAAACTGTTCCACCGCAATGTCGAGTACATCGTTCAGGACGGTCAGGTCCTGCTGATCGACGAGCACACCGGCCGTACCATGCCTGGCCGTCGTCTGTCCGAAGGCCTGCACCAGGCCATCGAGGCGAAAGAGAACCTGAACATCCAGGCCGAGAGCCAGACCCTGGCTTCGACCACCTTCCAGAATTATTTCCGTCTGTACACCAAGCTGTCCGGCATGACCGGTACCGCCGACACCGAAGCGTTCGAGTTCCAGTCGATCTACGGCCTCAACGTGATGGTGATTCCGCCGAACAAGCCGCTGGCGCGTAAGGACTTCAACGACTTGGTGTACCTGACCGCGGACGAGAAGTACGCCGCGATCATTGCCGACATCAAGGAAAGCATGACCCAGGGCCGTCCGGTTCTGGTGGGTACTGCGACCATTGAAACCTCCGAGCACATGTCGAACCTGCTGAAGCAGGAAGGCATCGAGCACAAGGTCCTGAACGCCAAGTACCACGAAAAGGAAGCCGAGATCATCGCGCAAGCGGGGGCTCCGGGTGCACTGACCATCGCCACCAACATGGCCGGTCGTGGTACCGACATTCTTCTGGGCGGTAACTGGGAAGCCGAAGTGGCTGCCCTGGAGAACCCAAGCCCCGAGCAGATCGCCCAGATCAAGGCCGACTGGCAGAAGCGTCACCAGCAGGTGATCGAGTCCGGTGGCCTGCACGTGATCGCCTCCGAGCGCCACGAATCGCGCCGTATCGACAACCAGCTGCGTGGCCGTTCCGGCCGTCAGGGCGACCCGGGTTCAAGCCGTTTCTACCTGTCGCTGGAAGACAGCCTGATGCGTATCTTCGCCTCCGATCGGGTGAAGAACTTCATGAAAGCACTGGGCATGCAGTCCGGTGAGGCCATCGAACACCGCATGGTCACCAACGCCATCGAAAAGGCGCAGCGCAAGGTCGAAGGGCGCAACTTCGATATTCGTAAGCAACTGCTCGAATACGATGACGTGGCCAACGAACAGCGCAAGGTGATCTACCACATGCGCAACAGCCTGCTGGCTGCCGAAAACATCGGTGACACCATCGCCGAGTTCCGTCAGGAAGTGCTCGATGCCACCATCAGCCAGCACATCCCGCCGCAGTCGCTGCCCGAACAGTGGGACGTTGCCGGCCTGGAGGCTTCGCTGGCCAGCGACTTCGCCATCAAGCTGCCTATCCAGCAGTGGCTCGACGAGGACGATCACCTCTACGAGGAGACCCTGCGCGAGAAGCTGCTGAAGGAAATCACCGACGCCTACAACGAGAAGGAAGACCAGGCCGGCATCGACGCCCTGCGCACCTTCGAGAAGCAGATCCTGCTGCGCGTGCTGGACGACCTGTGGAAAGACCACCTGTCGACCATGGACCACCTGCGCCACGGCATTCACCTGCGTGGTTATGCGCAGAAGAACCCGAAGCAGGAGTACAAGCGCGAATCCTTCACCCTGTTCCAGGAATTGCTCGAGTCGATCAAGCGCGACACCATCCGCGTGCTGTCGCACGTTCAGGTACGCCGCGAAGACCCGGTCGAAGAAGAGGCCCGCCTGCGCCGCGAAGCCGAAGAACTGGCCAGCCGTATGCAGTTCCAGCACGCCCCTGCGCCAGGCCTTGAGAGCGAGCAACTGAGCGAAGAAGGTGCCGAAGTGGCAGTCGCCGTTGCCCCGGTGCGCAACGATCAGAAGCTGGGCCGCAACGAGCCGTGCTGGTGTGGTTCGGGCAAGAAGTTCAAGCATTGCCATGGTCAGATCGAGTGATCTGAACAGACGTTTGTAAAAGCCTGGGGCCGCATTGCGGCCCTTTCGCGACACAAGGCCGCTCTCACATATCGCGCTCGCCCACCGGTTGGCGCGGTCCCTGTAGGAGCGGCCTTGTGCCGCGAATGGGGCGCGAAGCGGCCCCGCTCTTTCCTCATCACTTCACCGTTTTTCTAGGAGCGCTCTAATGGCTGTTGGTCTTGGTCCTTTGCCCACCCTGCACCCGGTTCCGGGTTTTGAACTCGGCATCGCTTCTGCCGGCATCAAGCGCCCAGGGCGCAAGGATGTGGTGGTCATGCGCTGCGCCGAGGGCTCCAGCGTGGCAGGCGTGTTCACCCTCAACGCCTTTTGCGCAGCACCGGTGATCCTTGCCAAGCAACGCGTTCAGGGCACTGTGCGTTACTTGCTGACCAACACTGGCAACGCCAACGCGGGCACCGGCGCGCCGGGGCTGGCCGCCGCTGAGCGCACTTGCGCCAAGCTTGCGGAGCTGACCGGCGTGCCTGCCGAGTCGGTGTTGCCATTCTCCACCGGTGTGATCGGTGAGCCGCTGCCGGTCGAAAAGATCGAAGGTGCCCTGCAGGCCGCTTTGGACAACCTGTCGGAAAACAACTGGGCTGAAGCCGCCACCGGCATCATGACCACCGACACCCTGCCCAAGGGCGCCAGCCGCCAGTTCCAGCACGAAGGCGTGACCGTCACCGTTACCGGTATCAGCAAAGGCGCCGGCATGATCCGCCCGAACATGGCCACCATGCTCGGCTACATCGCTACCGACGCCAAAGTTGCCCCGGCCGTGCTCAAGGACCTGATGCTCGACGGCGCCAACAAGTCGTTCAACCGCATCACCATCGATGGCGACACCTCGACCAACGACTGCTGCATGCTGATCGCCACCGGCAAAGCGGGCCTGCCGGAAGTCACCGAGGCCAGCGGCGCGCTGTTCGAAGCGCTGAAGAAGGCGGTGTTCGAAGTGTGCATGGAAGTGGCCCAGGCCATCGTCCGTGACGGCGAAGGCGCTACCAAGTTCGTGACCGTGCAGGTCAATGGCGGTGGCAACCATCAGGAGTGCCTGGATGTCGGTTACGCTGTCGCTCACTCGCCGCTGATCAAGACCGCGCTGTTCGCCTCCGACCCGAACTGGGGCCGTATCCTTGCTGCCGTAGGGCGCGCTGGGGTGCCTGCGCTGGATGTAAGCCTGATCGACGTGTACCTCGACAATGTGTGTATCGCCAGCAAAGGCGGCCGCAGCCCGAGTTATACCGAAGAGCAGGGCTCGGCAGTGATGGCTCAGGAAGAGATCACCATCCGTATCGAGCTGGGCCGTGGCCAGTGCAGCGAAACCATCTGGACCACCGACCTGTCCCACGAATACGTGAAGATCAACGCCGAATACCGTACCTGATCCAATGGCCTGATCGCCGAAAAGCCTGCTCGCAGCCACCTGTGGAAGCCGGCTTGCCGGCGATGGGCTGCACAGCAGCCCCAAGGCCACCGACATTGCCACATCATCGGAGCCGACCCATGAGCTATCACCTGATCATCGGCGACAAGCTGTATTCTTCCTGGTCGCTACGCGGCGCCCTGGCCCTTGAGCTGGCCGGCGTTCCCTACGAAGAAACCCTGATCAAACTCAACCAGCCCGACACCCGTCAGCGCATTCTCGCGTTCTCCTCCACCGGCAAGGTGCCGCTGCTCAAGACCGAGCACGGGGTGATCGCCGACTCCCTGGCCATCGCTGAATACCTTAACGAGCGCCACCCCGAGGCCCACTTGTGGCCTGTCGATGTGGCAGCCCGTGCCCAGGCCCGTTCGGCCTGTGCGCAGATGCACAGCGGTTTCTTCGCCCTGCGTGGCGCCATGCCCTTCGATCTGTCCCGGGACGAAGCGCTGGAAAACATCCCGCTGGATGTGCAAGTGGATATCGACCGTATCGTCGCGCTGTGGTCCGAATGCCGCCTGGTGGCCAAGGACAGCGGCCCGTTCCTGTTCGGCAAGCCGACCCTGGCCGATGCCTTCTTCGCCCCGGTTGCCGTGCGCCTGCGTACTTACCGTGTAGAGGTGCCAGCGCAGGCTGCGAGCTATATCGAAACCATTTACCAATGGCCGGCCTTCAAGGCCTGGCAGCAAGCAGGCCTGGCGGAGCGTGAAGGGTGAAACGGATTCATGTAGCAGCAGCGGTGATTCGCGGTACAGACGGCCGCATCCTCATTGCCCGACGGGCCGACAGCCAGCATCAGGGTGGCCTGTGGGAATTCCCTGGCGGCAAGGTGGAGGAGGGCGAAAGCGTCGAAGCGGCGCTGGCTCGCGAGCTTCGCGAAGAGCTGGGTATCGAAGTGACCCGTTCACGGGCGCTTATCAAAGTCAGCCACGACTACCCGGACAAACAGGTGTTGCTCGATGTCCGTGAGGTCGAAGCGTTCACCGGTGAACCCCACGGGGCTGAAGGGCAGCCGCTGGCCTGGGTGTCGCCGAGGGAATTGCCACAGTATGAGTTCCCCGAGGCCAACAAGCCGATCGTGGCCGCCGCGCGCCTGCCCGATCAGTACTTGATCACCCCGGACGGCCTGGACGTGCCCGAGATGCTCAAGGGTATACAGAAGGCTGTTGCCGCCGGCATCCGCCTGATCCAGTTGCGTGCGCCGGACATGTACGACCCCAAGTACCGCGATGTGGCGGTGGATGCGGTGGGGCTATGTGCGGGCAAGGCACAGTTGATGCTCAAGGGGCCGCTGGAGTGGTTGGGCGACTTCCCCGCGGCAGGCTGGCACCTGACGGCTGCGCAACTGCGCAAATACGCCGCCAAGGGCCGACCTTTCCCTAAAGATCGTTGGCTGGCAGCGTCCTGTCACAGTGCTGAAGAGCTGGCACTGGCTGAGCAGATGGGTGTGGATTTCGTCACGCTCTCGCCAGTGCAGCTGACGCAGACGCATCCTGAGGCCTCGCCGCTGGGTTGGGATGAGGCTCAGCGCTTGATTGCCGGGTTCGGCAAGCCGGTGTTCCTGCTCGGTGGTGTTGGGCCAGGCGAGCGTGAGCGGGCCTGGCAAACCGGGGCGCAAGGTGTTGCCGGGATTCGGGCCTTTTGGCCTGAGGCCTGAGGCGGCCGTCGCAGGGGGCTGCCAGGCAGCCCCTTTGCGGTGTCAGCCTGCAGGCTTGTCCGCAGCCTGCCACAACACCTCGGCAACCCCCTGCCGCCGCCCGATGATCCGCGCCGCCACAAACAGCAGATCGGAAAGGCGATTGATATACGCCAGCCCCACGCCTTCCAGCGGCTCAACCGCATTCAGTTGCTGGCAGCGTCGTTCCGCACTGCGTGCCAGGCTTCGGCAGACGTGCGCCTGGGCGATCAGCGCCGATCCACTGGGCAGAATAAAGTTCGTCAACGGCCCCAGTTCCTCGTTCCACCCATCGATGGCAGCCTCAAGCCGTTCCACCTCGGCCTCGTTCAGTGCCTTGTAACTGGGCATCGCCAGCTCGCCGCCCAGGTCGAACAGGCGGTGCTGGCATGGCGCCAGAACCTCGCTGACCTCATCCAGACCTTGCTCTGCAAGGCCGGCCAGCAGCAGCCCAAGCTGGCTGTTAAGGCTGTCCACCTCGCCAATTGCCTCGATCCGCGGGTGGTCCTTGGGCACTCTGCGCCCATCGCCCAGGCCGGTTTCACCTGTGTCACCGGTGCGGGTGTAAATCTTCGACAGGCGATAGCCCATGTCATGTCTCCGTCTGGTTCGGGGCCGCTGCCGACGGCTGGCCGAGGGGCAGGCGCAGGGTGAAGCAGGTGCCCTGGCCGGGCGTGGACTGCACTTCCATCTGCCCCTTGTGGTTATTGGTGATGATGAAGTAGGAAACCGACAAACCGAGCCCGGTGCCCTGGCCGATTTCCTTGGTGGTGAAGAAGGGCTCGAAGGTGCGCTTGCGGACCGCTTCGGGCATGCCGACGCCGTTGTCCTCGACCTGGATCTCGGCCCACGGCGGGCTGAGCCGGGTACGCAAGGTGATCCTTCCTGGCTCGCTGGGCTGAGGCCGTTGGTGAATGGCCTGGGCGGCATTCTTCAGCAGGTTCAGCAGCACTTGCTCCAGCTCGTTGGCGGTGCACGGCACCGGCCCCAGGTTGGGGTCGAACTGGCGGACAATGGCCTGGCCCTTGAAATCGAAACCGATGGTCAGGTCGAAGTCGTTACCGGCGATTTCCACGGCCTGGTCGATCAATGCCGGCAGGTCGCAGGGCGCCAGTTGGCGGTTGCTACGGCGGCTGAAACTGAGCATATGAGTGACGATCTTGGCCGCCCGGGCACCGGCCTGCTGAATGCCATCGAGCAGTTGCGGTACCTCGCGGCTTTCCAGGTAGCGATTGACGCTGGGCAGGTCGATGCCCAGCTCGCTGGCTTGCTCCTGGTTGCGCGGCAGCTCCGGCGACAGTCGCCTGCGGATGTTCTGCACGTTGTGCAGGATCGCGCCCAGCGGGTTGTTGATTTCGTGTGCCATGCCGGCCGCCAGGCCACCGACCGAGAGCATCTTTTCCGATTGCACCATCATTTCCTCCAGCGACAGGCGCTGGGTGATGTCGTCGATGCGGATGACCACGCCGCGGCCGCCGCCACCCATCAGTGGATAGAAGGTCAGGGCGTAATGGCGCAGGTCGTCGCCTTTGGCCCAGGTGACCCGCTCGATCTTGGCGACACGGTGTTTTTCCACGGTTTCCTTGAGCTGCGGCAGGAACGGCTTGAGCGGCTCGAAAGCGATGAAGATCGGCTGGTTCAGCGCTTCGTCCAGCGGCGTGCCGGAGAGCACCGTGGCCTCGTGATTCCACTGGGTGACATAAAGCTGCTCGTCGAGGGCGATCAGCGCCGAGGGCATGGAGTCAATGATGCTGTTGAGATAGTTCTGAAAGCCCGTGAGCTTTTTCTCGATCTTGCTGCGCACCTGGACTTCCAGTTCCAGCTTGCGGTTGGTGTGGCGGGTTTCCTCGGCCAGGCCCTGGGCCTGATCGTAAGCGTCCTGGAATTCGTCGCGGGTGCGCTTGAGTTGCTGCTCGCGCGCCTCGATGCGCGAGAGCATGGTGTTGAAAGCGTCGGCGAGGCTGCCGATCTCATCGTCGTTGCCCCTTTTGGCACGCAGCGCGTAGCTTTCTTCACGGGTGACCTGGCGGCTGAGTTCTTCGAGCTGATTGATCGGCTGGGTGATCAGGCGTTTGATCTGCCGGGCGATGACCAGCCATAGCAGGATGCTGAACACCAGGATCGCCAGGCTGGCGCTCAGGGTGCCGGTGTAGAACGCGGTTGGCAGTTCGCTGCTGGCCACCAGCAGCAGGTGCGCGGGCGGGCTGGCATCACGGGGGATACGGATCAGTTGGGTGCTGCGAAATTCCATCAGGCGCCAGCCGTCGATGTTTCGATAGCGCTTGGGCAGGGCCAGCGGGTCGCCATGTTGCAATTGGGCCAGCATGCGACCATCGCCACCATAGACCGCCGCAGCGCGCAGCGGCGTATAGCTGTCCAGCTCTTTGAGCAGCGCCGTGGCAGTGTCCTGGGATTCGCCGGCGCGTGCTGCCAGCTGAGGGTTGGCGACCAGGCGGCCGATGGTCTGCAACGCTTGCGGCGCCATGCTTTCCTGGGTGATCCAGTAGGCGGCGCTGATGAACGTCAGGTTGGCCACCAGCAGGATGGTCACCAGCAGTACCAGCAGGGCGGCCAGCAGCTTCTGCCCGACCGGGAGGTTTTCCAGGCGTTGGCGCAAGGTCATGGGCTAGGCAATGTCCGTATCCGGTTGAAAGGGCGCGTCAGGCGCTTGGCAAGCCACGTGCACGCAGGTTATCGACCAGCCGCTGGTGCAGGCGTTCCAGCCCAGGCAGCACCATGCCATGGCGCGCGGCTGAGCGGCAGGCATGGCCAAGCAGGTAATGCACCTCGGTACGCCGGCCTGCGCGCACATCCTGATACATCGAAGAGTAGTTGGCTGACGTGGCGAGAATCACCCGTTGTACTTCTTCGCCCAGATTATCGGCAGCTTCGGGTTGACCGCAGCGGCCCAGCAGTTCGCCGAGTTCGGCGATCAACCCATCGACTTCGCTCAGGTGCCCCAGCAGCCCGCCGTTCTGGCAGTCATGCAGCACGGTCAGCGGATTGATCGCGCAATTGAGCGCGAGCTTGCGCCACAGGCGGGTAAGTATGTCGACGGTCCATTCAGCCGGGATACCGGCGTCATGGAGCTCGTCGAACCACTCTGGCGCCGCGGGGTTGGCCGGGTCGCCCAGCCAGTTGAAGCCGTGGCCGGCAAAGCGTACCCGCCAGTCGTCCTCGCGGAATGCGCCCTCGGTGCTGGAGGCGAAGATGCAGCGGGCCAGCGGTACCTGATCGGCGACTTCGTCCTGGCTGCCCAGCCCGTTCTGCAGCAGCACGATTTCCGCGCCAGCGGCCAGGCGCGGGGCCAGCCGTGCGATCGCAGGTGCTGCGTCGTAGGCCTTGCAAGCCACCAGCAGGCGGTGCACCGGCCCGTTGGTATCGGCTGTTTCGGCAGGGATCGCGTAATGATTGGCGTGGTCCTGTTCGACCAGCGTCAGGCCGCCAGCCTGTTCATAGGCCAGCAACCGCTGCCGATCGCGCAGAATCAGGCGCACCGCCTTGCCGGCACGTGCCAGCCGGCAAGCCCAGAGGGTGCCGAGGCTACCGGCGCCGAGAATATGCCAGGTGCTGCTCATCTGCGTTTCGCAACCCGTTATAATAAGCCCGCATTTTAACCTTCAAACCTCGACGCGCTCCATCTTCAGACCGAGCGCGCTTTTATTTTATGGAGAACAACCATGCCTTCGTTCGACGTGGTATCGGAACTGGACAAGCACGAAGTGCAGAACGCCGTCGAAAACGCCATCAAGGAGCTCGACCGTCGTTACGACCTCAAGGGCAAGGGCAGCTTCGAGTTCAAGGAAAAGGAACAGACCGTGCTGCTGACTGCCGAGGCTGAGTTCCAGCTCGAAGCGATGATCGAGATCCTGCGCCTGGCGCTGGTCAAGCGCAAGATCGACGTGAAATGCCTGGAAACCCAAGACGCCTACGCCTCGGGCAAGGAAATGAAGCAGGAGGCCAAGTTCCGCGAAGGCATCGACAAAGAGCTGGCCAAGAAGATCGTCGCCCACATCAAGGATGCCAAGCTCAAGGTCCAGGCTGCCATTCAGGGTGAGCAGGTGCGCGTGACCGGCAAGAAGCGTGATGACCTGCAAGAGGCCATTGCTGCCTTGCGTGCCAAAGAGTTCGACATGCCGCTGCAGTTCAACAACTTCCGCGACTGATCCTTGTTGCCAGGAACCCCGATGGCGCAATGATGTCCATGGGGGCCATGGCCGCTGAATTTTTCGCGGCCGGTTTTACCGTGTACTTGCCGTTCGGCATCAGGAGATGAACATGGATTTGAACGCTGAAGTCGATCAGCTGGTCCGCCAATCGCAGACCTGGATCCCTTTGATCATGGAGTACGGCAGCCGTGTGCTGCTGGCACTGCTGACCCTGGCGGTCGGCTGGTGGATCATCAACAAGGTCAGCGCCCGCCTGGGCAAACTGGTGGGTCTGCGTAACGCCGACCTGGCGCTGCAGGGCTTCATCAGCACCTTGGCCAACATCGTGCTGAAGGTGCTGCTGCTGGTCAGTGTGGCCTCGATGATCGGCATCGAAACCACCTCCTTCGTCGCTGCCATCGGTGCCGCCGGCCTGGCCATCGGCCTGGCCCTGCAGGGTAGCCTGGCGAACTTCGCCGGTGGCGTACTGATCCTGATGTTCCGCCCGTTCCGCATCGGCGACTGGATCGAGGCGCAGGGTGTGGCGGGAACAGTAGACAGCATTCAGATCTTCCACACTGTGCTGCGCACCGGTGACAACAAGACAGTGATCATGCCTAACGGCAGCCTGTCCAACGGCATCATCACCAATACCAACCGCCAGCCGACGCGCAAGGTGGTGTTCGACGTAGGTGTGGATTACGAGGCCGACCTACAGAAGGCCCGCAACGTACTGCTGGAGCTTGCGCAGGACCCTCGCGTGTTGCCCGACCCGGCGCCGCAGGCCGTGGTGGCGACCCTGGGTGACAGCTCTATCACCGTATCCTTGCGCCTGTGGACCAAGACCAGCGATTACTGGGATGTGATGTTCATGCTCAATGAACAGGCGCGTGATCGCTTGAAGGCCGAAGGAATCGATATCCCGTTCCCGCAGCGGGTGATTCGTGTGGTTCAGGAGCCTGCCGCGCAGTAACGCTGGGGTTGCAACATAGGGGCCGCTGTGCGGCCCAATCGCCGGCAAGCCGGCTCTAACAGGTATGCACTGCGCCTGATGCTTGCAGTGAGCCTGGAGGAGCCGGCTTGCCGGCGATTGGGGCGCGCAGCGGCCCCTTGTATTTACACTTGTTCACAGCCAAGCCGCGTCATTTCTGGCATATAGCCTGACCCCACCTGCCTCTGCACCGATACCCCACCATGAAACCATTGCTGTACATCACCCCTCTCAGAGCCCTGTTGTTCGGCCTGACCCTGGCCTTGTTCGAACTGCTGACCTACCTGGCCAGCGACGCCGTCATGCCAGCCATGCCGGTGGTGGTCGACCATCTGAACGCCAGCCCCGAATACATCCCTCACGCGTTGAACCTGTACCTGCTCGGTGGTGTGCTGCTGCAGTGGCTGATCGGCCCGCTGGCCGACCGTTATGGTCGTCGTCCACTGCTGCTGGCCGGTTGCGCGCTCTTTGGTGCGGCTTGCCTGGCCACCTTTTGGGTGCAGGACATTGGCCTTTTCAACCTGCTGCGGCTAGTGCAAGGCATCGGCCTGGGCTTTGTGGTGACGGTAAGCTACCCGGCCCTGAACGAAGCGTTCAGCGAGGCCGATGCGGTGCGGATGATGGCGTTGCTGGCCAATATTGCCTTGCTGTCGCCACTGCTCGGCCCGCTGGTGGGTACCCTGATGTTGCAATGGCTGGACTGGCGCTGGCTGTTCGTGGCGTTCGCCGTTGGCGCTGTGTTGGTGTGGGGGCTGCTGTACCGCTTGATGCCCGAGACCTTGGGCGTGGAGCGGCGCGACGGCTCACGCCTGGCGTTCACGCCGATCCACCTGCTGCCGCTACTGGCGGGCTATGGCCAGCTGCTGGCCAACCGGCGTTTCGTCGCCGGCAGCGCGGCGTTGGGCCTGGTGGGCCTGCCGCTGATCGGCTGGATCGGCCTGTCACCGGTATTGCTGATCCACGACGAGGGGCTCAGCACGATGGAATACGCCCTGTGGCAGTTGCCGGTATTCGGTGGGCTGATCCTGGGCAACCTGATCATCAACCGGATCGCTGACCGCTATCCGCTGCCGGCGCTGGTGCGCGGTGCGCTGTGGCCATACCTGGCAGGTTTGTGCCTGATGGTGCTTGCCACCTGGTACTGGCCCACCGTGACCAGCGTGGTGGCGGGCATGTCGCTGTATGCGCTGGGCCTGGGCGTGGCGAATGCGGTGCTGTACCGCATGACACTGTTCTCCAGCGATCAGAGCAAAGGCTTGGTGTCTGCGATGCTGGGGATGATCACCATCGCCTTGCTGGGCTTGGGCGGGGCGCTGATGGCGATGATCGGGGCGGGGGCGAGCTTGATGCACTTTGCCTTGGCGGCAGGTGTAGCGGGGGCGCTGGCGCTCTGGCCGTTGTGGTTTGTGGTCGGTGGCCGGCCTGATGAGGGTGCTGTCGCTCAGTAGCGATTGCCTGGCCCCATCGCCGGCATGCCTGCGATGGGGCGGGTACAGGCCGCGAGTCTCCCTCAGGGCTGCTCGGTTGCCGAGTTCTCCACCGGTGCCTGTTTCCCGCGGCCCGCTTCCTGTCGCCATTGCAAGGCGATCAGGATCAAGGTCGGTACACCCAGCAGGGCGGTGATCAGGAAGAAGTCGTGATAACCGAACTTCTCGACAATCACCCCCGAATAGCCGCCGATCAGGCGTGGCAACAGCAGCATGATCGAGCTGAGCAGGGCATATTGCGTGGCCGAGAACTTCAGGTTGGTCAGGCTCGACAGGTAGGCGACGAATGCCGATGTCGCCAGGCCCGAGCTGAAGTTGTCCAGCGAAATGGTGACCACCAGCATCTGAAGATTTGGCCCCATGTCGGCCAGCATCAGGAACAGGATGTTGGTACCCGCCGAGGCTGCACCGCCAATGAACAGGATCGGCAGTATGCCGAAGCGCACGATCAGCAGCCCACCTGCACCTGCGCCCACCAAGGTCATGATCAGGCCGAAGATCTTGCTGACGCTGGCAATCTGGTCCTTGGTGAAGCCCATGTCGATGTAGAACACGTTCGCCATGACGCCCATCACCGTGTCCGACATCCGATAGGTGGCGATCAGGCCCAGCAGCAGCAGGGCCTGCCAGCGATAGCGGGTGATGAAGTCGTTGACTGGCGTCAGCACTGGCGCCAGGCCGCGACGGCCCATGCTCGACAGGCACGCCCAACTCAGCAGCACATAAAGGATAAGACGCAAGAAGGCGCGGTCTTCGAGCAGCAGGTCCAGTGGTGTGGCATCGCCGAAGATGACGCTGGCCCAGTCGGTGTTAAACAGCTGGGTGAAGCTAGCCGGTACCGACACCAGCAGGATGATCAGCACAAACACCGAGGCCAACTGGTGAATAAGCCCATAGCGCGCTGCCGACAACTGGGTGCGCAATGGTACGGGAGGTTCGCGCATCACCAGCGTGGTGAACAGCGCAGGCAGCATCATCACGCCGAACAGTACGTAAGTGCCGGCCCAGGCCTTGTGCAGGTAGCTGAAACCGGTGGAGCCGAACCATTCGGCAAAGAACAGGGCGCCAGCAGTGGCGAGCAGCGCAGCGATCCGGTAACCGGCCATGTAGCTTGCGGCCAGGGCGGCCTGGCGTTGATCGTCGGCAATCTCCAGGCGATAGGCATCGACAGCGATGTCCTGGGTGGCAGACGCGAACGCGACCAGCACGGCCAAAGCGATGAGCCACGACAGATGTTGCTGAGGGTCACACAGGCTCATGCCCACCAGGCCGATCACCACCAGTGCCTGTGACAGCAACAGCCACGAGCGCCGGCGACCCAGCCCACCCAGCAGCGGCAACCGCCATTGATCGAGCAGCGGCGACCATACCCATTTGAAGGCATAGGCCAGGCCGATCAGGCTGGCATAGCCAATGGTTTCGCGCGCCACGCCAGCTTCGCGCAGCCACACCGACAGGGTCGAAAACACCAGCATGTAGGGCAGACCGGCAGCAAAGCCGAGCAGCAGAAGCACCAGGGTTGACGGGCTGGCATAGGCAGCGAGCGCAGCGCGCCAGGTTTTACGGGGCATGGGCCAACATCTGCCTCAAGTTTGCGAAAACAAAACGCGCACTCTAACCGCTGTGCTCCATTGGGCGCCAGCCATGGCGCATCATATCCACACGATTATTGGCTACATTCACGCCCTCCGCACGCAGCCGCGCCCTTTGTTCATCTCCCGAGGGAGTCCCCAGCGCCAGGCTCAGACGACCGCCGGCACCCAGTACACGGTGCCACGGCAGACGGGTGTCCGCAGGAAGCTGGCCGAGGGCCTTTCCAACCCAACGCGCCGCTCGGCCAAGGCCCGCCAATTCGGCGAGCTGGCCGTAGCTGACCACCTTGCCTGCTGGCACCTGGCCCAACACTGAATAAAGCGCCGTTCGTCGGGCCTCGGGCGTCTGCAGCGCGTACTCATGTGCCTCAGACATCCCGGCAGCCCTGGCCTGAAGTGAAACCGGACCAGTGGTCACGGCAAATGCGTATTGAACTCAACGCCATAGTGGTGGGTCTTTCCTTGCTCTGGTCGTCCGCATCCGGATAATGCCCGGCTCATTCGTCTAATCGAACCTGTATTTCGCTTATGCATTCTAGATCCTTGCTGTGCCTGTTGACCGCTTCCCTGTGCGCTGCTCCTGCGTTCGCCGACACCGTGTGGATGAAGAACGGTGACCGCTTGAGCGGCAAGATTCGGGTCTTCGATGGTGGCAAGCTGCTGCTGGAAACCCCATACGGTGGTTCTATTTCGCTGGACTGGAAGCAGGTCCAGACCCTGGAGAGCGACCAGGAGCTGCTGGTCAAGCAGGACGCCTACAACGGCGAGCGGGCCAAGTCGTTGAAGGCCGCCGAGCCTGGCAAGGTGACCCTGGCCAACGGTGAGACGCCCAAGACTGTAGAGCTTGCCAGCATCGAGCAGATCATGAAGCCCAAGCCTGTGGTCGAGGACCTGGTCTGGAAAGGCAATATCGATGCCGCGCTGGACTACCAGCGTGCCGAGAACGATACCGACGACTATGACATCGGTTTCAAGACCACGGCCCGTCATGGCCGTTGGCGGCACAACGCCGAAGGCGAGTACAACCGCGAGACCAAGGACGACGTCACCACGACCAACAACTGGAGCGCAGAGTATGCGCTCGATCGCTTCATCACCGAGAAATGGTTCTGGCAGGGGCGTCTTGAGTACAAGCGGGATCACATCGAGGATCTGGCGCGTCAGCGCACCGTGGGTACCGGCCCCGGTTACCAGTTCTGGGATGACGAACTGGGTGCGTTCTCGCTCGGTTCACTGATCAACCGCACCGACTTCGAGTATCAGAATGGCGGCAAGGACAACTTCTATTCGGCGGCGGTGAAGTGGGACTACACCCGTTACCTGATCGGCAAGAATGTCCAGCTGTTCACCAACGGTGAGTTCGCCAAGCCGCTGGGGGGCGTTGCCGACTATTCGCTGGATGCCGAGGTGGGGCTGCGCTACAAAGTGACCGAATGGGCCTCGCTCAATCTCAAGGCAGAAAAAGACATCATCACCGGCACGCGTGAGAGTGACCTGGACAAGACGCGCTATACCGCAGGCTTTGGCGTGACCTGGTAGGGGTCAGCTTCAAGCTGCAAGCTAAAAGCGAGTGGCATGGCGCCTCGCTCCTGCTTTTTCTTGCAGCTTGCAGCTTGAAGCTTGAAGCTTACAGGTAGCTTGCAACCCAATAGCCACCTGTCGAGGAGTCAGACGTGAGTCAGAAGGCCATCCGCCCCGCCCGGGAACTGCTGCTCAAGGAGTACCGCGGTGTACTCTCGACCCATTCCAAGTCCATGCCTGGCTTCCCTTTCGGTTCTGTGGTGCCTTACTGCCTGGATGCCGAGGGCAACCCGCTGATCCTCATCAGCCGCATCGCCCAGCACACCCACAACCTGCAGAAAGACCCCAAGTGCTCCTTGCTGGTGGGGGAGCGGGAAGCCGAGGACGTGCAGGCCGTTGGCCGCCTGACGATCATGGCCGAGGCGCACAAGCTGGTCAATGAGGCTGCCGTCGACGCCGCTGCCGAGCGCTATTACCGTTACTTTCCCGATGCCGCCAACTATCACAAGGCGCACGATTTCGACTTCTGGGTGCTGCAGCCGGTGCGCCATCGTTACATAGGTGGCTTCGGGGCGATCCACTGGCTCGATCAGGTGACGTTGGCCAACCCCTTCGCCGGCAAGGCGGAGGCCAGCATGATCGAGCACATGAACAGCGATCATGCCAACGCCATCGCCCACTACGTCGAATTGAGCGACCTGCCGCGTAGCGCGCCAGCGCAGATGGTCGGCATCGACAGCGAAGGCATGCACCTGCGCATAGGCCAAGGTATCCATTGGCTGGCTTTCCCAAGCAATTGCAATACGCCGACACAAGTTCGCGAGGCCTTGGTTTTACTGGCGCGCGCCGACCAATGGCCGGCCGCGACAGAAGTCGAAGCTTGAAAAACCGAGCGCACGCATCCATCTGATGGTCTTAAAGGAAGATAGTCTTCCGTCGAGGAATCCTTGATGCGTGTTTTTCTACTGCTGTTTCTGCTTTTCCCTGTGCTGGAGTTGTTCGTCTTCGTCAAGGTCAGCTCAGCCATCGGTTTCTTCCCGGCGCTGCTGTTGATCATCGCAGGTTCCGCCTTGGGTGTGCTGGTGATGCGTGTGGCCGGCCTGGCCACCGCCTTGCGTGCCCGTGAAAGCCTGCAGCGTGGCGAACTGCCCGCCGAGGACATGTTCCAGGGCATGATGCTGGCGGTGGGCGGTGGCCTCCTGCTGCTTCCGGGCTTCATCAGTGACGTGCTGGGCCTGCTCTGCCTGTTGCCCTTCACCCGCCATCTGGCCGCACGCAAGATGCGTCAGCGTGCCGAGGCCCAGGCCATGCGCCAGCGCGCGTTCCAGGACGACCCCTCTCAGGCACAGCCGCGCGACAGCGGCCATCGGCCCAATGTGATCGAAGGCGAATACGAACGTCGCGACAAGTAGACATCCCCGGGGCCGCTTTGCGGCCCCAAGCTTTTCTGCTCGTTGAAAAATTTTCTGCAGCAAGCCTTGTAATTGATCATGCCGGCCTCATGTATGTGGTCACCGCAAGGTTTCTGGTGGCAACGCCAGACAATACACAGGTGGTTCGCCCGTCGCGGGCCACCCCCGGCAACGCCGGACCGCATCAACCCGCCGGTGTCGACACCGGCCGATGAAAACCACAAATTGGGAGAGATCGACAATGAAGCTTCGTCCTCTGCATGACCGCGTAGTCATCCGTCGCAGCGAAGAAGAATCGAAAACCGCTGGCGGTATCGTCCTGCCGGGTTCGGCCGCTGAAAAACCAAACCGTGGCGAAGTTGTCGCCGTCGGCACCGGTCGCATCCTGGACAACGGCGAAGTACGTGCGCTGGCCGTCAAAGTGGGTGACAAAGTGGTTTTCGGCCCTTACTCGGGCAGCAACACCGTGAAAGTCGATGGCGAAGACCTGCTGGTAATGAGCGAGAACGAAATCCTCGCCGTTGTCGAAGGCTGATTTCCCCGACTTCCCGTTACTCCAAAGAATTTCAAGGATTAAACGATCATGGCTGCTAAAGACGTAAAATTCGGCGATTCCGCCCGTAAAAAAATGCTGGTTGGCGTCAACGTTCTGGCTGACGCGGTAAAAGCGACCCTGGGCCCGAAAGGCCGCAACGTGGTCCTGGCCAAGAGCTTCGGCGCGCCGACCATCACCAAGGACGGCGTTTCCGTCGCCAAAGAAATCGAACTCAAAGACGCCTTCGAAAACATGGGCGCCCAACTGGTCAAGGAAGTCGCTTCCAAGGCCAACGATGCTGCCGGTGACGGCACCACCACCGCGACCGTTCTGGCTCAGGCCATCGTCAACGAAGGCCTGAAGGCCGTCGCTGCCGGCATGAACCCGATGGACCTCAAGCGCGGCATCGACAAGGCCACCGCTGCTGTCGTCGCCGAGCTGAAAAACCTGTCCAAGCCATGCGCCGACTCCAAGGCCATCGCTCAGGTTGGCACCATCTCCGCCAACTCCGACAACTCCATCGGCGAAATCATCGCTGAAGCCATGGAAAAAGTCGGCAAAGAAGGCGTGATCACCGTTGAAGAAGGTTCGGGCCTGGAAAACGAACTGTCCGTCGTAGAAGGCATGCAGTTCGACCGCGGCTACCTGTCGCCGTACTTCGTCAACAAGCCGGACACCATGGTTGCCGAGCTGGAAGGCCCGCTGCTGCTGCTGGTCGACAAGAAAATCTCCAACATCCGTGAGCTGCTGCCAGTTCTGGAAGCTGTTGCCAAGGCCGGCCGCCCACTGCTGATCGTTGCTGAAGACGTCGAAGGCGAAGCCCTGGCTACCCTGGTCGTCAACAACATGCGCGGCATCGTCAAGGTTGCTGCAGTCAAGGCACCAGGTTTTGGCGACCGTCGCAAGGCCATGCTGCAGGACATCGCCGTCCTGACCGGCGGCCAGGTCATCTCCGAAGAAATCGGCCTGACCCTGGAAACCACCACCCTGGAGCACCTGGGTAACGCCAAGCGCGTCATCCTGTCCAAGGAAAACACCACCATCATCGACGGTGCTGGCGTGGACGCCGACATCGAAGCACGCGTCAAGCAGATCCGTGCCCAGATCGAAGAGACCTCTTCGGACTACGACCGTGAGAAGCTGCAAGAGCGCCTGGCCAAGCTGGCTGGCGGTGTTGCCGTGATCAAGGTCGGTGCTGGCACCGAAGTTGAAATGAAAGAGAAGAAAGCCCGCGTTGAAGACGCCCTGCACGCTACCCGTGCAGCCGTCGAAGAAGGCGTGGTGCCTGGCGGTGGTGTTGCTCTGGTTCGCGCCCTGGGCGCCATTGTCGACCTCAAAGGTGACAACGAAGACCAGAACGTCGGTATCGCCCTGCTGCGTCGCGCTGTTGAAGCGCCGCTGCGCCAGATCACTGCCAACGCCGGCGACGAGCCAAGCGTTGTGGCCGACAAGGTCAAGCAAGGTTCGGGCAACTACGGCTACAACGCCGCTACCGGCGAATACGGCGACATGATCGAGATGGGTATCCTTGACCCAGCCAAGGTCACCCGTTCGGCCCTGCAAGCAGCTGCTTCGATCGGCGGTCTGATGATCACCACCGAAGCCATGGTTGCCGACCTGCCGGAAGACAAGCCAGCTGGCGGCATGCCAGACATGGGCGGCATGGGCGGTATGGGCGGCATGATGTAAGCCAGCCTCACCCCCTGTAACAGGAAAAGCCCCGGTTCGTGAGAACCGGGGCTTTTTCGTTTGCGTCAACTTCGCTGAATTTCCACCAGCACTGGCACTGTCCGTGCGATGGCCTTAAGCTGCGCCTGCCGCGCACCATAGCGAAGCGCCGCACAGGAGAACCCGATGCGCATTCTTTTGGTTGAAGACAACCGCGATATCCTTGCCAACCTGGCTGATTATCTGGGCATGAAGGGCTATACCGTCGACTGCGCCCAGGACGGCCTGTCAGGTCTGCACCTGGCTGCCACCGAGCACTACGACCTGATCGTGCTCGATATCATGCTGCCTGGAATCGACGGTTACACCCTGTGCAAGCGCCTGCGCGAGGATGCCCGTCGCGATACGCCAGTGATCATGCTGACCGCCCGCGACCAACTCGACGACCGCCTGCAGGGCTTCCGCTCCGGCGCCGACGATTACCTGCTCAAACCGTTCGCCCTGTCCGAACTCGCTGCGCGCATCGAAGCCGTGCTGCGCCGCGCCCAGGGCGGCGGGCGACGTACCCTGCAGGTTGCCGACCTGAGTTACGACCTGGACACCCTCGAAGTCACTCGCCAGGGGCGCTTGCTCAAGCTCAACCCTGTCGGCCTCAAGCTGCTCGCGGTGCTGATGCAGAAAAGCCCCCACGTGTTGCGCCGCGAGGTACTGGAAGAGGCGCTGTGGGGTGATGATTGCCCCGACAGCGACAGCTTGCGCAGCCATGTACACCAGCTGCGCCAAGTAATCGACAAACCGTTCGAAAAGCCGTTGCTGCATACCGTCCATGGCGTCGGCTATCGCCTCGCCGAGGGTCGCGATGGAGTTTAAGCAAAGCCTGGCGCAGCGCATCATCATCGCGTTTGCGCTGATGAGCGCGCTGGTGGCTGGGGCGTTCGCCTTCGGTATCGTCGCCACTGTCCACCTGGTTGAAGAGCGCTTGATCTCCTCGGTGCTGGGCGGCGACCTGCAGCGCCTGTTGCGCATGGACAGCATCAGTGACTGGAGCCATCGGCCGCGCCCTGACCAGCTGTTCTACTTCAGCGGTGGGCGCGATGACTTCGAGCTGCCAAAAGATTTGCGCCACCTCGATGCAGGCTTTCATGAGGTATTTCGCGACCAGCTTTCCTACCACGCAATGGTGGAAATCGTAGACGGCCGACGTTATGTATTGCTGCAGGACCAAAGCGATTTCGAAGAGCGCGAGCGGGTACTGTTCGCCGTCGTCATGGTGGGCTTCGTGCTCAGCCTGGTACTGGCGGTGTTCCTCGGCTGGCTGCTGGCACGGCGAGTGATGGCACCGGTGATCCGCCTGGCGCGGCAAGTACGCCATCGTGATCAGCTTCTTGGCCTGGCACCGCCCTTGGCACCCGATTACGCAGCCGATGAAGTCGGCCAGCTAGCGGTGGCCTTCGACGATACCCTTGGCCGTTTGCGCGATGCACTGACCCGCGAGCGTCTGTTCACCAGTGATGTCAGTCACGAATTGCGCACGCCGCTGATGGTGCTGGCCACCTCCTGCGAGCTGTTGATCGAAAACCCCAATCTGGATAGCCGCTCACGCGCCCAGGTGGAACGCATCGCCCGGGCCACCGAAGAAATGCGCGAGTTGGTCAAAACCTTCCTGATGCTCGCCCGTGCCCAGCGCGACCAAGGTGCCGTGGCCTCCCAGGCGACGCTGCGCGAGGTGGCCGACGATCTGATAGGCGTATGGCGCGACACCATCGAGCAGAAAGGGCTGACGCTGTACTTCGATGGCCGCGTCAGTGCAGGCCCGCTGCTGTACAACGCGACGTTCCTGCAATCGGTGATGGGCAACCTGTTGCGCAACGCTGCGCACTACACCGACAGTGGTTACATCCGCCTGAGTCTTGAAGCCAATGGGTTCAGCGTCGAGGACAGCGGGGTCGGCATTCCGGAGGAGCAGCGCGAGGCGATGTTCAAACCGTTCGTGCGTGGTGATGAGCGACGCGGCGAAGGTCTGGGGCTTGGCTTATCGCTGGTACAACGGATCTGTGACGACCAGGGTTGGCGCGTTACGCTGACTTCTACCGCCCCCCATGGTTGCCGCTTTCAGGTGGACTTGAGCCAAGGCGCTGAAAAGTCCGATCCGTTAAAGCTTTGCGAGTAAATTACTGGGCTATATTCCTTTAGGGATAACACTTTTTTCACATTGGCATGACCTGTTTCCTACGCAGTGTTACTTAAGGTACATGCAATGGAGCCAGGAGATGCCCAATGCGTAGCCCTATCAAACTCGAATTTTCCAAGAAGTACGACCAGCAACATGCTCGGGAGTATTTCCTCAAGCACCAAGATGGTCTGGCACGTCGCCTTTCCCACAAGCGCGATGAGCAATTGGCCCGTCGAGCCTTGGCGCTGGCCGGAGAACCGGGGTTGGTGCTGGATCTGCCTTGCGGCGCGGGCCGTTTCTGGCCACTGCTGGCAGAAAAACCCAACAGGGTAATCATTGGTGCCGACAATTCCGAGGCGATGATCGAGACTGCCTGTGCCGCACAACCGCCAGAGGTGGTAGCGCGGGTACGCCCTTTGCAAACGTCAGCGTTCGCCATCGACTTGCCGGACAACTCGGTCGACAGCATTTTTTGCATGCGCTTGTTTCACCACATCGGTGAGGCAGCCCACAGAAAAACGATTCTTTCGGAGTTTCAAAGGGTTAGCCGTGACAGCGTAATCCTGTCATTGTGGGTGGACGGAAACTTCAAGGCCTGGCGGCGTCAAAAGCTCGAGCAACGGCGCAGTGCCAAAGCCGAGCCGGGCAGTTACCAGAATCGTTTCGTGTTACCGGCAGAGA
This sequence comes from Pseudomonas sp. p106, assembly GCF_003936645.1. Classification (NCBI taxonomy): domain Bacteria; kingdom Pseudomonadati; phylum Pseudomonadota; class Gammaproteobacteria; order Pseudomonadales; family Pseudomonadaceae; genus Pseudomonas; species Pseudomonas sp. p106. The sequence goes on from NZ_RHQR01000007.1 coordinate 247,458, forward strand.
CAGTCGAAGAAGAATTCAAGGCCGCCGGCTTCAGGATCCAGGAACGCCTCGATTTCCTGCCGTTCTATGCCATGTGGCGGGTCTATGTATTACGTAAGGGGTAGTGTTTGATGGCTGTAGCCCAGAGCGGGGAGTCACGCTTCGATTATTACTGGCGTCAGCAGGGCGAATGGGTCGAGGAACCCAACCAGCGCCGCGGTGGTGAAAGTGGCGTGCAACGCCTCAACGATGCCGATGGCAAGTTGCTGTATGCCAAGCGCCAGGTCGGGCACATCTACCGCAGCCTGTTGCACCCCTTCGGCAGGCCGACGGTGCTGCGTGAGCTCGACGCGCTGAACAGCTTCGAGCAACTGGGCGTGCGTGTCCCGCGCATCGTATTTTGTGGGGCCGAGCGCGATGCCGACCACCAATGGCGTGCGCTGCTGGTCAGCGAAGCGCTCGATGGTTTCATCGAACTCGATGCCTGGCATGCCCAAGGTGCGCGCGAGCACTACCCGCAAGTGGTACATGAACGCATGCTCAAGGAGTTGGCTGACAACCTGGCCCGCATGCACCTGGGCCACTGGCAGCATGGCTGCCTGTATGGCAAGCACGTATTCGTCAAAGTGATCGGCGAGGGCGAACAGGCCCGTGTTGAAGTGGCATTGCTCGATCTGGAGAAGTGCCGCCGCCGTATCAGCTGCCAGCGCGCTGCGGGCAATGACCTGCGTCAGTTGCGCCGCCATTCGTCGCTCAATGACGCGGAATGGCAATCGTTGCTCTACTTTTACCAGATGGCGTTTGGCAGCGCTGTCAAAGGGTTAGGGCAATGAAACTAGAAATCGCTCGAGCATTGTTTCTGATAGCGGGTCTGGCTGTGACCACCGTGGCGGTAGCGGCGTGGGAAGAGCCACGGCCCAGAGTGTTCAGCAAGGCTGAACAGGCAGAACAATGCGCGTTGCCCAGGGACGTGAAGCAGCAGGTCCAGGCCCAGCCGGACCAGGATTTGCTGTTGCTTCTGTTCGGGCTGCGGCAGGGCTTGCGGCCTGCAGGCTGACCTGGTTTGAGCACAAGAGGCCCCGCTATTGCGGGGCCTTTGCTTTCTGGAGTTGGCCCGCTCAGGCAACGACAGGTCCCGTCGCCACTGTCTTGTGCGCCAACAGGGTGTAAATGCACGGCAGCACAAACAAGGTAAACAACGTCCCGATCGACATCCCCGTCGCAATCACCGTACCGATGTCAAAGCGGCTCACTGCCCCGGCCCCGGTCGCCAGAATCAGCGGCACCATGCCAAATACCATTGCGGCGGTGGTCATCAGCACCGGGCGTAGACGAATGGCCGCAGCTTCCTCGATCGCCTCCCTTGCGCTCAGCCCTTTTTCCTCACGCAACTGGTTGGCGAACTCGACGATCAGGATACCGTGCTTGCTGATCAGCCCGATCAGCGTCACCAACCCGACCTGGGTATAGATGTTCATGCTGGAAACACCCAGGAATAGCGGCAACAGCGCCCCGCAGATCGACAGCGGTACCGTCACCAGAATCACCAGCGGGTCGCGGAAGCTTTCAAACTGTGCCGCCAGTACCAGGAAGATGATCGCCAACGCCAGGCCGAAGGTCACCCACAGCGCGCTGCCTTCCTGTATGTACTGCCGTGCCGCGCCGGCATAGTCAAAAGAGAACCCTTCCGGCGCTTGCTCGGCAGCGATATCCCGTACCGTCTGCAAGGCTTCGCCGATGCTGACCAAAGGCACGCCCTGGATGATTGCCGAGTTCAGTTGCTGGAACTGGTTGAGCTGGCGTGGACGCGCTCGGTCGCTAAGGGTGATCAGTGTGGACAGTGGCAGCAGTTGGCCCTGGTCGTTCTTGACGTAATAGCTGTTGAGCCAGCCGGCGTTGTCGCGGTAGGGCCGTTCGACCTGGGCGATGACTTTGTAGCTGCGGCCTTCGAGGGTGAAACGGTTGATTTCCCCCTCGCCCAGCAAGGTCGCCAAGGTGCCGCCAAGGACGTCCATGGATACACCCATCTGTGCAGCCTTGGCGCGGTCGATGTCGACTACCATCTCGGGCTTGTCGAACGCCAGGTCGATGTCGAGGAAGGCAAATTTGCCTGATGCCTGGGCGCGTTCCTTGACCCGTTGGGCAACCTCCAGCAGCGCCGGGTAATCACCTGCGGTATTGATGACGAACTGAAACGGCAAGCCTTCGCCGGTCCCCGGCAGTGACGGCAGGTTGAAGCCGAAGATCTGCAGGCCGCTGATGTTATCGAGTTTGGCCTGTACCAGGGGCAGCAACTCCATTTGCGTGCGGTCGCGCTCGTTCCAGGGCTTGAGCAGGAAACCGCCGATGCCGCTCTGCACGCCGTTGAATCCGTTGATCTGGAACGACGAGTAGTATTCGGGGAAGGCCTTGAACAGTGGGGTGAACTGGTCGGTGTAGGCATTGAGGTAGTCGAGGTTGGCTGGTTGTGGCGAGCTGCTGATCATGAAAATGACCCCCTGATCCTCGTTCGGTGCCAGCTCGTTCTGGGTGAACTTGAGCAGCACCGGGATCAGGCACAGGATGATCACGGCGAACACCAGCACCACCGGGCGGCTGTCCAGGGTGGTGTGCAGCAGGCGCTGGTAGCGGCCCTTGATCCGCTCGAACAGCACGTCAAGGCGATGGGCCAGGCCGCTGGCATTCTGCTCACGACGCAATAGCAGGGCACACATCATCGGCGACAGGGTCAGGGCGACGACGCCCGAGATGATCACCGCCCCTGCCAGGGTCAGGGCAAACTCCTTGAACAAGGCGCCGGTGAGCCCGGTCAGGAAGCCGATCGGTGCGTATACCGCGGCCAGGGTGATGGTCATCGACACCACTGGCATGGCGATTTCCCGCGCACCTTCCAGCGCCGCGTCCACCGGTGACTTGCCTTCCTCCATGTGCCGGTGGATGTTTTCCACCACGACGATGGCATCGTCCACCACCAGGCCGATGGCCAGCACCATTGCCAGCAGGGTCAGCAGGTTGAGCGAATAGCCCATCATCTGCATGAAGAACAGCACCCCGATCATCGACAGTGGGATGGTCACCACCGGGATCAGTACCGAGCGCAGCGCGCCGAGGAATAAAAACACCACCACGATGACGATCAGCACCGCTTCGCCAAGGGTCTTGACCACTTCGTCGATCGAGGCCTGGATGAACAGCGTGGCGTCATAGGCAATCGACCCCTTGAGCGCGGACGGCAACTGGCTTTGCAGCTCCGGCATGATGCGGCGTACTTCCTTGATCACCTCCAGCGGGTTGGCGGCCGGGGTGGCCTTGATGCCGATGTAGACCGAAGGCGTGCCATCGAACGAGCTGACCGTGTCGTAATTTTCCGCGCCCATCTCGACCCGTGCCACATCACCGAGCAATACACGGCTGTCGCCGGAGGTCTTGAGCGGCAATGCGGCAAAAGCCTCGGCCGACTTCAGTTCGGTGTTGGCATTGATGCTGGTGACCACGTATTCGCCCTTCACCTCACCAGCGGCGGCGAGAAAGTTGTAACGGCGTACGGCGCTGGTCACGTCAGTGGCGGCAAGGCCGAACGCTGCCAGTTTGACCGGGTCGATCCAGATGCGCATGGCGAACACCTGGTTGCCGAGGATCTCGGCCTCGGCCATGCCCGGCAAGGTTGCAAGTTTCGGCTGGATGACCCGTGACAGGTAGTCGGTGATCTGCGGGTTGCTCATATCCTTGCTGTAAAAGCTGATGTACATCAGCGCCGAGGCATCTGCGGCTTCTTTGCTCAGTACCGGGTCTTCTGCGTCTTGCGGCAACTGGTTGCGCACTTCGTTGGCCTTGGCCAGCAACTCCGTGAACAGGCGGTCGCTGTCGGCACCGATGCGCGCATAGATGGAGATGATCGAGAAGTTCTGCCGGCTCACCGAGGTCATGTAGTCGATGCCTTCGGCGCTGGCCAGGCTCTGCTGCAGCGGTTGGGTGATGTAGCCCTGAATGGTTTCGGCATTGGCGCCGGGGTAGGCCGTGGTCACCGTGATCAGGGCGTTTTCCATCTGCGGGTACTGGCGGATCTGCAGCTTGTTCCAGGCCTGAAAACCCAGCAGCAGGATCAGCAGGCTGACCACGCTGGCCAGCACCGGGCGGCGGATGAACGGGTCGGTGAACGCCATGCCTGCCTCCTGGTCAGTCCGCGCGCGGGGCGCCTTGTTCGGGTTCGAGCGCTGCGTCCTGGCCGATGCGGATCGCCGCGCCAGGGCTCAGCTTGAGCTGGCCGGCGGTGACCACCTGTTCGCCCGCTGCGAGCCCTTTGCTGACCACCACCACGCCGTCGCGCCGCTCGCCGGTCTGCACGCTGCGCTGTTCGGCGCTGAGCTGCGGCTGGCCACTGTCGTCCCGCTCGGGATTACCGTCCTTGTCTTTCTTCGGCGTGGCGACATACACGGAATTGCCATACAGCGTGTAGGTGATGGCGCTTTCGGGCACCACCACCTGTGGGCGCGGGTCAGGCAACAGGACCAGCAGGTTGGCGAACATGCCAGGCAGCAGCTTGCCATCCGGGTTGGCCATTGTCGCGCGCACCAGCAGGTTGCGCGTGCTCTCTTCAACCTTGGGGTTGATGGCGCTGAGGCTGGCAGGGAAGGTCTGGCCAGGGTAGGCCGCCACCTGCACCTGTACCTGCTGGCCGAGGCTCAGCTGTGGCAGTGCCTGCTCCGGTACATTGAAATCGACGTAAAGGCTGGAGAGGTCCTGCAGGGTAGCGATCACAGAGCCGGCCGCCAGGTAGTCACCCACATCCACCTGGCGGATGCCGATCGTGCCGCTGAACGGGGCACTGATGCTCTTCTTGGTTTTTGCGGCCTTGAGCTGGTCGACCACCGCCTGGTTGCGCCGGTATTGGGCAGTGAGGCGATCATATTCGCCGCGGGAGATGGCCGAATCACCCACCAGCTGGCTGCCGCGGCCGAAGTCCACTTTGGCCAACCCCAGGTCGGCCTGGGCAGTCCCCAGCAGGGCGGTTTCCTGATCGTCATTGAGCTTGAGCAACAGTTGCCCGGCCTTGACCTTCTGACCGGAGTCGAAGTGCAGGGATTGAACGATGCCTTCCACCTCCAGGCTCAGCTCGACACCCTGCAGGGCCTTGAGGCTGCCGACGGCGGGCAGGCGCTGCTGCCACTCGCGCTGCTCGGCCATGGCCACCGCCACGGTGATGGGAGGCTTGGGGGCAGTGAACACCTGGATCTGCCGGTAGATCGAGAAGGCCTTGTAGCCCCCCAGGGCCAGCACGATCAGCAGAACGACGGCCAACATGATGAGCATGCGGCGGCGCAGCATAAGTCCGGTTCCTTGGATGCGAGGTTGTTATTGGTTTTGACACGACAACGGGCGGTCCTGCCCACGTGCGGATGGGGGAAGTATTGACTGTTTTTCGATTGAGGGGAAATGGATTGCGCCCCCGTAGGGGCGCGCAGGCCTGATCAGGCCAGGTGCAGGTGGTTGTCCCAGAAACCGGAAGGCAAATCCATCGGCTGGCCGATCAATTCCTGCTTGCGGCAATCATAGAACCGGCAACGCCCCTGCCCGGACGTCACGACAAAACCATCCTTCACCGCGCCAACCCCGGCACAGTCCGGCATCGGCGCATCCAGCCTGACTGCGCCACTATCCAGGTCCCAGACGAACAGGCGGTTGGCCCGCGGCGCCGTCAGTGCCACCAGGCGCAGGTCGCTGTGGATGGCGACGCTGGCAGTGTACTGGGCCATGGCTTGCAGCTGGCGCTCTGGCACCGGGAAGGCCTTGAACGGCTCGCCTGGGCGCTTGATTGCCAGCAGCTCGGCGGTTTCATCGGCATCGCCCATGAACTGCTGGCAGGCGGCGATGGTGCCATCGCTGCCCACTGCCAGGTGGCGCACGCTGTTCATTTGCTGGGCCAGGGTTTCCTTGCTCAGCAACGTGCCGTCGCGCTGCATCAGTACCAGGCTCGGCTCCATGGCATTGAGGTTCATCTCGACCCGGCTTTCGGCCTCGGTGCGGATGCCGCCATTGGCCACGACCAGAGTCTCGCCATCGGGCAGCCATGCCACTTCATGCGGGCCGATGCCGTGGGTGGGGATCTCGCCGGTGTGAACCAGGCGTTCACCCTCGAAGCGGTACACGCCCAGTACGCCACGCCCTGGATCGGTGGTGTCGTTCTCGGTGGCATACAGCCATTCGCCGCCTTTATGAATCACGGCGTGGCCGTAAAAGTGCCTGTCAGGCTGCGACGAGACGGTCTGCAACAAGCGCCCGTCGCGCAGGTCGATCAGGTAGCTTTCGGTACCGGGACGGCGTGCGACGAACAGGGCGATCGGCAGCTCTGGATGGTTGATGATGGCATGGCAACGCTGGGCCACCTGGGTGCTGAACACCCGGGTGCCGTCCAGGCGGAACCCGACGGCATAGTGCTTGCCGTCGCCATCGTCACGCGCTGACAGCAGCAAAGGATCGCTGCCTTTGTTGCGCATCAGGCTCCAGCCCCCCAAGGTCAGGGCGCTGAGCAGAACGCTACCGATTTTGAGTGCCTGGCGTCGCAGCATGATCAGTCACCGTCGTTGGCATTGAAGCCCAGCTGGATGTTCAACGCCTTGGCCAGTTCGCCTTCGTGCAGGCGGTGAACGACGTTGAGGCTGTCGTAGATCTGGTTGAGGCGCTGCATGCCATCTTCGTCAGCCAGCAACTCGCCCAGGGTCTTCTGGTTATCGGTCAGCAGTTTGACCGAGTTGGCGTAGGCGTCGTCGATCTTTTGCGCCAGGGCTTTCTGGTCGCTGCCCAGCAAGCCGCGCAGGCCTTGGTTGTCGACCCCGACCCAGACCGCCTGGGCGGCCTTGAGGCTGGCTTCCAGGCTTTTCAGCGAGGCGTGGCTGCGCCAGGCTTCGGCCTGCAGTGGCTGCGCAATGCCTTTGCTCTGGCGGCCCATCGGTGCGCCGAGCTTCTTTTTCAGGGTGTCCAGCGCAGTCACCTGCGCACGCAGCAGGTCGGCGATCGCCTCGTGCGAGTCGGCATAGCGCTGGTTGGGGAACTTGGTCATCTGCGAGAGCATGCCGTCGGTGCTGTTCCAGCCTTTGAGGATCTCTTCAGCCAAGGCCTTCTGGTGCTCACCGATGGCGACCAGCAGCGGGCAGTAGCGGGCTTTCTGTTCGGCGGTGGCGACATCCGGCTTGCTGTCGAACAGGATGTATTCGTAGGCCGACAGGCCGCGCACCACGACGCTGGACTTGCCCAGGGTCTGGGCGTCGATCGGCTTGTCGCCATTGACCAGTTGTTCGACCTGGCGACCGACCAGGTTCTTCTTGTCGGGCCAGAACTGCACCTGCCAGGCGCGGTTGCCCTCGGCCAGCGGGCCGACCAGCAGTGGCTGCAGCTCGGCCCAGGCTTTTTGCGCGTTGAGGAAATCGGCACGAGCGCTGTCCAGGCTCTCTTTGCCTTCGCAGTAGGCCAAGGCACTGGCGGCCAGCTGGCGGTCGGCTTCGACCCAGCGGCTGTAGGTGGGCAGGATCACCTGCTTGGCGATGGCGGCGGAGGTCACGGCCTGCGGGTCTTGCGGTGAACAGGCACCGAGGGCGAGTGCGGCGAGGCTGGTGAACAACAGTTTGGGTCGGAACATGCCCGGCTCCTTGCGCTTTTAAAGTGAGTTCAGGAAAGCCAGCAGCGCAGCGCGCTGCTCGGCATTGAAAGTCAGAACATGGTCGCGCGCTGCCTGCGCTTCGCCGCCGTGCCAGAGCACGGCCTCGAGCAGGTTGCGGGCGCGGCCGTCATGCAGGTACTGGGTGTGGCCACTGACCGCTGGACTCAGGCCGATGCCCCACAGCGGCGGGGTTCGCCAGTCTTGGCCGTTGGCGGCAAATTCGGTGCGATCGTCGGCAAGGCCCGGGCCCATGTCGTGCAGCAGCAGGTCGCTGTAGGGGCGGATCACTTGCCCGGCCAGCTCTGGCTCGGTGGCGTCGGCGGCAGTGGTGAACTGCGGGGTGTGGCAACCCTGGCAGCCGGCCTGATAGAACAGGTTCTTGCCGGCCAGCACTTGCGGGGCGCCGACATCGCGCCGGGCTGGCACGCCCAGGTTGCGGGTGTAAAAGGTGACCAGGCGCAGGATGTTGTCGCTGACTTCCTTTTCGCCGTCGGTGCCGTCGCCATTGGGGGCTGCAAGGCAATCGCGCTGTGCCGGGGTGCAGTCGTCCCGGGGCTGCAGGCTGCTGGTCAAACCCATGTCACCGGCAAAGGCGTGCACGTTCTGCTGGTTGACGTTCGGTTGCCCGGCCTTCCAGCCAAAGCGACCGACCACGGTCTTGCTCTGGGCGTCGTCCCAAACCCGGTTGGCCCGGCCGCGAATACCGTCGCGGTTGCGATCGTCGGGGTCTTCGTTGGCCAGAATCTGAGCTTCGGGGATGGCTTCGAGCAGACCCAGGCCGATCATGGGCGGTGCCACGCGTGCAGAGAAGCGGGTGTCAGGGTGCATCGGCCCATAGCCGAGCTGGGTGATTTGCAGGGTAGGGCGACGCAGTTCGACCTGATGGCCGTCGTTGAAGCTGACGGTCTGGTTGTCGTAAGTCACGCGCACCTTGCCTTCCGGGGCCACACCAGGGTTGGCCATGTCCTGCAACTGGGTGCCATAGACAGGCTCCGGGACCACGCCCAGGCGCTCGATTTCTTTTGCCAGGTAAGGCTGGTCGGGGATCGACAGGCGCACCAGCATCGACACCGCGTTGCTGTCGCCAGGCTCTGGCGGATGGCCACGGCCGTCGCGTACGTGGCAGTTCTGGCAGGCGTTGGTGTTGAACAGTGGGCCCAGGCCATCGCGTGCAGTGGTGGTGGACGGGGCGATCACCCAGGGGTTGCGGAAGAAACTGTTGCCTACGGCAAAGTCCAGGCGGCGCTCGGGCGACAGGTTGGCCGAGGGCAGGGAAAAGGCATTGCGGTCGTTGCGCTGGACAGTCGCCTGGCCACCGGACAGCGCTTCGCCAGGCTCTGCCTGAGTGAAACGCGGGGCGTCGTCACAGGCGGCAAGGGCGAGGGCCAGCAGCGGAGGGGAGAGTCGGGACAGCGACAAGGACATGCAAAATCCTGGGCGTAGGCGAAAAACCGGCGTGCAAGCTTAGCAGGCTGAGAATGTTTGAATAAGAGGAATTTGCAATTGCTGGATGAAACTGCTGTCAGTTTTGGCCCTGTAGCAGGCAAGCCAGCCCTCACAGATACCGCGCAGAACTCAAGAACTGCGCGGCCCCGCTGGGAGCTGGCTTGCCGGCGACGGGCTGCGTAGCAGCCCTACTAACGCTAACTGACTGGCGTTAGCCTTTTTTGCCTGCCAATGCCGAATCAGAACTCGTGATCGGCAGTGTCCGGGTTCAGGTTGGCAATGCCCAGCTTGCCCGCAGCCTGCTCGATCGCACCGGTCTGCTTGACCAGGGAGGCAATGGCATCGCGTACGACCTGGTTGCCGGCAGCGTTGTCGGCTGCGATCAGTTGGTCGTAATGCTCGCCTTTGAGCGCGTGGTCGACAATGACCTGAAGCTTCGCCTCGGTCGCTTCCAGGTCGGCCTTGAGGGTAGCGTCGGCAGCCGGGTCGGCCTTGGCCACCAGCGACGACAGGCTCGGGCCGGTCAGCTTGGTACCGTCGGCGCGGGTGTACTCACCCAGGTAGACGTTGCGGATGCCCTTGGCGTCGTAGAAGTGCGAGTAGTGGGTGTTGTCGCTGAAACAGTCCTGTTCGTCTTCCGGCGAATTGGCTTCCAGCGAGACCTTCATGCGCTCGCCAGCCAGTTCGCCCAGCGACAGGCTGCCCATGCCGAACAGCATCTTGCGCAGGCCGTCGGTGGCAGGCTCGGCTTCCAGCGTGGCGCGGTAGTTGTCGGCGACGTTCGGGGCCCAGTTGCCGACCATTTCTTCGAGGTCCTTGACCAGCAGCTCGGTGACCGACTTCAGGTAGGCGCGGCGACGCTCGTTGTGGCCGCCGGTGGCGCCTTTACCTTCGAGGTAGTCCGAAGCAGGGCGGTTGCCTGCGCCCGGGCCGGTACCGTTGAGGTCCTGGCCCCAGAGCAGGAATTCGATGGCGTGGTAGCCAGTGGCGACGTTGGCTTCGGAGCCGCCCAGTTCGTTCAGGCTGGCCAGTTTCTCAGGGGTGATGTCCTTGACATCGACCTTCTCCTCACCAACCTGGATTTCGGTGTTGGCAATGATGTTCGAGCTGGCAGCCGGGTTGCCCAGCGCATGTTCGTAGCTCTTGTCGACGTAGTCGATCAGGCCTTCGTCAAGCGGCCAGGCGTTCACCTGGCCTTCCCAGTCGTCGATGATCGTGTTGCCGAAGCGGAAGGCTTCGCTCTGCAGGTACGGTACGCGCGCTGCAGCCCAGGCTTCTTTGGCAGCGTTGAGGGTGTCGTCGTTGGGGTTGGCGAGGAATGCATCGATGGCTGTTTGCAGGGACTTGGCCGTGCTCAGCGAGTCGCTGTAAACGGCGTAGACCATCTCGGTGTAATGCTTGACCACGGCCTTGCCGGCCGCTTCGTCGACAGCAGCCGGTGCTGCGGCGGCGGTGCTCGCGGCGGCAGGTGCCGCAGCTTGCGGGGCGGCGGCCTTCTCGTCCTTGCTTTCACCGCAACCGGCGAGAGCGATGGCGATGGCCAGCAGACTGGCGGAGGCCAGAGGCATACGAATCATTGTTGGTTTCCCTGCGTCGTGTGGTTGGACAGTGCGCCGTGGCACGTAAAACTACAACATCATGCGAAAGATTTGCATTTGCTGTAAAGGGGTGGGGCGCAATTATGTAAATGCCGGTTAAGGCCTGGAACCAACAGGGGCAGGGGTTATAACGCAGAAACCTGATTGCGCTGGGCCTGGCGCAGGAAACTGGTCAGCTCGCGCGCTGACAGTGGCTTGCTGTAGTGATAGCCCTGACCTTCGTGGCAGCCTTGGGCGATGATGTAGGCTTCCTGCTCGGACGTCTCCACGCCCTCGGCGATCACCTGCATGCCCAGGCTTTTGCCCAACTGGATGATTGCCCGAACGATGGTTGCATCGTCATCGTCGTCCAGCAGGTCCTGGACAAAGCTCTTGTCGATCTTGATCTTGTCCAGTGGCAGCGACTTGAGGTAGCTGAGCGACGAGTAACCGGTGCCGAAGTCGTCGATGGCGATCATCGCACCGGAGCGGCGCAGGCTGAGCAGGTGCTGGGCGGCGGTGCTGATGTCTTCCATCAGGCCGGTCTCGGTCACTTCCAGTTCCAGGCTGCGCGGTGGCAGACGGTAAGCCTGCAGCAGATTGTTGACCACGCGCGGAAGTTCGTTGTGATGCAGTTGCACGGTGGACAGGTTGACTGCCATGCGCAGTTCGCTGAAGCCCAGATCATGCCATTCGCGCAGTTGCCTGCAGGCCTGGTCGAGTACCCACTCGCCGATGGTGATGATGTTGCCGTTCTGTTCGGCCAGCGGGATGAACTGGTCCGGCGGGACCATGCCAAGTTCAGGATGCTGCCAGCGCAGCAAGGCTTCGACGCCGACCACGCGGTGATCGCGGTAGCTGATCTGCGGCTGGTAGACAAGGAACAACTGGTTGCGCGACAGCGCCTCGCGCAGGTCCTTTTCCAATTCACGGCGTCGACGCATCTCGCTGTCGACGCTGGCGATGTAGAACTGGTAGCGGTTGCGCGAGCGGGCCTTGGCCAAGGTCATGGTCTGCTCGGCCTTTTGCAGCAGCTTCTCGGTGCTGTCGCCGTCTTCGGGGAACAGGGTGATGCCGATGGTGGCGCGCAGGCGAATCTGCTGGTGATCCAGGTCGAACGGCGCTTCCAGGTCATCGAGGATGCTTTGCGCCAGTTCTGCGGCCTCGTAGGGCTGTTCGATAGTGGCCTGCACCAGGGCGAACTGGTCGCCACCCAGGCGTGCCAGCGCCCCCAGGCGGCCACTGTGGGCGCGCAGGCGGTCCGCCAGGGCGAGCAGCAACTGGTCGCCGACCTGATAGCTGAACTGCTCGTTAATGCCTTTGAAGTCGTCCAGGCCCACGCACAGTACGGCGACGCGATGCTGCAGGCGGGCGCCGTCTATAAGGATCTTGTCGAGCTGTGCCTGTAGCTGCTGGCGGTTCGGCAGGCCGGTCAGGAAGTCGTATTGGGCCATGCGTTGCAGGCTGTTTTCGGCTTCGTGGCGCAGATGGGTATTGCGCTCGATCGAGGCCAGCAGCTGGTTGGCGGTGTTGACCCAGATGCCCAGTTCGTTTTTTTCATGGCCTTTGAGCAGCGGAATCTGGTGCTGGCTGGGGCGGTCAGGGTTGATCTGGGTGAGGTGCTCGATGATTTTCGACAGCGGTTTGGTCAGCAGCCAGTGGTAGACCAGGTACAGCACCAGGCCCATGGCCAGGGCGCGCAGCACGCCGGAAATGAAGATGATGATGGCGTTGAGCAGGAAGCCTTCACCGTAGGCGGCAGTGTCCAGGGTGATACTCAGGTCACCGTAGTACTCGCTGTAGGGGCCGCGGCCGACCAACTGAGTGGTGTAGGTGCGTTCCTGGCCAAGGAGCAGGTCGGTCAACCAGCGTACGGGAGAGTCCTGCAGCGGGCGGGACTTTTCGGCGAGCATGGTTTCATTGGGGTGGCCGATGGAAGCCTGGCGTACAGACTCGTCCTGGAACAGGCCTTCCATGACCTGCATGCCCATTTCCCGGTCAAGGCTGTAGACCGCCTGGGTCGAGGGATCGCGAAACATGTCGAGGATGCGCTGGGCGTCGCTGTCGACGGTATGGCGGGTCTTGTAGGTGTCATAGACGATCTGCGCGCAGCTAAGAACGACACCGACCGCCAGCGCCGAAAGGAGCACGACCCTGAGCAACTTGACCGATAAGCTGTTCCGCAATTCCAGCTTCAATGGGGGTTTCCTTAATCCATGCGCATGACATCATTTTGCCATTAACCTTGGCGATACACTATCGGCCGGTGGAGCTGCCCTGAGCAGTGTATCGGTTGCCTGACCCTGCAACTTGAGTGCGCTGTAGCGAACTTTCAGACGTTTGATGTTAGCGCGCTCTGCGGGGGGAGCAAGAGCCGCCGGGAAAACTGTTCGTTGGGAGCCTGTGATGCCGGCGCCGGCCATAAAAAAACCCGGCGCATGGCCGGGTTTTCAGTTCAAGGCGCAAGATCAGGCCTTGAAGGTCTTGCCTTCGAACTGCTCGGCAACGAAGGCCCAGTTGACCAGGTTCCAGAATGCTTCTACGTACTTCGGACGCAGGTTGCGGTAGTCGATGTAGTAGGCGTGTTCCCAGACGTCGCAGGTCAGCAGCGGGGTGTCGCCGCTGGTCAGCGGGCAGCCGGCACCGATGGTGCTGGCCAGGGCCAGGGAGCCGTCGGCCTTCTTGACCAGCCAGCCCCAGCCGGAACCGAAGGTGCCAACCGAAGTCTTGGTGAACTCTTCCTTGAACTTGTCGAAGGAACCGAATGCGGCGTTGATGGCTTCAGCCAGCGCACCGGTAGGCTGGCCACCACCGTTTGGCGACAGGCAGTTCCAGTAGAAGGTGTGGTTCCAGACTTGAGCGGCGTTGTTGAAGATGCCCCCCGAAGAGCTCTTGACGATCTCTTCCAGGGTCTTGCCTTCGAATTCGGTGCCTGGGACCAGGTTGTTCAGGTTCACGACGTAGGTGTTGTGGTGCTTGTCGTGGTGATACTCCAGGGTTTCCTTGGAGATGTGCGGCTGCAGGGCATCGTGGGCGTACGGCAGCGGCGGCAATTCAAAAGCCATGGTGGATCTCCTGATTCAGGTCTAGTTCGCGGTTTGCGCAAGGCCGATCACGGGCGGCCCTATGTGCGTCGGCGAGTTTGTACTCTTTGCGACGCAAGGGCTGGATCATAGCACCAGCCCCGCCGCATAACCACGCAACAAAGATAGGGAATAGAGGTTCCAGAGCGGTTGCCTGCCGCCGACGGGTGGCGCTCCGTTGCAAGCTTGCAGCTTGCAGCTCAAGCAAAGATCAGCTGCGCCGCCACGGCGAACATCATCACGGCCACCATCAGGTCGAGCATCCGCCAGGTGGCCGGGCGGGCCAGCCAGGGCGCCAGCCATGCAGCACCGATCGCCAAAGTCGAGAACCATAGCAGCGAAGCGCTGGCGGCCCCTGCCACATAGGCGCCCGGCACGGTCTGCTGTGCGCCCAGCGAGCCGATCAGCAACACGGTGTCCAGGTACACATGCGGGTTCAGGAGGGTAACGGCCAGTGCACTGAGCAGCACCGCCTTGCGCGAGCGCATGCCTTGGCCTTGCTGATGCTGCAGGCTCTGTTTGGAGCATGCACTGCGCAGCGCCTTGGCGCCGTACCAGAGCAGAAACACCGCACCACCCCAGCGCGCGATCGCCAGCAGCGTCGGATTATGCGCGAGCACCGTGGCCAGGCCGAATACACCGGCGGCTACCAGCAGGGCGTCGCAGACGATGCACAGTGCTGCCACCGGCAGGTGATGTTCACGGCGCAGGCTCTGCGCCAGGACGAAGGCGTTCTGTGCGCCAATGGCCATGATCAGGCCGAAGGCCACCAGCATGCCGTTCAGATAGCTTTGCCACATGGCAGATACTCCAGAGAAGATGCTGGCTATTGTGCGGATCCCCCCTGTATAAGAAAAACAAATAGTGCTGATCCGTCATTAGGAAAATCGATGTTCGACTACAAGCTGCTTGCCGCGCTCGCGGCGGTGATCGAGCAAGGTGGTTTCGAACGTGCAGCGCAGGTGCTGGGGCTGTCGCAATCGGCTATTTCACAGCGCATCAAGCTGCTCGAGGCGCGGGTTGGTCAGCCGGTGCTGGTGCGCGCCGCGCCACCGAGCCCGACCGAGGTCGGGCGACAGTTGCTCAACCATGTGCAGCAGGTGCGGCTGCTCGAACGTGACCTGCAGCGCCAGGTACCGGCACTCGATGAAGAGGGCATGCCAGAGCGTCTGCGCATTGCGCTCAACGCTGATAGCCTGGCGACCTGGTGGGCAGGCGCGGTGGGTTCGTTTTGCGCCGAGCAGCAGGTACTCACCGACCTTGTGGTGGAAGACCAGGAGGTCGGCCTGAAGCGCATGCGTGCCGGGGAGGTGGCGGCCTGCCTGTGCGGCAGTGAGCGGCCGGTGGCCGGCGCCCGCAGCATGCCGCTGGGTGCCATGCGCTACCGGGCGCTGGCCAGCCCGGCATTCATGGCGCGCTATTTCCCAATGGGTTTCGAGGCCCGGCGCCTGGCCCGCACGCCGGCGATCGTGTACGGCCCGGACGATTTTTTGCAGCACCGATACCTCGCTTCTCTCGGTATCGAAGATGGCTTCCTGCACCACCTTTGCCCGTCATCCGAAGGCTTCCTGCGCATGACCGAAGCTGGCCTGGGCTGGGGCCTGGTGCCTGAGTTGCAGGCCCGTGAGCAGTTGAGTAGTGGGCGACTGGTGGAAATTTGTGCCGATACCCCCATCGATGTGCCGCTGTACTGGCATCATTGGCGCAACGGCGGGCAACTGCTCGCGCAACTGACCGAACACCTGCGGCACACGGCACAGCATTGGCTGGTGCCCTTGTAGTGGCGGCTGGCGTCTGTTGCATCTGAAATCTGAGGCGGAGTGTTACATGCGAATTCTGGTCACTGGCGCGAGCGGCTTCATCGGCGGGCGCTTTGCGCGCTTCGCCCTGGAGCAAGGCCTGGATGTGCGGGTCAGCGGCCGGCGCGCCGAGGGCGTCGAGCACCTGGTCAAGCGCGGTGCGCAGTTCATCCCCGGCGACCTCGGTGACGCCGAACTGGCCCGGCGTCTGTGCCAGGGCGTCGAGGCGGTGGTGCATTGCGCGGGGGCGGTGGGCACCTGGGGGCGCTATCAGGATTTTTACCAGGGCAATGTGGTGGTCACCGAGAACGTGGTCGAGGGCTGCTTGAAGGAGCATGTCCGTCGCCTGGTACACCTGTCGTCGCCGTCGATCTACTTCAATGGCCGTTCGCGCCTGGATATCCGCGAAGACCAGGTGCCGCGCCGCTTTCACCATCATTACGCGCAGACCAAATACCTTGCTGAACAAAAGGTCTTCGGCGCCCAGGAGTTCGGGCTCGAAGTTCTGGCCCTGCGCCCGCGCTTTGTAACAGGAGCCGGTGATGCCAGTATTTTCCCGCGGCTGATGCAGATGCAGCGCAAGGGCCGTGTGGCGATCATCGGCAACGGCCTGAACAAAGTCGATTTCACCAGCGTGCACAATCTCAACGAGGCACTGCTTGGCGCGCTGTTCGCCGATGATCGCGCGTTAGGGCAGGCCTACAACATCAGTAATGGTCAATCGTTGCCATTGTGGGATGTGGTCAATTACGTGATGCGCCAGATGCAGTTGCCCCAGGTGACCCGTTATCGCGCCTACGGCATGGCCTACAGCATGGCGGCGCTGAACGAGGCCGCTTGCATGCTCTGGCCCGGGCGACCCCAGCCCACCCTCACGCGCCTGGGGATGCAAGTGATGAGCCGCGATTTCACCCTGGATATCAGCCGCGCCCGGCAGTACCTGGACTATCAGCCCAAGGTCAGCCTGTGGACGGCGCTGGATGAATTTTGCGCGTGGTGGAAGCACCAGCCCCTTGGCCACTGAACCAGGCGCCAGGATGATGGTCATCAGTGCGCCGCGTGAGCGGTTTATACTCATGTCTCTTTGCTACTACCGCGGTTGAAACTATCCATGCGTAACGATGCCCACGACGATTTTGATGATGTGCCAACCCTGCGTGCCGGCACCCCGGATGACGACGAACTGTTGCCGGCGCGTGTGTCGCGCAACCGCCAGAAGGCCACCAGGCCCGCCAGTACCGGCCCACTGTGGGCGTTGCTGGGGGCTTCGTTCATCGCGCTGGCCGGGCTCGGCTGGTGGAGCTTTCAGCAGATCTCGCTGATGGAGCAGCAACTGGTGGCCACTCAGGAAAGCTTTGCGCGCATCAGCGAGGAAGCAGCAGGGCGCTTGCAGGCGATCAGTGGCAAGGTCGCTGCCACCGAGAGCTCTACCAGCACCGGCAGTGAGGCGCTCAAGCTGCAGATCCGCCAACTGCAGGCCAGCCTGGCCGAGCAGGGCAAGCAACAGCAGGGGGTGGCCGGGCAGACGGGTGACCTGGGCAAGCGTCTGGAGCAGGTGTTGGCCGATACCCGCGAGCAGCAAAAGGCGGTAACTGAGCTGCAAACCCAGTTACAGGCGCAGTTGAAGGCGGTGAATGCCGAGCTGGCGGCGTTGAAGTCAGGCCAGGTGGATGGCGGCAAGCTCGATGGGCAGCTCAAGAGCCTTAGCGAGGAGGTGGCCGCATTGAAGAAGCAGGGCAACCCGAAAGCGGCGATCGAGAGCCTGGAGCAGGACGTGCTGGTATTGAAGAGCCAGGTGGACAATCGCCCGGCTGCGGCGCCAGCAAGTGGCGCATCGGTGCAGGAGTTCGATGCGTTTCGTGGGCAGACCACGCGTAACTTCAACACCTTGCAGAGCCAGATTCAGAACCTGCAGCAGCAGATCAATGCTCGGCCTTAGGGCCTTAGGGCCTTAGGGCCTTAGGGCCTTAGGGGAGGGCTTCGCCCTCCTTTCGCGACACAAGGCCGCTCCTACACGAAATTGAGCGGTCGACTGTCGGGGCGGCCTTGTGTCGCGAAGGGCCGCAAAGCGGCCCCGGCGATCTGACTTACAGCCGCGGGTAATCGATGTACCCCACCGGCCCTTTTGCATAGAAGGTTTCCGGGTGCGCCTGGTTAAGCGGCGCATCGGCCGCCAGCCGTGCCGGCAGGTCCGGGTTGGCAATGAACGGCACACCGAACGCCACCGCATCCGCCTTGCCACTGGCCAACGCGGCATTGGCACTGGCCTTGTCGAACCGCTCGTTGACGATGTAAGGGCCATCGAACGCTGCTTTGATCAGCGGGCCGATACTGTCATCGGCTTCTTTCTCCCGAGAGCAGATGAAGGCGATACCCCGCTTGCCCAGTTCCCGCGCTACATAGGTGAAGGTCTCGGCGCGGTCGGCATCACCCATGTCATGGGAGTCTGCGCGCGGCGCAAGGTGCACGCCGACACGGCCTGCGCCCCACACGCCGATGGCGGCGTCTGTCACCTCCAGCAGCAGGCGGGCACGGTTTTCCAGTGAACCACCGTAGCGGTCGGTGCGCTGGTTGGTGCTGCTCTGCAGGAACTGGTCGAGCAGATAGCCGTTGGCACCGTGGATTTCCACGCCATCGAAACCGGCAGCCTTGGCGTTCTCTGCGCCACTGCGGTAAGCCTCGACGATGTCGGCGATTTCTTCGCTTTCCAAGGCCCGTGGGGTCGGGTATTCGGTGATCGGGCGCACCAGGCTGACATGGCCCTTGGGCTGGATGGCGCTGGGAGCCACCGGCAGTTCACCGTTCAAATAGCTGGGGTGGGAAATGCGGCCAACATGCCACAACTGCAGGAATATACGACCGCCCGCGCCGTGCACGGCCTTGGTCACGTTGTTCCAGCCGCGTACCTGCTGGTCGTTCCAGATGCCTGGCGTATCAGGGTAGCCGACGCCCATGGCAGAGACCGAGGTCGCTTCACTGAGGATCAGCCCGGCGCTGGCGCGCTGCACGTAGTACTCGGCCATCAGCGCGTTGGGCACCCGGCCTTCGTCGGCGCGGCAGCGGGTCAGCGGCGCCATGATGATGCGGTTGGGCAGTTGCACATCGCCCAGTGTGATCGGATCGAAAAGCGTGGTCATAACGGGTTACCTACCTTGTCAAAGCGCTTGGCGCAGTTGTTCGAGGAAC
Organism: Pseudomonas sp. p106; assembly: GCF_003936645.1. Lineage (NCBI taxonomy): Bacteria > Pseudomonadati > Pseudomonadota > Gammaproteobacteria > Pseudomonadales > Pseudomonadaceae > Pseudomonas > Pseudomonas sp. p106. Next base: position 266,182 of record NZ_RHQR01000007.1, read on the forward strand.
GCCTGGATGGTGGCTTCGTCGCGTTTGAAAAAATGCCACTGGCCGATCTTCTGGCTGCTGATCAGGCCTGCGCGCTGCAACGTTGCCAGGTGGGCAGAAACGGTCGACTGCGACAGGCCGCAGCGTTGATCGATCTGGCCGGCACAGACACCGTGCTCGGTGCTGTGGTGCTGGGCGGGAAAGTGCGCTGCCGGGTCTTTCAGCCAGTTGAGGATTTCTCGCCGGACCGGGTGGGCCAGGGCTTTTATTATGTCGTCGAGATCGAGAGGCATGGTGTGGGGCTCGTGGTGTAGCGGTATATCGCGATATGACGAAATATAAATCGGTATTTCGCGATATAGAAATATGAAGTGGTTCTGAGCTGAGCGCGAATCGTTATATCGTGTTATAACGATATACGGATGCGCAGTGCTAAACTGCGCCCATGAATTACCTCGCACACCTGCACCTGGGCGGCCCGGCGCCGCAACAACTGCTTGGCAGCCTGTACGGCGATTTCGTCAAAGGCTCGCTGGAGGGGCGCTTTGCGCCGACGCTGGAGGCTGCCATTCGGCTGCATCGGCACATCGACAGCTACACCGATCAGCACCCGTTGGTATTGGCGGCGCTGGCGCGGTTCCCCCGGGAGCGGCGCCGCTATGCCGGGATCATTGTGGATGTGTTCTTCGACCATTGCCTGGCGCAACACTGGGGCGACTATGCCGAACAGCCGCTGGAGCAGTTCACCGGTGCGTTCTATCGCGTGTTGCTGGCCGAGCCCGAGTTGCCAGGGCGGCTGGCGCGCATTGCGCCCTTGATGGCCGCAGATGACTGGCTGGGGGCGTATGGCGATTTTTCCACCCTGGAGCAGGTCTTCAACGGCATTGGGCGACGCTTGTCCCGGCCTGAGGGCATGATGGGCGTGATGGCGGAGCTTGAGCGGTTGTACGAGCCGTTGCTGGCTGATTTCCGTGAGTTCTATCCGCAGTTGCAGACGTTTGCCGCCGCACAGAGGTCTGGCCGATAGCGGTGTACTGCCAATCAGGCATCAAGCAGCACGGGCCTGCCGGCGCGCTGCCACCTCGACTTCGCCAACCCCGAACAACGCCATCTGGATAGCCTGTTGCGCCTGAAATGCCAACGCTGCGCGTTCTTTGTCCACGCTGCTGATCGGCTGCAACAGGTGGATGCACACCTCACCCCGCGGCTCGGCGAACAGCCGCATCAGGTGTGACACGAGGTCATCATCACCGATGAACGGCGCAACCAGGTCAGCCTCGCCGTTGCGCAGGTACTCAATGGCAACAGGCTGCACTGCCACACCCTGATCGATGGCGCCTGCCAGCAAACGCCCATGGAAGGTGCGCAACTGGCGCCCGTCGGTGGTGGTGCCTTCGGGGAAGATCAACAGCGGCCTGGCGTCGCCCAGTTGTGCGCTGATCTGTTCACGCAAGCGCTGGCTATCGCCGCCGCCGCGGCGGATGAACAATGTGCCGGCTTTCTCCGCCAGCCAGCCAGCCACGGGCCAGTGGCGGACTTCGGCCTTGGACAGAAACGACAGCGGCAGCAGCATGCCGAGCAGCGGGATATCGGTCCAGGACACGTGGTTGCTGACCCACAACATCGGCCGTTTGGGCAGTTCACCGATTACCCGCACGTCGAAGGGCAGGGCAGCGACCAGGCGTTTCATGAACAGGCAGGTCCAGCGCTGGCGGCGCTCGATGGAGGCCTTCATGCCCATGCGTTCACCGATGGCGATCACGCTGGCCATGAGCATGCCGAAAAGCAGTACCAGCACCAGCCTTGCGAGGCGGGCGAACACCCGCAGTTTGGGCATCAGACCGCTGCCTTGAAGTGGCGGGCGTAACGTGGGCAGAGGTCATCACGCTTGAGCAGGATGAACACGTCGGCCACCTGGAAGTCCTCATCCCAACAGGGTTCACCGCAGATCTTCGCACCCAGGCGCATGTAGGCCTTCAGCAGCGGCGGCATTTCGGCGATGACGTTGTTCGGCAGGGCCAGGGTGGGCAGCGGGTTCTTTGGCTCCGCACGCAGGTGTTCGTTGCACAGGTAACGCTCACGCAGGCGTTGCATGATGGCATGGGCCTGAACCCCGCCATCCTGCATGGGGATGCTCGCGCAGCCCATCAGGTAGCTGTAGCGGCCTTCATTGAGCACTTCGGCCAGCTCACCCCAGAGCACAGCGATGGTGCCGCCGTTGCGGTAGCCGGGGTCGACGCAGGTGCGGCCCAGTTCGAGGATTGGCCCTTGCAGTTGCAGCAGGCCATGCAGGCTGAATTCTTCTTCGCTGTAGAAGCGCCCCAGGCTGCTGGCGGCCTGATGGTCGAGCAGACGGGTGGTGGCGACCAGTTCGCCGGTGCTCAGGTCGCGTACACCGATGTGCCGGCAATGTACGTCGTAGTCATCCATGTCCAGGCCCAGTTCAGCGCCCTTGAGCCTGGCCTTGAATTCTGCGCTGAACACTTTGTAGCGCAGGGCCTGTGCTTCCTGCAGGGCCGCGGCGCCGACCAGGCGTTCGGCTTGCAGACGGCGTTCAGTGCTGTTGTCGCCAGAGCGAGCTGTCCGAGTCATTGCGAGTCTCCCTAAGCCAGCCATGAAGGGTTGCGGCCGGTCGGCTTTGTTGTGCAAAGTCAGCCTAGGTAGGCGCGGTGTCACCCCTGTGAACCTTTGGTGATGCTTGCGTGACACCCCCTGACAAGCGAGGAGCGTCCGATGGCCTGGTTGCAACGACTCAACGATCCCTTTCGCCAGCCTCTGGCCGGTACTTTGGGTGAGGCATATGCCGCGCAGCTCGAGCGCCTCGGTGGGTGCGCGCCGTTCGAGCTGGCGGTGCTGGGTGGGCGCGCCATGGCCACACCCGGCCTGGCGTTTCTCATTGGCTACCAGGCCGCCTTGCGCATGCTGTGGCCTAGCGCCCCGGCCAGTCTCGGCGCGTTATGCGCCACCGAACGGCGTAGCGTGCGCCCTGCGGACATGCAGACGCGCCTGGAGGGTTTACGCCTGACCGGCCGCAAGGACTTCGTGACCGCCGGGCTTGACGCCGAATGGCTGCTGGTGGCGGCGCGCAGCGAAGGGCAGGGTGAAGCACCGCGCCTGAGCCTGGGAGTGGTTTATCCGGGTGAGCCAGGAGTGACCCTGGAGGCGTTGCCGACCCTGCCTTTGATGCCTGAGGTCGGCCACGGGCGCCTGCAACTGCACCAGGCTGCCTGCGAGTTGTTGGCAGGTGATGGTTGGGATGCGTACGTCAAACCGTTTCGCTCGCTGGAAGATTTGTACGTACTGGCGGCGATGGTTGCCTGGTTGTATGGCGTAGCGCAGGAATGCGGCTGGCAACAGGAGCTGCGGTTGCGCCTGATTGCCTTGTTGGCCGGCTGTGCCGAGGCCAGCCGCCAGTGCGCCGACAGTGTTGGCTGCCATTTGTTGTTGGCGGGCTTGTTTGCGCAGTTTCAGGCACTGAAAGGGGCCATCGACAAAGCGCTGTCGGCCGGGCCGGCGCAATGGGCGCAGCTGTGGCAGCGTGATCAGGGGGTGATGGCGCTGGCGACGGCTGCTCGGGAAAAGCGCCTGGCCAAGGCTTGGGAGGCTGCCGGATTGTCATGAACGCCTGCCAGGATCGCCTGATCCGTTGAAAACCCGGGTCGCCTTGCGGCCCCAAGAGGCGTTTATGTTGAGGGCAGGGTTGTTGATCCTGGCGGTGGCGGTGGCGGTCGGTTCGGCCAGGGCAGAGGACTGGCCCCTGCCGGATTGGCAGGCCGACATCACGGCCATCGACTGGCAGGCTGTCGACAGCTATGCCTTCCCTGAACGCGACGCCACCAAGCGCAGCGGCATTCGCAGCGACGCCCTGCTGATCATCCGTGACGGCCGTATCCTGCACGAACGGTACGCCGCACCTACTACCGCGAAAACCGCCCACCTGACCTGGTCGGTGAGCAAAAGCGTGCTGGCGACAGTGCTGGGCGTGGCCCAAGGTGAGGGGCGTTTTCAACTGCAGGACCCTGCGGCCCGCTTTTACCCGCCCATGCAGGCACACCCCGACGTGCGTCTGGCCGATCTGTTGCATTGGGCCAGTGGCCTGGCCTGGCAGGAAGACTACGAATACGCACCGCTGAAATCCTCGGTAGTGGCCATGCTCTACACGCGCGGGCGCCATGACATGGCGGCTTATACCGCTTCAAGACCCGTCGCCGAAAAGCCCGGGCAGCGATTCATTTATTCGAGTGGCGACAGCAATGTCCTGGCCGCCGCATTGCGCGGCATGCTCAAGGGCAGTGCTTACCCTGACTACCCCTGGCAGGCGCTGTTCACCCCGCTGGGCATTCACAGCGCCGTTTGGGAACGCGATGGCAGTGGCACCTTCGTTGGCTCTTCCTACCTCTACCTCAGTGCCCGCGACCTGGCGCGCATCGGCCTGTTGATGCAGCGTGAAGGACGCTGGGGTGGCCGCCAGTTGCTGCCGGCAAGCTGGGTTGCTTTCAATCGAACCCTGTTCAGCCAGGCTACACCGCTGCCCGGCGAAGCCAACCCGGGTGGCCACTGGTGGCTCAACCAGCCACTGCCGGGCAGTGCTTCACCTTGGCCTGACGCGCCGGCAGACACCTATGCCGCCCTCGGCCACTGGGGCCAGGCCCTTTACATACTGCCGACCCACAAGCTGGTCATCGTCCGCTACGCCGACGACCGTGATGGTAGTTACCACCATAACGAACTGCTCAAGCGTGTGCTGGCAGCGCTGGCCAAGGAGGGTGCATGAAGCGCCTGCTGGGGCTGGTGATGGTTGCCTTGTTGGGCTGGGCCTGGCTGGAACGCCAGGCATTGGCGGATTTCCCCGGTATTCTTTCGGCTTATTCGGCCAAGGAATATTGCTCCTGCCGTTTTGTCATGGGCTTGGACCCCGCCTATTGCCGGGGTTATGTCGCGCAGTGGTTGCCGTTGAGCATGCTGGAGGAGGACAGCCAGCAGCGTCTGGTTGTCGCAGCGGGCCTGGGCCAGCGCAATCAGGCGGCATGGCAGGGGGCGCAGGCTGGCTGCCGCTTGCTGCCATGAAGACGGCCGGGTAAGGTTGGCGGTCTGGTTTCACGAGATCTGTCATGTTCAAGCTGCCCCGTCTTCTACCCGCACTGTTGCTGGCTCTGTGCCTGCCCGCCCACGCCAATTGGCACCTCGATGGTGAATCCTCACGCCTTTCATTCGTCACCGGCAAGGACGGCGATACGGCCGAGGTCCATCGTTTTCTGGTACTGCATGGCACCGTCGACCGCAAGGGCGCAGCCGGGCTGCGTATCGAGATGGACTCGGTGAGCAGTGGTATCCCGCTACGGGACGAGCGCATGCGTGACGACCTGTTCGAGGTCGGCCGCTTTGCCGAAGCGACGGTCAAGGCCCAACTCGACCTGCGGCCGATAAACGACCTGGCCGACGGCGCGCAGGTCGAATTGCGCCTGCCACTGACCGTTACGCTGCATGGCCAGTCGCACAGCTACAACGCCTTGTTGCTGGCAACCCGCCTCGATGCGCGGCGCTTCCAGGTGGTGACCCTCGAACCGTTGATACTGCACGCCCACGATTTCGGCCTGCTGCCCGGCCTGGAAACCTTGCGCAAGTTCGCCAAGCTCAAATCCATCAACCCGACGGTACCGGTCAATGCGGTGCTGATTTTCAACGCCCGCTGACATGCCGGGGCCGGTCTTTCCCTGGCGCGATGGCAACCAGTTCGAACTGCTGATCGACGGCCCCGAATTCTTTCCACGCATGCTCCAGGCGATCGAGGGTGCCCAAGCCCAGGTCGATCTTGAGCTGTACCTGGTCGAGGCTGGTGCCTGCGCCGAGGCGGTGGTCCAGGCACTGGAGCAGGCGGCCCGGCGCGGTGTACGCGTGCGTTGCCTGTTCGACGACTACGGCTCGCTGGCTTTCAATGCTGCTTTGCGCCAACGCCTGCTGGATGCCGGTGTGTACCTGCGCTGGTACAACCGCCTGCGCTGGCGCCGCGGCCTGCGCAACCTGTATCGCGACCATCGTAAGTTGCTGCTGGTTGACGAGCGCTTGGCGGTGGTCGGTGGTACCGGTGTCACCGATGAGTTCTGGACGCCGGGTGAAGCGACCAGCGAGTGGCATGAGGTGATGGTGCAGATGCGCGGCCCGGTGGTCAGTGATTGGCAGCTACTGTTCAACCGCCAGTGGCAGGCCAACAACCGCCGTACGGCCTGGCGCCCCGCTGAAGGCTTCGGCCTGCCGCGCCTGCCCAAGGTGCCGGTGCAGGGCCAGGGCATGGGCCGGGTGGCCTATGCCGACGCCCGCCAGCACCGTGACATCCTGCATTCGCTGGTGCGTGCGCTCAACAGCGGTAAACAGCGGGTCTGGCTGGCCACACCTTACTTTTTGCCTACCTGGAGCGTGCGCCGCTCGCTGCGCCGGGCGGCAGGCAAGGGTGTCGATGTGCGCCTGCTGCTCACCGGCCCGCGGACCGATCACCCCTCGGTACGCTACGCCGGTCATCGTTACTACCCTCGTTTATTACGCGCGGGGGTACGTATCTACGAATACCAGCCGTGCTTCCTGCACCTGAAGATGGCGCTGGTGGATGATTGGGTCAGCGTCGGCTCGTGCAACTTCGATCACTGGAACCTGCGCTTCAACCTGGAGGCCAACGTCGAGGCATTGGACCCGCCGCTGACGGCCGCCGTGGTCGCCAGCTTCGAGCGCGACTTCAGCCTGAGTGACGAGGTCGATCTTGACCACTGGCACGCCCGGCCGTTGTGGCGCCGCGTGAAGCAGCGGGTGTGGGGCTGGCTCGACCGCCTTGTGGTCAACCTGCTCGACCGTCGCGACTGAAGCAGACTATCGTGCAGTGGTTGTTCCCCAAACTACCGAAGGAGTGGATGCGATGACTGCGAAGAAGATTCTCATGCTGGTGGGCGACTACGTCGAGGACTACGAGGCGATGGTGCCTTTCCAGGCCTTGAGCATGGTGGGCCACACGGTGCATGCGGTGTGCCCGGAAAAAATCGCGGGCCAGACGGTGCGCACGGCGATCCACGATTTTGAAGGCGAGCAGACCTACAGCGAGAAGCCAGGCCACAACTTTGCCCTGAACCATGATTTCGTCCAGGTCCGTGCCGAAAGCTACGATGCCTTGCTGATCCCCGGTGGGCGAGCCCCGGAGTATCTACGCCTGGATGAGCGCGTGTTGGCGTTGGTCAAAGCTTTCGACCAAGCCGGCAAGCCGATTGCGGCGGTTTGCCATGGTGCGCAGTTGCTGGCGGCGGCTGGCGTGCTGGAAGGGCGTGAGTGCAGTGCGTATCCGGCGTGTGCGCCGGAGGTACGTCTGGCAGGGGGGAAGTTCATCGACATCGCCGTGGACCAGGCTCACGTAGATGGCAACCTGGTGACGGCTCCTGCGTGGCCGGCGCACCCGGCATGGCTTGCGGCCTTCCTCAAGGTGCTGGGGACGCGTATCAGCTGAGCGAGTCAAGGAAAGCTGGGATGCACCGGCATTGAAAGCTGCGTAGTGGGCATTTACCCGTTCGGTAGCGGTCCTGGAACAGTTCCTGTCGTGTGGGGAAAAGGTGGGGTATTGGTACGGATGTTAGGGTTTCCCCTCAAGCCCGGCTTAGCCGAGCGCGTCACCCACCTCGACAGAACGACCGCCAAGCATGGAAATACGCCTGTTGCACGGTGCCGCTATCGCGCCTTACATCGATGACCTCGCTCGCCTGCGCCTGACTGTGTTGCGCGAGTTCCCCTATCTGTATGACGGCACAGTAGAGTTTGAGGCCGAGCACATGGCAGCCTATGCCCGCTCCGGCCGCAGCCTGGTAGTGCTGGCCCTGGACGATGGGCGTGTGGTTGGCGCCTCGACCGGCCTGCCACTGGTGGACGTTGCGCCCAAGTTTCAGCAGCCGTTCCTGGCGCAGGGGCGCGACCCTGCCAGCGTGTACTATTTCGGCGAATCGCTGGTGCTGCCCGAATACCGTGGCCAAGGCCTGGGTGTGCGCTTCTTCATCGAGCGTGAGTCCTACGCGCACAAGCTGGCCGAATTCGACTACTGCGCATTCTGCACCGTCGAGCGCCCTGGCATGCACCCCAGACGGCCTGCCAACTACAAGCCATTGCACGGTTTCTGGCGAAACCGGGGCTTCCTGCATGACCCATCCCTGCGCACTCATTACGCTTGGCGCGATTTGGGCGAACAGGAAAGCAGCAACAAGATCATGTCATTCTGGCTCAAGGAACTACCCATATGATCCGCGTGGCGGGCTGCCAGTGAACCATAGGGGTGCATGAACGATTGGGGCTGCAAAGCAGCCCCGATACCGTTTACTTGACTTCTACCGCCAGGCTTTCGGCGATCTTGCTCTGCCACAGCGCAGGGCCGGTGATGTGCACCGACTCACCGTTGCTGTCCACCGCGACGGTGACTGGCATGTCTTTGACTTCGAACTCGTAGATCGCTTCCATGCCCAGTTCGGCGAAGGCCAGAACCTTGGACTTGCGAATCGCCTGGGCCACAAGGTAGGCAGCGCCGCCGACGGCCATCAGGTAAACGGCCTTGTTGTCCTTGATCGCTTCGATGGCGGTCGGGCCACGCTCGGACTTGCCGATCATGCCCAGCAGGCCGGTCTGTTCAAGGATCTGGCGGGTGAACTTGTCCATCCGGGTGGCGGTGGTCGGGCCAGCCGGGCCTACCACTTCGTCACCGACCGGGTCGACCGGGCCGACGTAGTAGATGAAGCGGCCTTTGAGGTCAACCGGCAGCGCTTCGCCACGGTTGAGCATCTCGACCATGCGCTTGTGCGCGGCATCGCGGCCGGTGAGCATCTTGCCGTTGAGCAGGATGGTCTCGCCCGGCTTCCAGCTGGCCACTTCTTCCGGGGTGATGTCGTCGAGGTTGACGCGGCGGGCGCTCGGGCCGGCTTCCCAGACGATTTCCGGGTAGGCGTCCAGCGACGGGGCTTCCAGCTCGGCCGGGCCGGAGCCGTCGAGCACGAAGTGCGCGTGACGGGTGGCGGCGCAGTTGGGGATCATGCACACCGGCAGGGATGCGGCGTGGGTCGGGTAGTCCATGATCTTGACATCGAGCACGGTGGTCAGGCCACCCAGACCCTGGGCGCCGATGCCCAGCTGGTTGACCTTCTCGAACAGCTCCAGGCGGATCTCTTCGAGGCGGTTCTGCGGGCCACGGGCTTTGAGTTCATGGATGTCGATGGACTCCATCAACACTTCCTTGGCCATGACTGCGGCTTTTTCGGCGGTACCGCCGATGCCGATACCGAGCATGCCAGGCGGGCACCAGCCGGCACCCATGGTCGGGACGGTCTTCAGGACCCAGTCGACGATCGAGTCGGACGGGTTGAGCATGGCCATCTTCGACTTGTTTTCCGAGCCGCCGCCTTTGGCTGCCACATCGACTTCGACCTTGTCGCCTGGGACGATCGAGTAGTGGATGACGGCTGGAGTGTTGTCCTTGGTGTTCTTGCGGGCACCGGCCGGGTCGGCCAGGATCGAAGCGCGCAGAACGTTTTCAGGCAGGTTGTAGGCGCGACGCACACCTTCGTTGATCATGTCGTCGACGCTCAGGGTGGCGCCGTCCCAGCGCACGTCCATGCCGACGCGCACGAATACGGTGACGATACCGGTATCCTGGCAGATCGGCCGGTGGCCGGTGGCGCACATGCGCGAGTTGATCAGGATCTGGGCGATGGAGTCGCGCGCGGCAGGCGACTCTTCACGCAGGTAGGCCTCGTGCATCGCCTGGATGAAATCGACGGGGTGGTAGTACGAAATGAATTGCAGGGCGTCGGCGACGCTCTGAATCAGGTCGTCTTGCTTGATCACGGTCATGCAGCGCGCTCCTCTTAAAGACGGGAACATTCGTAAAGGCCTTCCGACACTGCACACCTGCGTGTCGAAACGCCTGGCAAGGCGTCGACAGGTCAGGCCGACGCAAAAAGGCGCGGCAGTATAGCGCGCCTGTGCCTGCGAAACACCTGCGTGTGGTCTGGACCATGGTCTGCAGGCGACGGGCATCCTTTTTGCTGCCGATGCCGGCTTGCCTTAGAGTGGCGATGTATAGCCGGAGAAGTGATGACCATGCCTGAACTCTGTGTGGACGAGCGCCGCTGGACGGTGCCCACCGGCAGCAATCTGCTCGATGCCCTGAACGACGCGGGGCTGAATGTGCCCTACAGCTGCCGTGCAGGTAGCTGTCACGCCTGCCTGGTGCATTGCCTGGACGGGCAACCCGCCGATGCACGGCCCGAGGCCCTGGCGCTGGAAAAACACACACAGGGCTGGCGGCTGGCATGCCAGTGCCGGGTGATTGACGACCTGCGCGTAGCGGTGTTCGACCCCCTGCAGGACGGCATCCCTGCACAGGTCTGTGCGCTGGACTGGTTCGGTGATGTGCTGCGCTTGCGCCTGCGGCCGGAGCGGGCATTGCGTTATCAGGCCGGTCAGCATGTGGTGCTGTGGAACGGTGCGGTGGCCCGGCCCTATTCATTGGCAAGCCTGCCGGGCGAAGACGACTTCCTTGAGTTCCATATCGACTGCCAGCGCCCGGGCGCCTTTTGCGACAAGGCCCGTGGTTTGCAAGTTGGCGATACGCTGCGCCTGGGGGAACTGCGCGGTGGGGCGCTGCATTACGACCTGGACTGGCAGGGGCGGGCGCTATGGTTGCTGGCAGCAGGTACCGGGCTTGCGCCATTGTGGGGCATCTTGCGCGAGGCGGTGCGGCAGGGGCATCGGGGGGAGATCAGGGTGATGCATGTGGCGCATGATGCCGCCGGGCATTACCTGGCTGAGCCGTTGATGCAGATCGAAGGCGTGAGTGTCGAGCGGGTGCTGGCGGATCAGCTGGATGCAGCGCTGGCGACATTGCGGCCATCATCGCGGCAGACCATTGCGCTGGTGTGTGGCTCGCCGGGAAGTGTGGAGCGGTTCGCGCGGCGGCTGTTCATTGCGGGGGTACCGAGGAATCAGGTATTTGCCGATGTGTTCGTCGAGCATGCCTGAAGACGGTGTGCAGTGATTGAACCGGCGCCGCAGAGCGGCGCCGGTTGAGGCAGATCAGCCGACCAGCGGATCACCGACATGCAGGATCTTCATGCCGTTGGTACCACCGATGGTGTGGTAGCTGTCGCCCTTGGTCAGGATCACCCAGTCACCTTGCGCCACCAGGCCACGCTTGAGCAGTTCGTCGACCGCCGCCTGGCTGACCTTGTCGGCCGGCAGCGAAGCCGGGTCGAACGCGATCGGGTAGACGCCGCGGAACATCGACGCGCGCGCCTGGGTAGCGCGGTGCGGCGACAGTGCGTAGATCGGCACGTGCGAGCGCAGGCGCGACATGATCAGCGGGGTGTAGCCACTCTCGGTGAGGGCGATGATCGCCTTGACGCCGGGGAAGTGGTTGGCGGTGTACATGGCCGCCAGGGCGATGCTTTCGTCGCAGCGCTCGAAGGTGGTGTGCAGGCGGTGGCTGGACTTCTGGCTGGTCGGGTGCTTTTCAGCGCCCAGGCAGATGCGCGCCATGGCCTGTACCGCTTCGATCGGGTAGGAACCGGCGGCGCTTTCGGCCGACAGCATCACCGCATCGGTGTTGTCCAGCACGGCGTTGGCCACGTCGGACACTTCGGCGCGGGTCGGCATCGGGTTCTGGATCATCGACTCCATCATCTGGGTCGCCACGATCACCGCCTTGTTGTTGCGGCGTGCGTGCTGGATGATCTTCTTCTGGATGGCGATCAGCTCGGCGTCGCCGATTTCCACGCCCAGGTCGCCACGGGCAACCATCACGGCATCGGAGGCGGCGATCAGCTTGTCGAGGGTTTCGTCGTCGGCAACGGCTTCGGCACGCTCGATCTTGGCCACCAGCCAGGCGCTGCCGCCGGACTCGTCGCGCAGCTTGCGGGCATATTCCATGTCGCTGGCGTCACGCGGGAAGGACACGGCCAGGTAGTCCAGGTCCATTTCCGCGGCCAGCTTGATGTCGGCCTTGTCTTTTTCGGTCAGGGCCGGCGCGGTCAGGCCGCCACCTTTGCGGTTGATGCCTTTGTGGTCCGACAGCGGGCCACCGATGATCACCACGCAGTGCAGTGCATCTGCGGTAGCGGTCTCGACGCGCATGACCACACGGCCGTCGTCGAGCAGCAGTTCGTCACCAACGCCGCAGTCCTTGACCAGGTCGGGATAGTCGATACCGACGATGTCCTGGTTGCCTTCGGTCAGCGGGTGGGCGGTGGAGAAGGTGAACTTGTCACCGATCTTCAGTTCGATGCGCTTGTTGCTGAACTTGGCGATGCGGATCTTCGGACCCTGCAGGTCGCCCAGCAATGCGACATGGCGGCCGTTCTTGGCAGCGATTTCACGGATCAGGCGGGCGCGCGCCTTGTGCTCGTCCGGGGTGCCGTGGGAAAAGTTCAGGCGTGCCACGTCCAGGCCGGCGAGGATCAGTTGTTCGATCACTTGCGGCGAATTGCTGGCGGGGCCGAGGGTGGCGACGATTTTGGTACGGCGGATGGTCATGCACAGACTCCTATAGTGAAGCGCAGCGAAAGGCTACTCCTGAATCGCCCTGTAGTCATTGTTCCGTTGCACTACCTGCAGGCGGGTACGATAGGGCAGCTGCAAGCTGCAAGTTGCAAGCTGAAGAAATATACCGGCACGCCGATATACTCTTTATTAAAGGAGATCCCCATGCGAGCCCTGATCGTTTTTGCCCTGGCGGCCAGCGCCGTCGGCTGTACCCGCTGGTCCATGGACCACCATCTGAACAACGCCTATCGTGCGTACGACCGAGGCGATTGCCAGCGGGTCATGCTCGAGCTGTCACAGGTCGATCGTACCAGCCGCGCGCGGCCGTTCATCCATCCGGAAGTGTCGTTGCTGCGGGGTCAGTGCCTGGAGCGCCAGAAGCTTTTCGTGGACGCAGCACAAACCTACGAATACCTGATCCAGCAGTATCCGCGCAACGAGTATGCCTACCGGGCCAAGGCGCGACTGCAGACTCTGGAGAAGCTGGGCCACTACCGCGCTGGCGAGGGTGCGATGGCCAGCCCGGTGAATACCTCTCCTTGGCGTTAACACCAAGGTATCGTTTATTTCACGGGATTTGCCGCGTGCGCTGCGTTAACCTGTAACTCAGTTGTTACAACAACCGCCAGTACCTCGTATTCCTGGCATCGGGTACGGACTGCAATTGTGACCATGTTCAATCAGCGTCATATCGAACGCCATCAGTTACCTTGTGTACTGAGGGTCTTCAACCGCTTTACCGATCAGCCGATCGGGCAGCTGGGCAATGCCTCGGAAGATGGCTTGATGTTGATCAGCCAGTTACCGGTGCTGGTGGGGCCGGATTTCGAGTTGCAGTTGCGCCTGCCGCTGCCCGGTGGCGGCTTTCAGTTCATCAACCTGACCGCCAGTTGCCTGTGGTGCCGTGAGGACCAGACGCCTGGCCACTACGATTCGGGCTTCATGCTGCTGCAGGCACCACGCGAATACGACGAATTCGTGCGCTCGTTGCGCGACTATTTCAGTTTCCACCCGGCCAACGCTTCCGTCTGAGGCCATGTCCGCTAGAATCGGGGCGACCTTTGATCAGGACGTCCCCGTGACCTCTAGCATTTTCTGGCACGACTACGAAACCACCGGTATCAACCCGCGCTGCGACAGGCCGTTGCAGGTGGCCGGAGTGCGCACCGACTTCGAGCTCAATGAGATCGACGAGCCGATCAGTCTTTATTGCCGCCCCAGCGACGATATCCTGCCGCACCCGGCGGCCTGCCTGGTGACGGGTATCACCCCCCAGCAACTGGCCAGCCAAGGCCTGTGCGAAGCCGAGTTCATGACGCGGGTGCACGCGCAACTGGCCCTCCCGGGGACCTGTGGCGCCGGTTACAACACCTTGCGCTTCGACGACGAGGTTACCCGCTACAGCCTGTACCGCAACTTCTTCGACCCCTATGCCCGGGAGTGGCAGGGCGGCAATAGTCGCTGGGACTTGATCGATGTGGTACGCACTGCTTATGCCCTTCGCCCTGAAGGCATCGTCTGGCCGCAACAGGACGGGCGCACCAGCCTGCGTCTTGAACTGCTCAGCAAGGCCAATGGCATCGAGCATGGGCATGCACACGAGGCACTTTCCGACGTGCGGGCCACCATCGCACTGGCGCGTCTGATCCGGCACAAGCAACCCAAGTTGTATGAGTGGCTGTTCCAGTTGCGCAGCAAGCACAAAGTGATGGAGCAAATCCGTCTGCTGCAGCCGTTGGTGCATATATCGGGGCGGTTCTCGGCGGCGCGCAATTATCTGGGGGTGGTCTTGCCTTTGGCCTGGCACCCACGTAATCGCAACGCGCTGATTGTGTGCGACCTGCAACAGGAAACCCTACCCTTATTAAGGGAAAGTGCCGAGGTGCTTCGTGAACGCTTGTACACGCGTCGTGAGGAATTGTCTGACGGGCAATTACCCATACCGCTGAAGTTGGTGCAGATCAATCGCTGCCCGGTAGTGGCGCCGCTCTCGGTATTGCGTGCGCCCGATCAGCAACGGCTCGGTATCGATTTGGCGCTCGTGCAATCACGCGCTGAAGAGTTGGCCAATCAACAGAATGCTTGGCAACACAAGCTGGAACACATTTACGGCAAGGACGACTTTGTTCCGAGTGACGATCCGGAACAGCAATTGTATGAAGGGTTTCTCGGCGACCGCGACCGCCGGCTGTGCGAACAAGTAAGAACGCTGGACCCTGCACAGTTGGGGCAAGGCCACTGGATGTTCGATGACCCGCGCATGCCTGAGTTGTTGTTCCGGTATCGGGCGCGCAACTTCCCGGAAACCTTGAATAGCGAAGAGCGGCAACGCTGGTATGGTTTCTGCCAGCAGCGGCTGAGCGATCCGCATTGGGGTGCACCCAACACGCTGGGTGACTTCGAGCAGGCGCGCCAAAGCGCCTGGGCCAACGCGGACGAGGCCGGGCGTCAGGTGCTGGATGCCTGGCAGGCGCATGCCCGACAACTGGCGGAGCAGTTTGCCATCAGTGTTTGAGTGGTTTTATACAAGCAAACAAAAACGCCGGCATCGTGCCGGCGTTTTTGTTTTTAGCAGTACAGCGATCGAGCGGACAATCAGTCCAGCAGGGTCGCCCAGCTTTCAACCACATCGCCACCCCATTTGGCTTTCCACTCTTTCAGGGTTTTGTGGTTGCCGCCTTTGGTTTCGATCACTTCACCATTGTGCGGGTTTTTGTATTGCTTGACCTTGCGCGCACGTTTGGTGGCGGTGGTCTTGACGGCGCCACGTGGCCCTTTGCTCAGTTTCGACTCCGGGTCGAGCAGGGCAATGACGTCGCGCAGCGATTTGGAGTATTCGCCCATCAGGGTGCGCAGTTTGCCTTCGAACTCCAGTTCTTTTTTCAGCTTGTCATCCTGCGACAGGTTGGCCAGGCGGGCCTGAAGTTCCTTGATGGCTTCTTCGGTGGCGCGGTATTCGTTGATCAGGGACATGGAGTGTTCCTTAATGCGTGTTCGGAAATGTGTGGAGCAATAATAGACAGGCGAAACTCTCAAGTAAACCTATTAATCAGTTCCTCAACTGTTTATGTCGCTGTGACAAAATATCTCAAGGTTAAAAAAATATTTACATAAGGCCCCGCAATTCGTCATGTTTCACCCACGCTGTTGCAGCGTGCCGCAGCTTGCGTGTAAGCGAGGAGGCGGGCGGCGGTGGGGTGCAATGATTACTGCGTTTTTCCGGGCGGGCCGCTAGAATGAGCGCCTTTGCGAAGTTCTGGAGTCTTATTCATGCGCACCTATCGTCTGGTGATCGCTTGCCCCGACCGTGTTGGTATCGTGGCGAAAGTCAGTAATTTCCTGGCTTTGTACAATGGCTGGATCAACGAAGCGAGCCACCACTCCGATGAGCAGAGTGGCTGGTTCTTCATGCGCCATGAAATCCGCGCCGAATCGCTGCCATTTGGTATCGAGGCCTTCCGTGAAGCCTTCTCGCCGATCGCCGAAGAGTTTTCCATGGCCTGGCGCATTACTGACTCGGCTCAGAAAAAGCGCGTGGTGCTGATGGCGAGCCGCGAATCCCACTGCCTGGCTGACCTGTTGCACCGCTGGCACACCGATGAACTGGATTGCGAGATCCCCTGCGTGATTTCCAACCACAACGACCTGCGCAGCATGGTCGAGTGGCACGGCATCCCGTTCTTCCATGTACCGGTCGACCCGAAAGACAAGGCGCCTGCGTTTGCTGAAGTGTCGCGCCTGGTTCAGGAACATGCGGCCGATGTGGTGGTGCTGGCGCGTTACATGCAAATCCTGCCACCGCAGTTGTGCCAGGATTACGCCGAAAAAGTCATCAACATCCACCACAGCTTCCTGCCGTCGTTCGTCGGTGCCAAGCCTTACCACCAGGCCGCCCTGCGTGGGGTGAAGCTGATCGGTGCTACTTGCCACTACGTGACTGAAGAGCTGGACGCAGGCCCGATCATCGAGCAGGACGTGGTACGTGTGAGCCATGCCGACAGCATCGAGGACATGGTCCGCTTCGGCCGCGACGTCGAGAAGATGGTGCTTGCCCGTGGCCTGCGCTATCACTTGGAAGACCGCGTGCTGGTGCACGGCAACAAGACTGTCGTGTTCGACTGATACGGGCTTTGGGGCTGCAACGCAGCCCCAGCTATGCAGGGGATGCAACATGACAAGCTCACGCAACAAACCCACCGCATCAGCACCGCCCACCCTTGGTGAAGGCTGCCTTGCCCGCTATGACCCCGATGCCCTGAGCGAACAGGACGGCACCGATTTTCCCGGTGCCGCCGAGCTCTGGCGCCAGCTCAACCCGTCTGACGCCGCCAGCGCTCCAGTAGCGGGCGCGCCAGCAGGCAGACGAACACCGGCCCCCCGGCCAGCAGGTAAAAATAGTAAGTGACCGCACGCCAGATCAGGATCGCTGCGGCAGCGGTGGAGCTGCCCACCAGAGGCGTCAACAGGCTTGCCGATGTCAGCTCGGCGGCCCCGGCTCCGCCCGGCAGCAGGCTGAATTGCCCGGCACTGAGCGAGAGCATCTGCACCAGAAAACTCGGGATCCACGACAACTCCACGCCCAAGCCTTGTAACACCAGGTACAGCACGCTGTAGCGCAGGCTCCAGTGCGCGCAGGTGAGGGTGAACACAAGCACCAACGTGCTTTTGGGTAGCTGCCAGGTCTGCGCCAAGGCATCGATGAAATGCAACAGCTTGCGTGCCCAGCGCCGTTTGCGCGCCGGCGCCATCCCCATGCGCTGCAAAAGCCGCCCGTTGAGGCGCATCACCGTCCGTCGGTAACGTAGCAGCGCCACTATTGCCGCCAGTGCCGAGCACAGCAACAGCGCGCTGCCCAGCAACATGCTCTGCTGGCTGCGGCCAAGGCTGTGGAACAGTGCGTAACCGGCTATTGCCAACATGGCACAGAAGAAGAACAGCAGGTCGTTCAACTGGTCCATGGCAAACACCGCGCCGCTGCGTGCCGGGCCGATACGGTCGCGGGCCAGCAGCGCCATGAGTGTCAGCGGCCCACCGCTGCCGCCTGGGGTGGTGCAAATGGCGAACTCGGTGGCCATCACTACGCCGAGGCTGCGTACGTGCCCAAGTTTTGCTCCCTGCTGGCCAAGCAGCAGGCGCAGCCGCACGGCATTGATCACCCAGCACAGCAGGATCATGCCCAGCAGGGTCAGCATCAAGCCGGGGTCGAAGGCCTTGAGCCGGGGCAGCAGTTCGCTTCCCCCCAGCAGGGCCGGTATCACCATGGCCGTCACCAAAGCCATGGCCAGCCAGCCCAGACGGTTCATCCGTTTGCCTGGCGCTGTAGCCAGGCCGACTTGGTCAGGGGGGCGCGGCCTTGCATCAGCAGCTTGTCCAGCGTTCGCAGCCAGTAATCTCGTGAGGAGCGGTGGCGCATGTCCACCGGATGCAGCCCAAGGCGCAGGGTTTGCGCGTTGCGCCAGCGCCTGCATTGCCAGTCACAGACCACTCGCGACACGCTGCGGCGCCAGGCGCTGCGGGCACTCCAGACCAGGCCGGGGGCATTGAACGCTGTGAAGTCCGGCAAGCGATACAGGTGCTGTGGTGTGCTGGTGTAGCGCAACGGCAGTTGGCTCAGGGCCTGGCGGGTGCCTTGGCTCATCAGCCAGGCCGGGGCGACGAAGCCTGCGACGGGCCAGCCTTGCCGGGCGAAGACTTCAAGGCCGGCCTCCAGGCGTTGCATGGCCTGCGCCTGGTTCAAGGCATAGAATTCACCTTCATGGGTGTACAGGCGGCGCATGAAGTACTCACGCAGGCTGCTTGGCGATGGCCCATCGTCGGCGTGGTACAAGCCATGCAACGCCAGTTCATCGCCGCGCGCCAGGCGCCGTTCGAGCAGGCGGCAGAATGCTGGGGAGCCTGCCAGCGGGTTGCGGTGATGGAAGTTCGGCACTACCAGCCAGGTCATGGGCACATGGCCCATTTCGTCGACCGCCTGAACGAAGGGCTGGTAGTCCGGCCAGGTCTCAGGCGCGATATCGTGCAGCACGAGCATCAGGCTGCCCGACGCGGTGCTGGCCTCAAGCATGGGCGCGTACCTGTGGTTGATGGCCAAGCACCGCTTGATAGTGCTGCAGCAGGCCGGCGACGACATTGTCCCACGAATAATGTTGCTCAACGTGGCTGCGGGCCTGGGCCCCGAGCTTGCGCACGCCGGCTTCGAACACCTCACGCACTGCAGTGGCCATGGCCTGCCCATCGTTTGCCCGGCACAGGCGCCCACACTGCTCATTGACGATCTCGCCGAAGGCCCCGGCGTGCACGGCCACCACGGGAGTGGCGCTGGCCATTGCTTCAAGGATGACCAGGCCGAAGGTTTCCTGGTCGCCGGCATGCACCAACAGGTCGGCGCTGGCCACCAGTCTGGCGACGTCCTGCGGCGCGCAGAATCGATTGATCACGCTGACGTTGTCAGGGACGTTGGCTGGCATGTTCGAGCCCACCAGCAACAGGTGGTAAGGGCGGCCAAGACGCTGTATGCAATCGAGCAGTACGGGCAGGTTTTTTTCCCGCGAGCCACGGCCAGCGAAGACCAGCAGGCGACTGGTATCGGGTATGCCCAGTTCGGCGCGCAGTTGCGGGTCACGGTGTTGCGGGTTGAACGTGGCCAGATCGACGCCCAGGCGCTGCACATGGACATCGCGCACACCCAGGCGGCGAAGCTTGTCGGCCATCACCTGGCTGGGCGCCAGCACTCGGTCGAAATTGCCGTACAGCTTGCTGACATAGGCTTCTACATTTGGCATGAACCAGTTGCCCATGCGGTTGCTGACCAGCAGCGGCAAGTCGGAGTGATAGAAACCGATCACGGGTACATCCAGCTGACGCCGCGCCTCGAGGGCCGCCCAGGCGGTCAGGTAGGGGTCACCCACCTCGATGAGGTCGGGCTTGAGGCCGCGCAGCACATTGCACCAGGGGGCCAGCCGCACTGGGAAGCGGTAGCCTTTGCCGAAGGGCAGGGGCGGAGCCGGAACTTGATAGATGCCGTCTTCCTGGCGAGCGCTGGCTCCGGGAATCAACAGGCTGTGGCGTACGCCGTCAATGGCGTCGAGGCGGTGGTGTTTGGCATCAAGATAAGTGCGTACGCCGCCGCTGGCCGGGGCGTAGAACATGGTGATGTCAGCGATGTGCACGATCAGCATCCCTCCGGGATCGACTTTTGGTCCGTCATCGGGCTGTAACAGGCCGGGGATGACGCGCCTAAGGTTGACCTACCTGAAGGATAGTTTGTTCGGTTGGGTTGGGTGGGAGCTGCAAGCTGCAAGCAAGAGGCGGCGCCAAATCCGCTTTTACTTGCAGCTTGCCGCTTGCCGCTTGGCGCTAGATGCGGAAGCTGCCTACCAGGTGCTTGAGGCGGGAGGCCTGCTGCTCCAGGTCCGAGCACGCCCGCAGGGTGGCCTGCAGGTTCTCGACCCCTTCCTGGTTGAGCATGTTGATCTCATTGATGTCCATGTTGATCGAGTCGACCACGGCTGTCTGCTCCTCGGTTGCAGTGGCCACCGACTGGTTCATGCCGTCGATTTCACCGATGCGCACGGTGACGCTGTCCAGGCGCTCACCGGCCTGGTTGGCGATCGCCATGCTGTCCTGGCTGTGGCGCTGGCTCTGGCCCATGGTATCGACCGACTCGCGGGCACCGACCTGCAGCTCCTCGATCATCGCCTGTACCTGTTGCGCCGACTCCTGGGTACGGTGCGCCAGGTTGCGTACTTCGTCGGCGACCACGGCAAAACCACGCCCGGCTTCTCCAGCCCGTGCGGCTTCGATGGCGGCGTTCAGCGCCAGCAGGTTGGTCTGTTGGGAAATACTGGTGATCACCTCAAGGATCTGGCCGATGTTCACCGTCTTGCTGTTGAGCGTTTCGATGTGCGCGCTGGAGGTGACGATCAGGTCCGACAGGAGATTCATCGCCTCGATATTGCGCGTCACGACTTGCTGGCCCTCTTCTGCCAACAGGCGTGCAGAGCTTGCATGTTGCGAGGCCTGGGCGGCATTGCCGGCGATTTCCTGGGCGGCGGCACCCAGTTCGTTGATGGCGGCGGCAACGCTGTTGGTGCGGTTGGACTGCTCGTCCGAGTTGGTCATCGACGAGTTGGAGGCGCTGATCACGCGCAGGGCCACTTCGTTGACCTGCTCGGTGGCCGAGGACACCTCGCGGATCGAGCCGTGGATGCGCTCGACGAAGCGGTTGAAGGCGGTGCCGAGGATGCCGAACTCATCATGGTTGTGGATTTTCAGGCGTTTGGTCAGGTCGCCTTCACCTTCGGCGATGTCTTCCATGGCGCGGGTCATGGTGAGCAAGGGTTGCATCAGCACGCGGATCAGCAGGCCCAGCAAGCCAATGATGATCACGACCGCCACCGCCGTGGCGATCACGGCCGACGTACGGAAGTTGCTGAGCATGGCAAAGGCTTTGTCCTTGTCCACCGACAGGCCGATGTACCAGTTGGCCGATGGCAGGCCCTTGATCGGGGTGAAGGTCAGCAGGCGGGTCTGGCCATCGGCCTCGATTTCGGTGAGCTCGCCGGTCAGTTTCGGCGTGTGCTGCGGGAACAGGTCCGACAGCGATTTCATGACCAGTGCCTTGTCCGGGTGCACCAGAATCTTGCCTTGGTCGTTGACCAGGAAGGCATAGCCCATGCCGCCGAAATTCAGCGAGTTGATGATCTGCACCAGGCCGTCCAGGGCCAGGTCGCCACCGACCACGCCGACACCCGCGGACACTTTGCTGAGGATGCCGATGACCATCTGGTTGGTGGTCATGTCGATGTAGGGCTCGGTGAGGATGGCGCCCGGGGCGCTCATGCCATCCTTGTACCAGGGGCGGGTGCGTGGGTCGTAGCCATCAGGCATCTTCGAGTCGGGTCGCACGCTGAAGCCACCGTCGACCTTGCCCAGGTAGACGGTCAGGAAGCTTGACGTCAGGGCGCTCTGGCCCATCAGCGTTTCTGCGCTGGCAGGTTGCTGGGCGATGTTCTGCGCCAGGTTTTCAACCAGTTTTATACGGCCTTCGAACAGGTTGCGAATGTTGTTCGAAGTGGATGTGCCCATTTCAGCCAGATAATTCTCCAGGTTTTCACGGATGGCATTACGCTGGAGATAGTCGTTGTAGAGGGTGAACAGGCTGAAGGCGAGTATCACGATCAGTGATGCGGCCAAAAGAATCTTGTGGCTGAAACGAAGGCTTTTGTTCATGGCGTGATCGGTTCCGCTAAGGTTTTTATCGGGCGTTCGCACGAGTACCGCTTAAAACAGTGCAACATCCCGAAAGTCCTTTCAGGGGTGTTCTGTCTTCAAAGGCGAATATCATCCAGAGCTATCGGCTGGTGGGTGGTCAAGCTTGAGCAGAGGATTAAAAAGATGTCGGAAACTTCGACCATAGTTGTAGGCGCTGGCCCGGATGGCCAGCCTGTGACTCAAGCCATGCGCCTGGCTAACCGCCATGGCCTGGTTGCCGGTGCCACCGGTACCGGCAAGACCGTGACCTTGCAGCACCTGGCGGAAGTATTCAGTGATGCCGGTGTGGCAGTGTTCGCAGCCGATGTCAAAGGTGACCTGTGCGGTGTCGGTGCGGCGGGTGCGCCCCAGGGCAAGGTGGCCGAGCGCATTGCCGGCATGCCTTGGCTGGGTTACAAGGCGCAGGCCTACCCGCTGAGCCTGTGGGATATCGCCGGGCAGTCCGGCCACCCGCTGCGCACCACCCTCAGTGAGATGGGGCCGCTGTTGCTCGGCAATCTGCTTGAGCTGACCGACAGCCAGCAGGCTGCGTTGTATGCCGCATTCAAGGTGGCCGACCGTGACGGGTTGCTGCTGCTCGACCTCAAGGACCTCAAGGCGCTGCTGGCCCACCTTAAAGACAATCCCCAGTTGCTGGGCGAAGACAGTGCGCTGATGACCACGGCCTCGACCCAGGCATTGTTGCGGCGTTTGGCAACGCTGGAGCAACAGGGTGCCGAGGCGCTGTTCGGTGAGCCGGCATTGCAACTTGAGGACCTGTTGCGCACGGACGCTGATGGTCGTGGGCGAATTCACCTGCTCGATGCCAGCCGGTTGGTGCATGAGGCCCCGAAGGTATACGCCACCTTCCTGCTGTGGCTGCTGGCCGAGCTGTTCGAGCAGTTGCCGGAGCGAGGCGATGCCGACAAGCCGGTACTTGCGCTGTTTTTCGATGAAGCGCATCTACTGTTCAACGGCACCCCGAAAGCCCTGCAGGATCGCTTGGAACAGGTAGTTCGGCTGATTCGCTCCAAGGGCGTGGGGGTGTTCTTTGTCACCCAGTCGCCGGGCGATCTGCCCGACAGCGTTCTGGCCCAACTGGGGTTGCGCATCCAGCATGGGCTGCGGGCCTTTACCGCCAAGGAGCAGAAATCGCTGCGGGCCGTGGCAGACGGCTTTCGCCCGAACCCGGCATTCGACACTCTGGCAGTGCTGACCGAGCTGGGGATTGGCGAGGCTCTGGTGGGTACGCTTGAAGAAAGGGGCACTCCGGCGATGGTTCAGCGGGTGCTGATTGCGCCGCCGCAATCGCGAATCGGGCCGTTGGGTGTGGCCGAGCGTAGTGCGCTGATAGCAGGGTCACCGTTGGCGGGGCGCTATGACAAGCCTATTGACCGGGAGTCGGCGTACGAAATGCTGGCCCGGCGCAAAGGCGAGCCGGTAGAGCCCGTGCCGGCGCCCAAGGCGGCTGATGACAGCCTGGTCGACAAGGCCGGGGATTTCTTGCAGAGCGCGGCGGGGCAGGCGATCAAGTCGGCGGTGCGTCAGGCGGCCAACCAGTTGGGGCGCCAGCTGGTGCGGGGGTTGATGGGGTCATTGCTCGGGGGCAAGAAGCGTTAGCACTGGCAATGCTGGCCTCTGTGCAATAAAAGTCGCCTTGACGGCTAGTGTCAGTCAGTTGGCGTTATCAGGGCTGCTACGCAGCCCATCGCCGGCAAGCCGGCTCCCACAGGTACAGCGCAGACCTCAAGAGCTGCGAGGTCTCTGTGGGAGATTCTATGGTTGTAAACAACGGTCTTTAGGCCGTTCTGCTTACGTATTCCTCCTTCTTCTTCATCAGGGCAAAT
>NZ_RHQR01000008.1:0-57365 GCF_003936645.1 Pseudomonas sp. p106
GAACTCAGTAGTGAAACGATGCATCGCCGATGGTAGTGTGGGGTTTCCCCATGTGAGAGTAGGTCATCGTCAAGATTCATTTCGCAAAACCCCTATCTGCGCAAGCAGGTAGGGGTTTTGTCTTTGTGCGCAAAAATTTCTAGCCTCGGGCCAATTCAGCCAGGTGCGCGATCCCCTCTTCACTTTTAAGTACCAGCACATCACCTACCAGCGTATCGAGCACGACTTCAGAGGTATTGCCAATCAAGGCACCTGAGATGCCCGTGCGCGCGACAGTGCCAATGACCGTGACCACTGCATCGAGCTTCTGCTCGGTATGAGGTATCAGCACATCCGCAGGGCCCTCTGCGACATGCAGGCGATCTTCGCTGATATCATATTCGGCCTGGAAAGCACTGCACGCCTCTCGGTAGCGTTTTTCGATGGTCTCACTGAGCTGGTAGACAGGATCGGATGCTGCCAGCATGGGGGAGGGATGCGCACTGATCACGTGCAGTTCACCTTTTGCCAGGCTGGCAATGTCATAGCCATGGTCGATGATGCTGGTATGCAGCCGCCGATGATCTTCGTCATCGTTACCGACATCCACTGCTGCCAAAATCTTGCCTCCCGTCCAGGGCCGCTCGCTCTTGACCATCAACACGGCGCAAGGGCACTGGCGCAGAAGTTTCCAGTCACTTGGCGTCAGCAATGCCTTGCGCAGGGGGTTGTCCGGCCGGTGTTCCTTGATCACCAGGTCACAGCCTTCAGCCTGCTGAACGGCGATGATCGACTCGTGCAGGGTCTCGTTCCAGTTCTGTTCATGAGAGACGTTATCGTAGCCATCGTCGTGTAGCTGACTGCCAAGCAGGCTGAGTAGTGCACTGTGATCCTGTTTTTTGTCGCACATGAGCAGGTGCAGGCGCGCACCGGTTACGCCGGCTATAAGCTTGGCACGGGTCAACGCACGGCTATGGGCATGATCGGGATCGAGTACCACTAGAATGCTACGGACAGCTTGCATGGGCATGAACTCCCCTCAAAAGATGGTGGCCTATGCCTGACTATAGTAGGCGAGCCTTGCGTCGCCGCTTGATGTACATCAAGCATAGCCACTGGCGCTCATGATTGGCGCCGGTATAATCGCCCGTCCTGCCTGCTGTGTGTGGTTGTACGTTATGTCCCTGATCCCCGAAATCGATGCCTTCCTAGGTTGCAAGACTCCAGACGCCTGGATCGAAGCGGCCATCGCCGACCAGGAAACCTTGCTGATCGACCACAAGAACTGTGAGTTCAAAGCTGCCAGCACTGCGCTGAGCCTGATCGCCAAGTACAACACCCACCTGGACCTGATCAACATGATGTCGCGCCTGGCCCGAGAGGAACTGGTACATCATGAGCAGGTTTTGCGCTTGATGAAGCGCCGTGGTGTGCCTTTGCGGCCAGTGTCGGCAGGGCGCTACGCCTCTGGCTTGCGTCGCCTGGTACGTGCCCATGAGCCAGTCAAGCTGGTGGATACGCTAGTGGTAGGGGCATTTATCGAAGCACGCAGCTGCGAACGCTTTGCAGCATTGGTCCCGCACCTTGATGAAGAGCTCGGCACTTTCTATCACGGCTTGCTGAAAAGCGAAGCGCGTCACTACCAGGGCTACCTGAAACTCGCCCATCAGTATGGTGATGAAGCAGATATAGCCCAGCGGGTTCAGCAGGTGCGCGATGCGGAAGCGGAGTTGATCCTGTCTGCTGACCAGGAATTGCGTTTCCACAGTGGTATTCCGATGGCGCAGGCCGCCTGATTTGAAGCAGCCGGCACTACGCCTGGGGAACGGTTTAGTGACGGCGGCCTAGCAGCAGGCCAATTACCAGGCCAAACCCGGCAGAAACCGCAACGGTCTGCCATGGGTGGCCGCCGATATAGTCTTGGGTTGCGTCTACTACCGGTTGTGCCTTGGCGCGCACCTGCCCGGCCGCCTCTCGAGCCTGGCGAAGTTTCAGGCTGACCTGCGCGCGCAGCGTGTCGGCTTCTTCACCTACCAGAGAGGCGCTGTCGTTGAGCAGCTTCTCCGACTCTTCGATCAATGCCTGCAGCTCACTGAACACCTGATCCTTGATCTGCTCGCTGTTAGCTGCAATGGCTGATTTTCGGGCCATGAACATGTCCTCGTCGATAGGGGGGTAAGCAATGGATGCCGGTGCGCCGGGAAAGTTGCGCCAGCTTAGCGATGAAGCAGCACTACGGTGTAAGATAGCGGCCATTTCAACTGGCAGGTACTTTCATGAGTTTCAATCTGGCCAACAGGAGCTTCGAGGAACGGGCACAGATCGAGGCAGAAAAGGCGCGGCTGTTCGAATTGTGGCAGAACAACCTGGGCAAGGCGAAGGGCGACGCAGCTCGGCTGATTTCGGAAAAGCCGCGCCGCAAGGGCAAATGGGCCGAATGGGTACGTGCCGAACTGGACGGCATGTCGCCGCCTGAATACGCCAGCATGGTACGCAGCGAGGTCAACAAGATGATGGCCGCCGCCAGCACCAACCGTTGATGATCCGCAGCCTGTCACCAATACAGGTTGCCCCCTTTGGGCAGGTCCAGCTTGCCCTCATCGGTGAAGCGCACGGTGCCCAGGGGGCCCCCAGCCAGTTTCCCGCGCAGTACATAAGGCATCCCTTGTAGCGAGTCGAGTTTGCTCAGACCATAGGCCTGGCGCAGGAATGCAAAAGCCGTGACGCTCACCGGTACCACCACCACCGCTTCACTGTAACGGCCAATATGCCCCTGCTGGTCGCTAACCCCAGAGGCCAGTGCCTGGCCATTGACCTCCAGATTCAGCGCGATGCCGTTGTAGTCGACTGGGGCCTCGTTAGGATTTTGTACACGCATCTTTACCGCCATGCGCATCTCCAGTTCTTGCCCCGCCAGTGGTTCGATGCCGATCACGCTGATGTTCAGCGGGTCGCGCGCCTGCAACAAAGCGCAGGCATTTAACACGCCAGCCAGCAGCAAGACCAGCGATAGTCGGGCGTAGCGTTGCAAAGCGGCAGTCATGCAAATGGACCTTGCCAATGGAAACTGGCCTTAAGTGTGGCAAATGTAAGTCAGTGTTGAAAGCAGCGGTTCTACTTCTGAGGATGCCGCTATCTCAACCTTCGAGCATCGAAGGCCCATGCCTGGCATAGTCTGCAAGGCGAGCAGGGCTGCCTGAGGTTCATACTGAAACATCACGAATCGCATTCACCCTTTTTCTGCGAACGCCTCGCGCCTTACGCTATCAAACGCATGAGGCGCACCTTTTCGTACACGAGGTGGAGTATGAATCTTATATTGCCAGCCCTGGCCGTCGGCTTGTTGCTGGGCTTGTCTGCACAGGCGGCGCCCGTGCAGCCCTTGCTGCTCGCTGCCAGTAACAACAACCCCTACAACAGCCCGATCCAGCGCGCCAACCCCAACAGCCGCCAAGGCAGCCAACCTGTCACACCACCGGTGCGCGGCCCTTCTACCCAGCCCATCCAGCGCACACCTTCCCTGGACAACCGCGGCATCGGTAATGGTGAAAATCTGCGCCGCCAGCAGCAGACGCCGAATCTGGAACCCACCCGCCCACCGCGTGACACCCGGCGCGCGCGCCCTGAGTACCACTGAAAGGAATCCTGCATGATCAAAGCTACCTGGCTGACCACGCTTACCGCTGCCACACTGCTGCCACTGCTCGCGCACGCCGCCGCCGAGGAGCACTTCCCCAGCGAGGAGGGGCAGGTAACCGTCAGCACCGTGGCCGACGGCTTGCGCAACCCTTGGGCGCTCGCGTTCCTGCCAGGCGGCAAGGATATGCTGGTGACTGAACGCTCCGGTAACCTGCGTGTGGTCAATGCCGAAGGCAAGGTCGGGCCCCCCATAAGCGGGGTGCCCAAGGTCTGGGCAGAGGGCCAGGGCGGTCTGCTCGATGTGGTGTTGTCACCCGAGTTTGCCCAGGACCGTACCGTATACCTGTCGTATGCCGAAGAGGGCAGTGATGGCAAGGCCGGCACTGCCGTTGGTCGTGGCCAACTGTCCGAAGATCGCGCACGCTTGGAGAACTTCGACGTGATCTTCCGTCAGCAACCGAAGCTTTCGGTGGGCAATCACTTCGGCTCGCGCTTGGTGTTCGATCGCCACGGCTACCTGTTCATTGCGCTGGGCGAGAACAACCAGCGCCCCACGGCGCAGGACCTGGACAAGCTGCAGGGCAAAATCGTGCGCATCCTGCCCGATGGTGAAGTGCCCAAAGACAACCCCTTCGTCGGGAAAAAAGCAGTTCGCGCCGAGATCTGGTCATTCGGCCACCGTAATCAGCAGGGGGCGGCCCTCAATCCTTGGACCGGTAAGCTCTGGACCCACGAACATGGCCCCCGCGGCGGTGACGAGATCAATATCCCGCAGGCGGGGAAGAACTACGGTTGGCCGATCGCCACCCACGGCATCAACTACTCGCTGATGCCGATCCCTGAGGCCAAGGGCGAACATGTCGACGGTATGGTCGACCCGCATCATGTTTGGGAAAAGTCCCCAGGCATCAGTGGCATGGCTTTTTATGACAGCCCCACGTTCAAGGCCTGGGACCACAATCTGTTCATCGGTGCGCTGGCTACCCAAGAGCTGATTCGCCTGCAGCTAGAGGGCGACAAGATCGTCCATGAGGAGCGCTTGCTAGGGGACTTGAAGGCGCGAATCCGCGATGTGCGGGTTGGGCCGGATGGCTACCTGTATGTGCTCATCGATGAAAAGGACGGGTCGCTGCTCAAAGTGGGTCTGAGCGAGGGCTGAAAGCGATTCCGGGCTTTACCGGCCCTATCGCTGGCAAGCTGCCTCGCTAATTGCAAGCGCGGTGATGCATGAGTGGGCGCAGGCTTGCCGACGATGGGGGCCTTAAACATAATGCTGCATGGCATTTGACCCCAAAACGCTCTATCAGCAGGCCCTTGCCGATCAAGGCTACGTCCCCGACCCGCAGCAAGCGCAGGCCGTCAATGCCTTGCAAGCCTGTTTCGAAGCCCTCGAGCGGGGCAGTCCCGCCCAGGGGCTTTACCTGTGGGGGCCGGTCGGCCGCGGCAAGACCTGGCTCATGGACCTGTTCCACCGCTGCCTGAGCATTGCCGCCCGGCGTCAGCACTTTCACCATTTCATGGCATGGGTCCATCAGCGGCTGTTCCAGCTCAATGGCACCGCCGATCCGTTGCAGGCTCTTGCCCAAGAGCTGGCAGGGCAAATCCGCGTGCTGTGCTTCGACGAACTTTTTGTCAGCGACATCGCAGATGCAATCATTCTCGGCCGCCTGTTCCAGGTGTTGTTCGATCATGGCGTGGTGGTGGTTGCCACCTCCAACCAGCCGCCGCATCTGCTGTACCAGGACGGTTTCAACCGCGATCGTTTTCTGCCGGCCATCACCGCCATCGAACGGCACATGCAGGTCCTGGCGGTGGCAGGCGAGCAAGACCATCGTCTTCACCCTGGGGCCGCACACCAGCGCTACTGGGTGGCTGAAGCTGGTAAGGCAAAGGCGCTCGAGGCGGTTTTCAAGCAGCTCAGCCCCGACGATCCGGGCAGTGCGCAGCCGTTCGCAGTGGGTTCACGGCAAATCCAAGTGATCCGGCGTAGCAGCCAAGCGATCTGGTGTCGCTTCGCCGACCTGTGCGAGCAACCACTGGCGGCGATGGAGTTCATGGCGCTGTGCGATCAGTTCTCGGCAATCCTGGTCGAAGGCATTCCAGCCCTGAGCGGCGAGCAGCGGGCCGGGCGTATTGCCCGTGGTACCGAGCATGGAGTCGCGCGGGTAGAGGCGGGGGATCGGCAACTGCCAGCGCTGGCTGCCAAGGATGACGCCGTCCGCCGCTTCATTGCCCTGGTCGACGAATGTTACGACCGTAGGGTGGCGCTGTACCTTGAGGCGCAGGTTCCGCTCGAAGCGCTCTACACTCAAGGGTATCTGGCGTTCCCGTACCAAAGGACCCTGAGCCGGCTACGGGAGATGCAACTGCAACGCTTCGCCTGAAGGAGCCGAACCATGGAGCCGCTGTCGCATCATCTGCTGACCCAGGCCTACAACAATGGCTGGGCCAATCACCGCCTGTACAAGGCCTGCCTGCAACTGACCCAGGACGAGTTCGTCGCGCCTCGGTGCAGCTTCTTCCCATCGATCAAGGCCACCCTCAACCATTTGCTGACGGTGGACTGGTTCTACCTGCACATGCTCGAGTGCGAGCAGCGTGGCGAGGCGCCTGAGCCCGACGGCGAACGCTTCTTCGAGCCGGAGCAACCTTTTGCCACATGCACCGACCTGCACGCCGAACAGGCCCAGGCTGACCACCGGCTGATCGCCTACTGCAGTGTGCTGAGCGACGACCAGCTATCGCGCTACGTGAGTATCGTAAGGCCCGACCGTGTGCAGCGTGAACAGCGGTTGCGCTTGCTTGCCCACCTGTTCGAGCACCAGATCCATCACCGTGGGCAGGTCCATGCCATGCTCAGCGATACAGCGGTGCGACCGCCCCAGCTGGATGAGTTCTTCTGTGAGGAAGAGGCCGGTTTGCGGGCGCATGATTTTGCCGAGCTTGGCTGGAGCGAGGATCGCGTCTGGAGGTGATGCCGTGCTGTTGTGGATGGCTATTCAGTTGGGGGCCTTGCGCCGAGGCTGCCGTGCCTTGCTGCCCATGGCCTTGGCGCCGTTAGCTGCAGGCTTGCCTTTGCCCCCGCTCCTGCGCTTTTTCTTCCACGGCGCCGCCTTGCCCACCGCTGGCCCGTTTATTGTCATGCGCATGCCGCTGCAGCGCTCGACCAGCTTGCCCATCCATGCCGACTGCCGCGCCACGAAGTCCTCCAGGCTCATTTCACCACTTTGCACCATGTCCAGCGCCTGCTCCCAGATTGCCGTGGTACCTGGGTCGGCGATGGCGCGTGGCACTGCGTCGATCAGGCTGAAAGCCGCTGGGGTGGCGGCCAGTGCCTTGCCGTTCTTGACCAGGTAGCCGCGGTCGAGCAGGCCCTGGATGATGCTGGCACGGGTCGCCTCGGTGCCGATGCCGGTGGTTTCCTTGAGCTTCTGTTTCAGCCGCGGGTCGTCCACCAGTTTGGCGACGTTCTTCATGGCCTTGATCAGGTCGCCTTCGGTGAAGGGTTTGGGCGGTTGGGTCCACAGGTCTTTCAACTGCAGGCCCTGCACCGAGCAGTCCTGGCCCTCACGCAACGTTGGCAGGACTTGCGCCGGCGGCGCTTCGCGGCCTTTGGCCGGGGCCAACGCTTCTGGTAATGCGCGACGCCAGCCCGGCTCCGCGATCTGCTTGCCCACGGCGCGCAGTGCATGGCCTGCACAGTCGAACTCGGCCTGGGTTCGATCGTACTCGTGGTTGGGTAGGAACTGGGCCAGGTAACGGGCACGGATCAGGGTATAGACCGCCCTGTACTTGGCTGGCAAGCGTGACGGGTCGCTGGCGGCCGCGGTAGGGATGATGCCGTGGTGCGCGGTGACCTTGGAATCGTTCCAGGCCCGCGAGCGGCGGTGCGGCTCAAGGTGCGCTTGCAACGGCGCCAGGCTGCTATCGGCGCGCTGTAATGCAGTGAGGATTGCCGGCGCTTCGCTGTGTTGGCTGACCGGCAGGTAACCGCAGTCGCTTCGTGGGTAAGTGATCAGCTTGTGGGTTTCGTACAGGGCCTGGGCAATGTCGAGGGTTTCCTGGGCGCCAAGGCCGAACTTCTTTGAGCACAATTCCTGCAGGGTGCCGAGGTCGAAGGGCAGGGGTGCTGCCTCGCGTACGCGTTCGGTGGCCACCTTGAGCACCCGTGCAGTGCGGGCGTTGCCGATATCTGTTGCAGCCTGTTGGGCCAGCGCCTGGTTAAGGCAGCGCCCATGGTCGTCGCAGGTATCTTGCGGTGCTCGCCATTGGGCGTTGAAGCCAATGTTGGCATGCTCGAGTTGCACGTCGATGGCCCAGAACGGTAGCGGTACGAAATCAGCGATGCTACGGTCGCGGTCCACCACCAGGCGCAGGGTGGGTGTTTGTACCCGGCCAACGGGTAGTACACCCTGATAGCCGGACTGGCGGCCCAACAAGGTGAAAAGCCGGCTCATGTTCATGCCGATGAGCCAGTCGGCGCGTGAGCGGCCCAGCGCCGAGTGATAGAGGTTGAAGGTATCCTGCCCCGGCAGCAGGCGTGCCAGCGCCTTGCGAATCGAGGCATCGTCCAGAGCGGACAACCACAGGCGCTGAATGGGCCCACGGTAGCGACAATGCTCGACTAGCTCGCGGGCGATCATTTCGCCTTCGCGGTCGGCATCGGTGGCGATTACCAGTTCGCGTGCTTCGCCGAGCAGGCGCTTGACGGCCTTGAACTGGCTGGCAGTCTTGGGCTTGACCAGCATCTTCCACTTTTCCGGAATGATCGGCAGGTCGGCGAGGTTCCAGCGCTTGTAGCGTTCGTCGTAGCTGTCGGGCGGAGCGGTTTCCAACAGGTGGCCGATGCACCAGGTGACGCAGACGTCGGTGCCTTGCCAGCAGCCGTCGCCCCTGCGGTGGGCGCCAAGGATCTTGGCGATGTCTTTTGCCTGGGAGGGTTTTTCGCAGAGGAACAGGCGCATGGCCGGGACGCTTTATCGAGGGTGATAGGCAGTAGGATGCGCAAGCGGGGGCGCGGTGGCAAGTTTTATCTGGATGGATGTACAGGTTTGTTATTGCATGGTTTACCCAAACAACGCAGTTGCCGTAGGAGCGGCCTTGCGTCGCGAAAGGGCTGCGAAGCAGCCCCGACGTTACAGACGGCGCTGCAATAAGCCCGGGGCCGCTGTGCGGCCCTTTCGCGACGCAAGGCCGCTCCTACACGGGTTTAGCGCAAGTTTGAAGCTTCAGGCGATCTCGCGGGAGTCGCGCACCATGTCCACATGCGGGATGCCGGCTTCGAGGAATTCCTCGCTGACCACGCGAAAGCCCAGCCGCTCATAGAACGGCGTGGCATGCACCTGAGCACTCAGCATCTGCTGCTTGAGGTCGCGGTTCTGTGCCTCAAGGATTACCGCATTGACCAGCGCGTCGCCAACCTTCAGCCCGCGCCAGTCCTTGAGCACCGAGATGCGCCCGATGGTGCCGTCCGCCAGCAGGCGGGCCGTGCCAATAGGGTAATCACCTTCCAGCGCCAGAAAGTGCAGCGCGTCCTGGTCTTCCGAATCGAACTCCAGCTCCGGCGGAATGTGCTGTTCGGCGACGAACACCGCTTCACGGATACGACGGATATCGGCGTTATCTTTCTGCCAGTCGGCGAGGCGCACACGAATCTTATTCATTGGCGAATCCCAAGCTTCCTTGTTTGATCAATTGCTGTACCAGCATAAGGCCATCTTCATCCTCCAGCCACTGCGCAAGGTTGTCGATGTGTAACGCGTCGGCGGCACAAACCAGCTTCAGCAGCTCGCGCAGTTTGGCTGGCAACGGGCAGCTGCGGCCGCTGGCGAACAGCATCAGGTCGTCGCCAAGCTCCGACCAGGCCATGCGTGCGCTTGGGTTGCGGATCAGGATAGCGCCATCTTCGAGCGCTTCGATCAGCTCCTGCTCGTCCAGTTCTTCACCGACGACCTGCTCGGGGTAGCGCGGCTCGGTCATGAACTGGCCGAACCAGGTCAGCAGCAGGTCCTTGTCGTTCATGTGCTTGTCGAGCAGGCCCTTGAGGCGGTCGAGGGCGTCGTGCTGGATCTGGTGTGGGTCGCTGGCAGGCTCGGCGTCGGCGTCGCTGTAGCGCTCCTCGTCCGGCAGGAACTGGCCGAGGAAGTCTGTGAAGTGGGTCAGCACTTCGGCGGCACTTGGGGCGCGGAAGCCGACCGAGTAGGTCAGGCAGTCGTCCACGGCTACGCCGTAGTGGGCCAGGCGCGGTGGCAGGTAGAGCATGTCGCCTGGCTCCAGGGTCCATTCGCCGCTCTGTTCGAATTCGGCGAGGATGCGCAGGTCGGCATGGTCCAGCAGCGGGCTGTCGCTGTTGCACATCTGGCCGATCTTCCAGTTGCGCTGGCCGTGGCCTTGCAGCAGGAACACGTCGTAATTGTCGAAGTGCGGGCCTACGCTGCCACCGGGGGTGGCGAAGCTGATCATCACGTCGTCGATGCGCCAGCTTGGCAGGAAGCGGAAGTGCTCCAGCAGTTCGGCCACTTCCGGTACGAACTGGTCGACGGCCTGAACCAGCAGGGTCCAGTCCTTTTCAGGCAGGTCGGCGAAGGTGTCTTCGTTGAACGGGCCGCGGCGCAGCTCCCACGGGTGGGCGCCGTGCTCGAGCACGATGCGCGACTCGACTTCCTCTTCCAGGGCCAGGCCGGCCAGCTCGTCGGGGTCGATCGGGCTTTCGAAGTCCGGGAATGCCTGGCGCACCAGCAGCGGCTTCTTCTGCCAGTAGTCGCGCATGAATTCGCGGGCCGAGATGCCGCCGAGCAACTGCAGTGGAGTATCAGGATTCATGTTCAACCTATTGAAAAAACGTAATTTTCGTCCGGGAATAAAAACGCCCGGCCAGGCCGGGCGTTGAAGGCGACGCTCAGCTTAGATGCGTTTGGCCTGCGCTGCGGCGTTACCGATGTAGCTGGCAGGGGTCAATTGCTTGAGCTCGGCCTTGGCTTCGGCTGGCATGTCCAGGCCGTCGATGAAGGTCAGCAGCGCTTCTGGGGTGATGCCCTTGCCACGGGTCAGCTCTTTGAGCTTCTCGTAGGGGTTCTCGATGTTGAAGCGGCGCATCACGGTCTGGATTGGCTCGGCGAGGACTTCCCAGCAGGCGTCCAGGTCGGCGGCGATACGCGCGGCGTTGACTTCCAGCTTGCCGATGCCTTTCAGGCTGGCTTCATAGGCGATGACGCTGTGGGCGAAGCCCACACCCAGGTTGCGCAGCACGGTGGAGTCGGTCAGGTCACGCTGCCAGCGCGAGATCGGCAGCTTGCTGGCCAGGTGCTGGAACAGGGCGTTGGCGATACCCAGGTTGCCTTCGGAGTTCTCGAAGTCGATCGGGTTGACCTTGTGCGGCATGGTCGACGAGCCAATTTCGCCAGCGACGGTCTTCTGCTTGAAGTAGCCCAGCGAGATGTAGCCCCAGACGTCGCGGTCGAAGTCGATGAGGATGGTGTTGAAGCGGGCGATGGCGTCGAACAGCTCGGCGATGTAGTCGTGCGGTTCGATCTGGGTGGTGTAAGGGTTGAACACCAGGCCCAGTTCGTCTTCGATGAAGGCGCGGGCGTTTTCTTCCCAGTCGATCTGCGAGTAGGCCGAGAGGTGGGCGTTGTAGTTGCCCACGGCGCCGTTGATCTTGCCCAGCAGCGGCACGGCGGCCACTTGAGCGATCTGGCGCTCCAGGCGGTAGACGACGTTGGCCAGCTCTTTGCCCAGGGTGGTCGGCGAAGCCGGCTGGCCGTGGGTGCGCGACAGCATCGGCACGTCGGCGTGGGCATGGGCCAGGGCACGAATGGCTTCGGCGATCTGACGCATCAGCGGCAGCAGCACGTCGTCGCGGCCAGCACGCAGCATCAGCGCGTGGGACAGGTTGTTGATGTCCTCACTGGTGCAGGCGAAGTGGATGAATTCGCTGACCTTTGCCAGCTCAGGCAGTTGCGCAGCCTGCTCCTTGAGGAGGTATTCGATCGCCTTGACGTCATGGTTGGTGGTGCGCTCGATTTCCTTGACGCGTTCAGCGTGCTCGAGCTTGAAGTCGGTGGCCAGGCCGTCCAGCAGGGCGTTGGCTTCAGCGGAGAACGCCGGCACTTCGCCAATTTGCGGGTGAGCGGCCAGGCGCTGCAGCCAGCGCACTTCGACCAGGGCGCGGAAACGGATCAGGCCGAATTCGCTGAAAATGGGGCGCAAGGCCTGGGTTTTGCCGGCATAACGGCCGTCTACAGGGGAAACCGCAGTGAGCGAAGAAAGCTGCATGGGGTGTTCTCGGACAGTCAGGCTTTTGGAAGGGCGCATATGATACATGAAAAATGCCTGTAGGAGCGGCCTTGCGTCGCGAAAGGGCTGCGCAGCGGCCCCCAAATCGCCGCCCCAGCATAGATTGCCGGGGCCGCTGCGCAGCCCTTTCGCGACGCAAGGCCGCTCCTACCGAGGGTTCAGCGCCGCCTTCAGGAAGGTGTGCGCATCATATCGTACAGTTCGTTGAGCAACTTGCGCCGGCTGAACACCAGCTGCCAGCGATGCCCGCCCAGCTGGCGCCACAGGCGTGCGGCGCGGATGCCTGCCAGCAGCAGGGCGCGGATCTTCGACGCGTTGCTGGCCTGCTGCAGGAAACGCATGTCGCCATGCACCTGAATGCGCTGGCGCAGTGTGCTCAAGGTGTCCTGATACAAGGCGCCGCTGGAGGCGATGACGTTTTCGTGAACCAGGCCGAAATGGTCGGCCTGTGACTGGATTTGCGGCAGGCGGTTGCCGATGGTGTCGAGCAGGTCGCCACGCTTGTTCAGCTGGCGTTCCAGCCCGAGCATCGACAGCGCATAACGCAGCGGTTCGCGCTGCAGGCTGCTGGGGTCGCGCTCCAGGGCGCCGACCAGGGCACGATAACCGTCGCGCAGGTTGAGGTCGTCGCCACCGAATACCTCCAGGGTGTCCTTGGGGTCGCGCACCAGCAGGCTGCCCAGCATGCAGCCGATATCGGCCTCGCTGGCCTGGCCGGTGCGGGCGATGCGGTCGACCAGCACGGCGGCCTGAAACACCCCACCCAGGGCAATCAATTGCTCCTGCAGTTTGCTCATGCGCGCGGGCTCCACGGCTCGGCCGTCTCGATCACGCCGCCGCCCAGGCACACCTCGCCGTCGTAGAACACTACCGACTGGCCAGGGGTAACGGCGCGCTGTGGCTCGTCGAACACAGCGCGGTAGCCGCTTTCGGTCAGCTCCAGGGTGCAGCGCTGGTCGCTCTGACGGTAGCGCACCTTGGCAGTGAGCGTACGCGGGCTGCTGAGGTCGATCGGGTTGACCCAGAAGATCTCCGAGGCGAGCAGGGCGCGGGAGAACAACCAAGGGTGTTCGTTGCCCTGGCCGACCACCAGCACATTGCGGGTCAGGTCTTTGTGCAGCACGTACCACGGCTCGTCGCCGGCGTCTTTCAAGCCCCCGATGCCCAAGCCCTGGCGCTGGCCGATGGTGTGGTACATCAGGCCGTGATGGCGGCCGATGACTTCGCCGTCGGTGGTCTGTATCTCACCTGGCTGGGCCGGCAGGTACTGCTTGAGGAAGTCGCTGAAGCGGCGCTCACCGATGAAGCAGATACCGGTGGAGTCCTTCTTCTTGGCAGTGGCCAGGCCGTGCTTTTCGGCGATGGCGCGAACCTCGGGCTTTTCCAGTTCGCCGACCGGGAACAGGGTGCGGGCGATTTCCTTGCCGCCGACGGCATGCAGGAAGTAGCTCTGGTCCTTGTTCGGGTCCAGGCCCTTGAGCAGTTCGGTGATCGCGCCGGTGTCGCGGCGGCGCACGTAATGGCCAGTGGCGATCAGGTCTGCACCCAGCGACAGTGCGTAGTCGAGGAACGCCTTGAACTTGATTTCGCGGTTGCAGAGGATGTCCGGGTTGGGTGTACGGCCGGCCTTGTACTCTTCGAGGAAGTGCTCGAAAACGTTGTCCCAGTATTCGGCAGCGAAGTTGGCGGTGTGCAGTTTGATGCCGATGCGGTCGCACACGGCCTGGGCGTCTGCCAAGTCTTCACGGGCAGTGCAGTATTCGGTGCCGTCGTCCTCTTCCCAGTTCTTCATGAACAGACCTTCCACCTGGTAGCCCTGCTCCATGAGCAGAAGGGCGGAGACGGAAGAGTCCACGCCGCCGGACATGCCGACGATGACGCGGGTCTTGGCGGGGTCTTTGAGTGCTGGGCTGGTCATGGCTACCGATGTGTATCAAGGGGGAAAAGCGCCGAGTCTACCAAACCCGAGGCTGCGCGTCAGTCGCGCAGCAAATCAAGGCTATGCAGCGGGCCTGCAAGGTAGTCATCCAGGCAGCGTGGTACCAGCTCGCTGCGCCAGCGGTCGGGGGCAGCCAACAGTTCCTCGCGGGTGAGCCAGACGGCACGGACGATGTCGCTGTCCAGCGCAAGGTCGGCGTGGTGGTGCACGGGGCGTGCGGCAAAGCAGATGCGCTGGTAGGTCACGCCGTTGCTGGGTGCGGTGTACAGGTAGATGCCGACCACGCCGGTAAGCTCGACTTCCCAGGCGGTTTCCTCCAGGGTTTCGCGCAGGGCGGCCTGGGGCAGTGTTTCGTTTGGCTCCAGGTGGCCGGCGGGCTGGTTGAACACGTGCTGGCCGGCTTTGAACTCTTCGACGAAGAGAAATTTGCCTGCGTGCTCGACGATGGTGGCGACGGTGATGTGGGGTTGCCAGGACATGGGCATTTCCTATGGTTGGCGCGGGCGCGTCTGTGCTTCAGAAAGCACAAACCCCGGTGCGTGGCCGGGGTTTGTGCTGTTACCTCAAGCGAGCCTTACAGGGCGGCAATGGCGCTGTTCAGGGTCTGGCTTGGGCGCATCACCTTGGCGGTCAGCTCGGCATCCGGAGCGTAGTAGCCACCGATGTCGGCCGGCTTGCCCTGCACGGCGTTGAGCTCGGCGACGATGGTCGCTTCGTTCTCGGCCAGGGTTTTTGCCAGTGGTGCGAAGCGCGCCTGCAGGGCGGCGTCGTCAGTCTGGGCGGCCAGCGCTTCTGCCCAGTACAGGGTCAGGTAGAAGTGGCTGCCACGGTTGTCGATACCACCGACTTTGCGCGAAGGCGACTTGTTGGTGTCGAGGAACTTGCCGGTGGCCTGGTCCAGGGTGTTGGCCAGGACCTTGGCGCGCGGGTTGTCGTAGGTGTTGCCCAGGTGCTCCAGGGAAGCGGCCAGGGCCAGGAATTCACCCAGCGAGTCCCAACGCAGGAAGTTTTCTTCAACCAGCTGCTGCACGTGCTTGGGTGCCGAACCGCCAGCGCCGGTTTCGAACAGGCCGCCGCCGTTCATCAGCGGCACGATCGACAGCATCTTGGCGCTGGTGCCCAGCTCCATGATCGGGAACAGGTCGGTCAGGTAGTCGCGCAGCACGTTGCCGGTCACCGAGATGGTGTCCTTGCCTTCGCGGATGCGGGCGAGCGAGAACTTGATGGCGTCGACCGGCGCCAGAACGCGGATGTCCAGGCCTGCAGTGTCGTGATCCTTCAGGTACTTCTGCACCTTCTCGATCATCACGCCGTCGTGGGCGCGGGCTGGGTCCAGCCAGAACACCGCCGGGGTGTCGCTCAGGCGGGCGCGGTTGACGGCCAGCTTGACCCAGTCCTGGATCGGCGCGTCTTTGGTCTGGCACATGCGGAAGATGTCACCGGCTTCGACGTTCTGCTCCAGAACGACCTTGCCCTTGCCATCGACCACGCGCACGACGCCGTCAGCCTTGACCTGGAAGGTCTTGTCGTGGGAGCCGTACTCTTCGGCCTTCTGTGCCATCAGGCCGACGTTCGGTACGCTGCCCATGGTGGTCGGGTCGAACGCGCCGTTGGCCTTGCAGTCTTCGATGGTGGCCTGGTAGATGCCGGCGTAGCAGCGGTCCGGGATGATCGCCTTGGCATCCTGCAGCTCGCCAGCGGTGTTCCACATCTTGCCCGAGTCACGGATCATGGCCGGCATCGAGGCGTCGACGATCACGTCGCTCGGCACGTGCAGGTTGGTGATGCCTTTGTCGGAGTTGACCATGGCCAGGGCCGGGCGCTCGGCGTACAGGGCCTGGATGTCGGCTTCGATCTCGGCCTGCTTGTCGGCTGGCAGATCCTTGATGCGGGCATACAGGTCACCGATGCCGTTGTTGGCATTGAAGCCCACTTCGGCCAGCGCGGCAGCGTGCTTGGCCAGCACTTCGCCGTAGAAGGCTTCGACGATGACGCCGAACATGATCGGGTCCGAAACCTTCATCATGGTGGCTTTCAGGTGCACCGACAGCAGCACGCCGGAGGCCTTGGCATCGGCGATCTGCTCGGCGATGAAGGCTTTCAGTGCCTTGCGGCTCATGGTTGCGCAGTCGATGATTTCGGCGGCTTTGACGGCGGTCTTTTCTTTCAGCACGGTGGTGCTGCCGTCTTTGGCGACCAGCTCGATGCGCAGGCTGTCGTCAGCCTCGATCAGTGCGGCCTTTTCGCTGCCGTAGAAGTCGCCTTGGGTCATGTGGGCAACGTGCGACTTGGAGTCGGCGGCCCAGGCACCCATCTTGTGCGGGTGCTTGCGCGCGTAGTTCTTGACCGACAGCGGTGCGCGGCGGTCGGAGTTGCCTTCGCGCAGTACCGGGTTCACGGCGCTGCCCTTGATGCGGTCGTAGCGCGCGCGGGATTCTTTTTCTTCCGCGGTGGCCGGCTCGTCGGCGTAGTCCGGGATATTGAAGCCCTTGCCTTGCAGTTCCTTGATCGCGGCCTTGAGCTGCGGTACCGAGGCGCTGATGTTCGGCAGCTTGATGATATTGGCTTCAGGTGTGGTAGCCAGTTGGCCCAGTTCCGCCAGGTGATCGCCTACCTGCTTCTCGGTGCCCAGTTGCTCCGGGAATGCCGCGAGGATGCGGCCAGCCAGGGAAATGTCGCGAGTTTCGACGGCGATGTCAGCCGAAGCGGTGAAAGCTTCGACGATCGGCAGCAGCGAGTAGGTGGCGAGGGCGGGGGCTTCGTCGGTGAAGGTATAGATGATCTTGGAACGGGTGGGCATGCGGGTTAACTCTCTATGTGCTGAGCGTACTCGAGTCTCGAGGTGCGCAGGGTAGGCGCTTCGCCCTGGCGACGCCATGAGCGGAAAGTCGAGAGGCTGCGAGCGGTGATGGTGGATGCATCAGTCGAGCGTCAAGTGCTGAACTGCGGTAACAGCCCAGGCTTTTTGGCCAGTTACTGGCCGAGGGCGAGCCGCATTTTCCTGGGATTCGCCCCGATGACCCTTCGGTCGCGGCGCAGTATATCAAACCAATCGGGCTATTCAGCAAGGCGAAGTGACATCGGCGCCATTTATAAGACCAAAGACGTAGCGGCAATGTGGCGTGATGTCGCAGCGCTTGCAGGTCGGCAGATGTGGTTTAGGCTCAGTGGGATCGCATGATGTCCAATCACACCCGAAAGCGGAGTAGTGCAAGCATGGGATACCAGAAAATCAAGGTTCCGACCGACGGCGCCAAGATCACCGTCAATGCAGACCATTCGCTCAACGTGCCCGACAACCCCATCATTCCCTATATCGAAGGCGACGGCATTGGCGTCGATGTCTCACCGGTGATGATCAAGGTGGTGGACGCTGCCGTGCAGAAGGCCTACGGCGGCAAGCGCAAGATAGCCTGGATGGAAGTATACGCCGGGGAGAAGGCTACCCAGGTCTATGACCAGGACACCTGGCTGCCCCAGGAGACCCTGGACGCGGTGCGCGACTATGTCGTATCGATCAAGGGGCCGCTGACCACTCCGGTCGGCGGGGGCATCCGTTCGTTGAATGTGGCGCTGCGCCAGCAACTTGATCTCTATGTGTGCCTGCGGCCGGTGCTGTGGTTCGAAGGCGTGCCTAGCCCGGTCAAGAAACCCGGCGATGTCGACATGGTGATTTTCCGCGAGAATTCCGAGGACATCTACGCCGGTATCGAATGGAAAGCCGGCTCGCCCGAAGCGAACAAGGTCATCAAGTTCCTCAAGGAGGAAATGGGCGTCACCAAGATCCGTTTCGACCAGGACTGCGGCATCGGCGTCAAGCCGGTTTCCCGCGAGGGCACCAAGCGCCTGGTGCGCAAGGCCCTGCAATACGTGGTGGACAACGACCGTGAGTCGCTGACCCTGGTGCACAAGGGCAACATCATGAAGTTCACCGAAGGTGCCTTCAAGGACTGGGGTTACGAGGTGGCCAAGGATGAGTTTGGCGCCGAGCTGCTCGATGGTGGCCCTTGGATGAAGTTCAAGAACCCCAAGACCGGCCGCGAGGTCATCGTCAAGGACGCCATTGCCGACGCCATGCTTCAGCAGATCCTGCTGCGCCCGGCCGAGTATGACGTGATTGCCACCCTTAACCTCAACGGCGACTACCTGTCCGATGCACTGGCGGCGGAAGTGGGTGGGATCGGTATCGCGCCAGGCGCCAACCTGTCCGACACCGTGGCCATGTTCGAGGCCACCCACGGCACGGCGCCCAAGTATGCCGGCCAGGACAAGGTCAACCCGGGCTCGGTGATCCTCTCTGCAGAGATGATGCTGCGCCACATGGGTTGGACCGAGGCGGCCGACCTGATCATCAAAGGCACCAATGGCGCGATCGGGGCCAAGACGGTTACCTACGACTTCGAGCGGCTGATGGAAGGCGCGAAGCTGGTGGGTAGTTCAGGCTTCGGCGACGAAATGATCAAGCATATGTGAAACAATTGAAAACCGGCCGCCCCTGTTAAGTGGGGCGGCCGGTTTTTCGTATGCCGACGCAAAGCAGGGATCAGGCTTCAGCGGTCGATGATTGCGAGGCTCCTGTTGAGGTGCTGGCAACAGCGTTGGCGATCTCGGTCGCATGCAGGCCCTTGGGGCCCTGCACGATCTCGAAAGTCACGGCTTGTCCGGCCTTCAGGGTTTTGTAACCGTCCATCTTGATCGCCGAATAATGGGCGAACAGATCGTCGGTTTTGCCGTCTTCATTGATGAATCCGTAGCCCTTGGCATTGTTGAACCACTTGACTTTACCGCTTGCCATCCCTATGTCCCTCTGCAAAGGACTCCATCACTGGAGTATCATCCACTTCATCCGCATACGAACCTTGCGAAAAATCTGGTTGACTGCGCGGATCTTTATCGACCACGGTGGGTTCTTATTGGTTGTAACACCGTTTTGCCGATAGTCAAGGTCGCCCCGTCTTCGCGCGGGCTGCGGCTTGAGCGGTCAACTCACAACCTTAACCTGTCGATCATGATGAAATTCTTTCCATGCATGCACGTAGCGAGATTCGACTAACATTCAATCAGGATCGCCCGCAATCGAATGAGGACGACGGCTCAGGGCTTGCGGTACAGGAAGCCAAGCCGATCCTGCAGGCGCCACCGATGTACAAGGTGGTTTTGTTCAACGATGACTACACGCCGATGGATTTCGTCGTCGAAGTGCTCGAAACGTTCTTCAGTCTGAACCGCGAGCTGGCGACCAAGATCATGCTGACCGTCCATACCGAAGGGCGGGCAGTGTGCGGATTGTTTACCCGGGACATCGCCGAAACAAAGGCCATGCAGGTCAACCAATACGCCAGGGAAAGCCAGCATCCGCTACTCTGTGAAATCGAGAAGGACGGTTAATCGCCGACCACTTGGGTATGAGGTGAAGCTATGTTAAACCGCGAGCTCGAAGTCACCCTCAATCTTGCCTTCAAGGAGGCTCGTTCGAAGCGTCATGAGTTCATGACCGTCGAGCATCTGCTGCTGGCACTCCTTGACAATGAGGCTGCTGCGACCGTTCTGCGCGCCTGTGGCGCCAATCTCGACAAACTCAAGCATGACCTGCAAGAGTTCATCGATTCCACCACTCCCCTGATTCCCGTCAACGACGAGGATCGCGAAACCCAGCCGACCCTGGGCTTCCAGCGTGTGCTCCAGCGTGCCGTGTTCCACGTGCAAAGCTCTGGCAAGCGCGAAGTCACCGGTGCCAATGTGCTGGTGGCGATTTTCAGCGAACAGGAAAGCCAGGCCGTGTTCCTGCTCAAGCAGCAGAGCGTGGCCCGTATCGACG
Source organism: Pseudomonas sp. p106 (assembly GCF_003936645.1). NCBI lineage: Bacteria > Pseudomonadati > Pseudomonadota > Gammaproteobacteria > Pseudomonadales > Pseudomonadaceae > Pseudomonas > Pseudomonas sp. p106. The sequence continues at coordinate 19,671 of NZ_RHQR01000008.1, forward strand.
TGGTCAACTACATTGCCCACGGCATTTCCAAGGTGCCGGGCCACGGCTCGCACAGCGACAGCGACCCGGAAATGCAGGACGAGGAGGGCGGCGAGACGTCGTCCTCGAGTAACCCGCTGGATGCTTACGCCAGCAACCTGAATGAACTGGCCCGCGCTGGGCGGATCGACCCGCTGGTAGGGCGCGAGCAGGAAGTCGAGCGCGTGGCGCAGATCCTTGCCCGTCGGCGCAAGAACAACCCGCTGTTGGTCGGTGAGGCTGGTGTGGGCAAAACTGCCATCGCCGAAGGCCTGGCCAAACGCATCGTCGATGGCCAGGTGCCCGACCTGCTGTCGCAGAGCGTGGTGTATTCCCTCGACCTTGGCGCACTGCTGGCGGGTACCAAGTACCGCGGCGACTTCGAGAAGCGCTTCAAGGCGTTGCTCGGTGAGCTGCGCAAACGCCCACAGGCCATCCTGTTCATTGACGAAATCCACACCATCATTGGTGCCGGTGCTGCGTCGGGCGGCGTGATGGACGCGTCCAACCTGCTCAAGCCGCTGCTGTCTTCCGGCGAGATTCGCTGCATTGGTTCGACGACCTTCCAGGAGTTTCGCGGCATCTTCGAGAAGGACCGTGCCTTGGCGCGGCGCTTCCAGAAGGTGGATGTCAGCGAGCCGTCCGTCGAGGACACTGTGGGCATTCTGCGCGGCCTCAAGGGGCGCTTTGAAAGCCATCACAACATCGAGTACAGCGATGAAGCCCTGCGCGCCGCCGCTGAGCTGGCATCACGCTACATCAATGACCGCCACATGCCGGACAAGGCCATCGACGTGATCGACGAGGCCGGTGCGTATCAGCGCCTGCAGCCTGAGGCGAATCGGGTCAAGCGTATCGATGTGCCGCAAGTCGAGGATATCGTGGCCAAGATCGCGCGGATTCCGCCGAAGCACGTCACCAGCTCCGACAAGGAGCTGCTGCGTAACCTGGAGCGTGACCTGAAACTGACCGTGTTCGGTCAGGACCAGGCGATCGATTCGCTGGCTACGGCAATCAAGCTGTCCCGTGCAGGCCTCAAGGCACCGGACAAGCCGGTCGGCTCGTTCCTGTTCGCCGGCCCTACCGGGGTGGGCAAGACCGAAGCGGCACGCCAGTTGGCCAAGGCGCTGGGCGTTGAGCTGGTGCGCTTCGACATGTCCGAGTACATGGAGCGGCACACTGTGTCACGCCTGATCGGCGCTCCTCCCGGGTATGTCGGGTTCGACCAGGGTGGCCTGCTGACCGAGGCGATCACCAAGCAGCCGCATTGCGTGCTGCTGCTCGATGAAATCGAGAAGGCGCACCCCGAAGTCTTCAACTTGCTGCTGCAGGTGATGGACCACGGTACGCTTACCGACAACAACGGGCGCAAAGCGGACTTCCGCAACGTGATCCTGATCATGACCACCAATGCCGGCGCTGAAACTGCGGCACGCGCTTCCATCGGTTTCACCCATCAGGACCATGCGTCCGATGCGATGGAAGTCATTCGCAAGAGCTTCACGCCGGAGTTCCGCAACCGTCTGGACACAATCATCCAGTTCGGCCGCCTGAGTCACGAGACGATCAAGAGCATCGTCGACAAGTTCCTCATCGAGCTTCAGGCGCAGCTGGAAGACAAGCGTGTGCTGCTTGAAGTCAGCGATGCCGCCCGCGGCTGGCTGGCGGCTTCTGGCTACGACGTGCAGATGGGTGCGCGGCCGATGGCGCGGCTTATCCAGGACAAGATCAAGCGGCCGCTGGCCGAGGAGATCCTGTTTGGCGAGCTGGCCGAGCATGGCGGTGTGGTGCACATCGACCTGCGCGATGGCGAGTTGGTGTTCGACTTCGAGACTACGGCAGAAGTAGCGTGACGCAAGGGGCCGCTTTGCGGCCCCAAGCAATTTTAGGGTACAAAAAAGCCCGGCACATGGCCGGGCTTTTTCATGGCTGGAGCTTAGCGCGCACGGTAGGTGATGCGGCCCTTGCTCAGGTCATAAGGCGTCAGCTCGACGCGGACCTTGTCGCCAGTGAGAATACGGATGTAGTTCTTGCGCATCTTTCCGGAGATGTGCGCGGTTACGACGTGCCCGTTTTCCAACTCCACGCGGAACATGGTGTTGGGCAGGGTGTCGACGACAGTACCTTCCATTTCGAAGCTGTCTTCTTTCGACATGCAGTTGAGCCCTCGGTGTCCAGTGTTGGCCCGACGCATAACCGCACCGGGCAAAAAAGTGGCGTGGATTATGCCGGAAAATAGTGTGTCAAGCCAATGCTTTCAGTTGAGGGTGACCCAACGCTGGTTGATCAGCAGTTCGATCGGGCGATACTGGGTCTTGTAGTTCATCTTCTTGCAGTTCTTGATCCAGTAGCCGAGGTATACCGCTTCGAGGTCCTGGCGCAGGGCTTCGGTGATTTGCCAAAGGATGGCAAAGCGCCCCAGGCTGCGCCGTTCTTCGTCGGGCTCGTAGAACGTGTACACCGCTGACAGCCCGTTGGGCAGCAGGTCGCACACCGCCACCGCCAGCAGGCGGCCTGCCAGGCGGAATTCGTAGAACCAGCAGAACGGCAAGTCGCGCACCAGAAAGGTGGAAAACTGATCGCGGCTTGGCGGGTACATGTCGCCATCGGCATGGCGGGTTTCGATGTAGCGCCGGTACAGGTCGAAATATTCTTCCTTGAACGCCGGCCGGGCAGCCGTCACGGTGAGGTCGGCATTGCGCTTGAGGATGCGCCGCTGCTGGCGGTTGGGGATGAAGCGTGCGGCCGGAATGCGGGCTGGAACGCAGGCATTGCAGTTCTGGCAATGTGGGCGGTACAGGTGGTCGCCACTGCGCCGAAAGCCCATCTCCGAAAGGTCGGCATACACATGCACGTCCATCGGCTGGCTGGGGTCGAGGAACAGGGTGGTCGCCTGCTCGTTCGGCAGATAGCTGCAGGAGTGGGGCTGAGTGGCATAGAACTTCAACCGCGCCAACTCTGTCATGGTCGACCCCTTCGGTGAGACTTTGCTTTAAGTGTAAGCCAGCTCTCGGAACTCGCCTAGCTGCGCCAGCTGGCACTGTTGGGCTGGTCGAGGTGGTGGGCCAGGTAATCGGCGAAGCTGGCGCGGCTGATGGCGCGGGCGCCCAGGCTATGCAGGTGTTCGGTCGGCATCTGGCAGTCGATCAGCACAAAGCCCGCCTCTTGCAGGTGCTTGACCAGGGTCACGAAGCCGACCTTGGAAGCATTGTCGGCGCGGCTGAACATCGACTCGCCGAAAAACAACCGCCCCATGGCCAGGCCGTACAGGCCGCCCACCAGTTCGCCGTTGTGGCGCACCTCCACCGAATGGGCGATACCGCGCCGGTGCAGCTCGCAGTAGGCGTTGCGCATGGTGTCGGTGATCCAGGTGCCATCCGCGTAGTCACGCGGTGCCGCGCAGGCGTCGATCACGGCGGGGAAGTCGCTGTCGAAGCTGACCTGATAGCGCCCCTGGCGCAACAGCTTGGCCAGCGAGCGCGAGACATGCAGCTCGTCCGGGAACAGAACGGTGCGAGGGTCGGGCGACCACCAGAGGATGGGTTGGCCGTCCTGGTACCACGGGAAGCAGCCATGGCGATAGGCCTGCACCAGGCGCTCGGGGCTGAGGTCGCCACCAGCGGCGAGCAAGCCGTTAGGATCCTGCAGGGCCTTTTCCAGGGGTGGGAAGGTCAGCGAGTCGCGAGTCAGCCAGGTGAGCATGGTCTATCGTGCGGTGGGGGAGGGGAGGGGCAGCATGGCAAGGAGGGCGCTTTGGGTCAATGCTGGCCCATGTGGGGCCAGGCCTGCCTGCGTGTGCGTTCAGTCAGGCGATATGGTCGGCAATTTCCTACACAATCGTGAGGTTGCAGGCACCATCTGGCACATTTGCTGTCACACCTGTGCAAAAACACAGCATAAGCCTTTGTCACAAAAGAAAATGCATGCTCAAATTGCACCTATACGAAAGTCGCCCCCACCCAAACGCCATAGGGCGTGCCGCCATGGCGGCCGGCGGGCAGTAATGTTAAAAGTAGTGGTTCATTGGCCCGTTATCGGCCAATCACTACTGGACGCGCAGCACGCGCAGGAATAGACGCGTTTTGAAGAAATCCACCGCAACTCCAGCTCCTCTGCCTGTGCCCCTGTGGCGGCAGCAGCTGCATTACCGCCTCAAGGAAGGTGCGTTGATCGCTGTCGGCGCCCTGTGCCTGTACTTGTGGATGGCGCTGCTGACCTACGATACCTCCGACCCAGGCTTCAGCCACACCAGCAACGTCGACCAGGTGCAGAACGCTGCCGGGCGTGCCGGTGCGTACTTCGCCGACATCATGTTCATGGTGCTGGGCTACTTCGCCTACATCTTCCCGTTACTGCTGGCCATAAAAACCTGGCAGATCTTCCGCGAGCGCCATCAACCCTGGCAGTGGAGCGGCTGGTTGTTCTCCTGGCGCCTCATCGGCCTGGTGTTCCTGGTGCTGTCGGGTGCCGCACTGGCGCATATCCATTTCCACCCCCCGGCGAGCCTGCCGTTCTCCGCCGGTGGTGCCTTGGGCGAAAGCCTCGGCGACCTGGCGCGCAACCTGCTCAACGTGCAGGGCAGCACACTGATGTTCATCGCCCTGTTCCTGTTCGGCCTGACCGTGTTCACCGACCTCTCGTGGTTCAAGGTGATGGACATGACCGGCAAGATCACCCTCGACCTGTTCGAGCTCGTGCAAGGCGCGGCCAATCGCTGGTGGGAGGCGCGCAACGAGCGCAAACGCCTGGAGGCGCAGCTGCGCGAGGTGGACGAACCAAGGTTCGACGCGGCGCCGGCGGCTGCCGATAAACGCGAACCGGCCAAGGCGCAACTGCGCGAGCGCATCGGTGAGCGCGATGAGCCGCCCGCGCGCCCTGTCGTAGCCCAGCGCGAACCCATTGCCCCGCGCGAGACTGTTGTCCCTCGTGAACCCTCGATTGCCCCTGTGATCATGCCGCCGGCAGCGCCGGCCAAGGCAGTGGAGCCGAGCAAGCGGGTGATGAAGGAAAAGCAGGCGCCGCTGTTCGTCGACAGCGCCGTGGAAGGCACCTTGCCGTCCATCTCCATCCTCGACCCGGCCGAGCAGAAGAAGATCGAGTATTCGCCAGAATCACTGGCCGGCGTCGGTCAGTTGCTGGAAATCAAACTCAAGGAATTCGGCGTTGAAGTCTCGGTGGACTCCATCCACCCGGGCCCGGTCATTACCCGCTACGAAATCCAGCCTGCGGCCGGGGTCAAGGTCAGCCGCATCGCCAACCTGGCCAAGGACCTTGCGCGGTCGCTGGCCGTGACCAGTGTGCGGGTGGTCGAGGTCATACCCGGCAAGACCACCGTGGGTATCGAGATCCCCAACGAAAATCGGCAGATGGTGCGCTTCTCCGAGGTGCTGTCGACGCCGCAGTACGACGAGCAGAAGTCGCCCGTCACCCTGGCCCTGGGCCATGACATCGGCGGCAAGCCGGTCATCACCGACCTGGCCAAGATGCCACACCTGCTGGTAGCCGGTACCACCGGCTCCGGTAAGTCGGTGGGTGTGAACGCGATGATCCTGTCGATCCTGTTCAAGTCCGGCCCTGAAGACGCGCGCCTGATCATGATCGACCCAAAGATGCTCGAGCTGTCGATCTACGAAGGCATCCCGCACCTGCTGTGCCCGGTGGTCACCGACATGAAGGACGCCGCCAACGCGCTGCGCTGGAGCGTGGCCGAGATGGAGCGGCGTTACAAACTGATGGCGGCCATGGGCGTGCGTAACCTGGCCGGCTTCAACCGCAAGATCAAGGATGCCCAGGAGGCTGGCGAGATCATCCACGATCCGCTGTTCCGCCGCGAGAGCATGGAAGACGAGCCGCCGGCCCTGAAGACCCTGCCGACCATCGTGGTGGTGGTCGACGAATTCGCCGACATGATGATGATCGTCGGCAAGAAGGTCGAAGAGCTGATCGCCCGTATCGCCCAGAAGGCGCGGGCCGCCGGTATTCACCTGATCCTCGCCACCCAGCGCCCATCGGTGGACGTGATCACTGGCCTGATCAAGGCCAACATCCCGACCCGCATGGCATTCCAGGTGTCGAGCAAGATCGACTCGCGCACCATCATCGACCAAGGTGGCGCCGAGCAGTTGCTCGGCCACGGTGACATGCTCTACATGCCGCCAGGTACCAGCCTGCCGATCCGGGTACACGGCGCATTCGTCTCCGACGATGAAGTGCACCGCGTGGTGGAAGCCTGGAAGCTGCGTGGCGCCCCGGACTACAACGACGACATCCTCAACGGCGTCGAGGAGGCCGGCAGCGGCTTCGAAGGCGGTGGTGGCGGTGGCGGCGACGAGGATTCGGAAAGCGACGCGCTGTATGATGAGGCGGTGCAATTCGTCCTCGAAAGCCGTCGGGCGTCGATTTCGGCCGTGCAGCGCAAGCTCAAGATCGGCTACAACCGCGCTGCGCGCATGATCGAGGCGATGGAAATGGCCGGCGTGGTCACCCCCATGAACAGCAACGGCTCGCGGGAAGTGATTGCCCCGGGCGGCCCGCGCGACTGATGAACACCTTGCCGGGCGCCGACGGTGGCGCCCGGCTTCTTCAATGCTCAATGAGGATTAACATGCGCGCGATTCGCATGCTGTTGGTTTCTGCCCTGACCCTGGGTTCGTTATCGGCCACACTGTCGGCTCACGCTGGTGAGCAGGACGTGCAGCGCCTGACCCAGTTGCTGGAAAAGTCGCAGACCATCGAGGCCAATTTCTCCCAACTGACCCTGGATGCCGGCGGCACCAGCCTGCAGGAGACAACCGGCAAGATGACGGTCAAGCGCCCGGGCCTGTTCTACTGGCACACCGATGCTCCCCAGGAGCAGGTGGTGGTGTCCGACGGCAAGAACGTCACCCTGTGGGACCCTGACCTGGAGCAGGCCACCATCAAGAAGCTCGATGTGCGCCTGAACCAGACCCCGGCGCTGCTGCTGTCCGGTGATGTGTCGAAGATCAGCCAGAGCTTCGACATCACCTCCAAGGAGCAGGGCGAAGTGATGGACTTCACCCTCAAGCCAACGACCAAGGACACCCTGTTCGATTCGCTGCGCGTGTCGTTCCGCCGTGGCCTGATCAACGACATGCAACTGATCGACAGCGTCGGCCAGCGCACCAACATCCTGTTCAATGGCGTCAAGGCCAACCAGGCGGTGCCGGACAGCACCTTCAAGTTCGACATCCCGAAAGGCGCGGACGTCATCAAGGAGTAAGCAGAGCGCACCATGGACCTGTTTCGAAGCGAACCCGTTGCCCAGCCCCTGGCTGCCCGGCTACGCCCGTCCAACCTGGACGAGTATGTCGGCCAGGAGCACCTGCTGGCGCGCGGCAAACCGCTGCGTGAGGCGCTTGAGCAGGGTGCGCTGCACTCGATGATCTTCTGGGGGCCGCCGGGCGTGGGCAAGACCACGCTCGCACGGCTGCTGGCACAGTTTTGCGATGCGCACTTCGAGACGGTTTCTGCGGTACTGGCGGGGGTCAAGGAAATCCGCCAGGCCGTCGAGGTGGCCAAGCAGCAGGCCGGCCAGTATGGCCGCCGGACCATCCTGTTCGTCGATGAGGTGCACCGCTTCAACAAGTCCCAGCAGGATGCCTTCCTGCCCTTTGTCGAAGACGGCACGCTGATCTTCATCGGCGCCACCACCGAGAACCCGTCCTTCGAACTGAACAATGCTTTGCTCTCGCGGGCGCGGGTGTATGTGCTCAAGAGCCTGGACGAGCCTGCCTTGCGCAAGCTGGTCGACCGCGCACTCAACGAAGAACGCGGCCTGGGCAAGCGCAACCTGAGCGTGGGCGACGACGCCTTCAAGATGCTCATGGCCGCCGCCGATGGCGATGGCCGGCGCATGCTCAACTTCCTCGAAAACGCCTCGGACCTGGCCGAAGATGGCGGCGAGATTGGCGTAGACCTGCTGCAGAGCTTGCTCGGTGACAGCCGCCGGCGCTTTGACAAAGGCGGCGAGGCCTTCTACGACCAGATTTCCGCCCTGCACAAGTCAGTGCGCGGCTCCAACCCGGACGCCGCGCTGTACTGGTTCGCGCGCATGCTCGATGGCGGCTGCGACCCGCTGTACATTGCCCGCCGCGTGGTGCGCATGGCCAGCGAGGACATCGGCAACGCCGACCCGCGGGCCCTGAGCCTGTGCCTGGCGGCCTGGGACGTGCAGGAGCGTCTGGGCAGCCCTGAGGGCGAGCTGGCGGTGGCTCAGGCCATTACCTATATTGCCTGCGCGCCAAAGAGCAACGCCGTGTACCTGGGCTTCAAGACTGCCCTGCGCGAAGCCGCCGAGCACGGCTCGCTGGAGGTGCCCCTGCACCTGCGCAACGCCCCGACCAAGCTGATGAAGCAGCTCGGCTACGGCGAGGAGTACCGCTATGCCCACGACGAGCCCGATGCCTATGCTGCGGGTGAAGATTACTTCCCCGATCAGCTCGAGCCACGCCAGTATTATCAGCCCGTGCCCCGAGGGCTCGAGCTGAAGATCGGCGAGAAACTGCGTCACTTGGCCGACCTTGATCGCAGCAGCCCGCGTCAACGGAGAAAGCCGTGAGCGCTCTGTTCCATGGGCTGTTCCTGCGCTTTGGCCTTATCGTCGGCTTCATCGGTGGGCTGACGACGTTTTCCTCTTTTTCGCTCGATACCGTGCGCCTGATGGAAAGTGGGCAAGCGTCCCTGGCCGTGGGCTATACCGGTATTAGCGTGATGGGCGGGCTACTGGCCACCTGGGCCGGCCTGTCCCTGACCCGACTCTGAACCAACCTACACACATAACGAGAGAACGACATGCTCGATTCCAAACTGTTACGCGGCCAACTTCAGGAAGTGGCGGACCGCCTCGCCTCCCGTGGCTTCAGCCTGGATGTCGCGCGCATCGAATCGCTGGAAGAGCGCCGCAAGGCGGTGCAGACCCGCACCGAGCAGCTGCAGGCCGAGCGTAACGCCCGCTCCAAATCGATCGGCCAGGCCAAGGCCAAGGGCGAGGACATCGCGCCGCTGATGGCTGACGTCGAACGCATGGCCAATGAGCTGGCCGCTGGCAAGGTCGAGCTGGACGGCATCCAGGCCGAACTGGATGGCATTGTCCTGACCATCCCCAACCTGCCGGACGCTAGCGTGCCGGTCGGTGCCAGTGAGGACGACAACGTCGAAGTGCGCCGTTGGGGCACGCCGAGGGCATTCGATTTTGAAATCAAGGACCACGTCGCCCTGGGCGAGATCAGCGGTGGCCTGGACTTCGAAGCAGCTGCCAAGCTGTCGGGCGCCCGCTTTGCCGTGCTGCGCGGCCCGATTGCCCGCCTGCACCGTGCCCTGGCACAGTTCATGATCAACCTGCACACCGGTGAGCATGGCTACGAAGAACACTACACCCCCTACCTGGTCCAGGCTCCGGCCTTGCAGGGCACCGGCCAGCTGCCGAAATTCGAGGAGGACCTGTTCAAGATCACCCGCGAAGGCGAAGCCGACTTCTACCTGATCCCGACCGCTGAAGTGTCGCTGACCAACCTGGTGGCCGGCGAGATCATCGACGCCAAGCAGCTGCCGCTCAAGCTGGTCGCCCACACCCCGTGCTTCCGCAGTGAGGCTGGCGCTTCGGGCCGTGACACGCGCGGCATGATCCGCCAGCACCAGTTCGACAAGGTCGAGATGGTCCAGGTGGTCGAGCCGTCCAAGTCCATGGAAGCCCTGGAAGGCCTCACCGCCAACGCCGAGCGCGTGTTGCAGCTGCTGGAGCTGCCCTACCGCGTACTGGCCCTGTGCACCGGTGACATGGGCTTCGGCGCCGTGAAGACCTACGACCTGGAAGTGTGGGTGCCAAGCCAGGACAAGTACCGCGAGATCAGCTCCTGCTCCAACTGTGGTGACTTCCAGGCGCGCCGCATGCAGGCCCGCTGGCGCAACCCGGAAACCGGCAAGCCGGAGCTGGTGCACACCCTCAATGGCTCGGGCCTGGCCGTAGGCCGTACCCTGGTCGCTGTGCTGGAAAACTACCAGCAGGCCGATGGCTCCATCCGTGTGCCGGAAGTGCTCAAGCCCTACATGGGCGGTGTCGAGGTCATCCGCTAAATGGATTACCTGCCGCTGTTCCACAAGCTGCAGGGCGGCCGCGTGCTGGTCGTCGGCGGCGGCGAGATCGCTTTGCGCAAGGCGCGCCTGCTAGCCGATGCTGGCGCCGCGCTGCGGGTGGTGGCGCCCGAGGTCGACGGCCAACTGGCTGCGCTGGCCCGTGAAGGTGGCGGTGAGGTCCTGGTGCGTGGTTATCAGGCGGCCGACCTGGTCGGCTGCCGCCTGGTGATCGCAGCCACCGACGACCCCGGGCTCAATGCCCAGGTGTCGGCGGATGCGCAGGCGCTTTGCGTGCCGGTCAACGTGGTGGACGCACCGGCCCTGTGCACGGTGATCTTCCCGGCCATTGTCGACCGTTCGCCCCTGGTGGTTGCGGTATCCAGCGGCGGTGACGCCCCGGTGCTGGCGCGCCTGATTCGCGCCAAGCTGGAAACCTGGATCCCGTCCACTTATGGCGAACTGGCCGCCTTGGCGGCGCGCTTCCGGCACAAGGTCAAGGCGCTGTACCCGGATGTCAATCAGCGTCGCGGCTTCTGGGAGACCGTGTTCCAGGGCCCGATCGCCGAGCGTCAATTGGCCGGGCAGGGTGCCGAGGCCGAGCGGCTGTTGCAGGCCATGGTCGACGGTTCGCCGGTGCAGCAGGGTGGTGAGGTATATCTGGTAGGGGCGGGGCCGGGCGATCCAGACTTGCTCACCTTCCGTGCCTTGCGCCTGATGCAGCAGGCCGATGTGGTGCTGTATGACCGCCTGGTGGCGCCGGCAATCATTGAAATGTGCCGCCGCGATGCCGAACGTATCTACGTCGGCAAACGCCGCGCCGAGCATGCCGTGCCGCAGGACCAGATCAACCGTCTGCTGGTCGACCTGGCCCGCGAGGGTAAGCGCGTGTTGCGCCTGAAGGGGGGCGACCCGTTCATTTTCGGCCGTGGTGGCGAAGAGATCGAAGAGCTCGCCGAGCATGGCATCCCGTTCCAGGTGGTGCCCGGTATTACCGCGGCCAGCGGTTGCTCTGCCTACGGCGGCATTCCGCTGACCCACCGCGACTATGCCCAGTCGGTGCGTTTCGTGACCGGCCACCTCAAGGACGGTACCAGCAACCTGCCTTGGAATGACCTGGTGGCGCCGAACCAGACCTTGGTGTTCTACATGGGCCTGGTAGGGTTGCCGACCATTTGCGCCGAGCTGATTCGCCATGGGCGTGCATCGAGCACGCCGGCGGCGTTGGTGCAGCAGGGGACTACGCGCAATCAGCGGGTGTTCACTGGCACCTTGGCCGACCTGCCAGCACTGGTGGCCGAGCATGAAGTGCATGCGCCGACCCTGGTGATTGTCGGGGAAGTGGTGCAGTTGCGCGAAAAGCTGGCCTGGTTCGAAGGTTCGCAGCAAGACCAGTAATAGCGGGGCCGCTTTGCAGCCCATCGCCGGCAAGCCGGCTCCCACATGTACTGCGCAGCTCACCACCCTGTGGGAGCCGGCTTGCCGGCGATGGGCTGCAACGCAGCCCCAACTTTCTCAGCCCCAGATCCCTTTGCCTGGCAACCGCTCCCGATCATGCGGCAGGTTGAAGTCCTGCAGCGGCCCCTTGGGCACGATTCCGTTCGGGTTGATGGTCTTGTGGCTCATGTAATAGTGCTTCTGGATGTGCTCCATGTTCACCGTCGGCGCCACACCCGGCCACTGGTACACCTCACGCAGCCAGTTTGACAGGTTGGGGTAGCCGCTCAACCGGCGCAGGTTGCACTTGAAGTGGCCGTGATACACCGCATCGAAGCGCACCAGCGTGGTAAACAGGCGCACATCGGCCTCGGTCAGGTGCTCGCCTGCCAGGTAACGTTGGCGGTCCAGCAGCGCTTCCAGGTAGTCCAGCTCGTTGAAAACTTCGTCGAACGCAGCCTCGTAGGCTTCTTGCGTAGTGGCGAAGCCTGCACGGTAAACACCATTGTTCACCGCTGGGTAGATGCGTGCATTGAGCGCTTCGATGGTCGGGCGCAGCGGCTGCGGATACAGGTCGAGGGTATTGCCTGTCAGTTCGTTGAAGGCGCTGTTGAAGATACGGATGATCTCCGCCGACTCGTTATTGACGATGCGCTTTTCCTTTTTGTCCCACAGCACGGGCACGGTCACGCGGCCTGTGTAGTGCGGGTCATCCTGGGTGTAGCGCTGGTGCATGAATTCGAGGGCGTCGAGGTGATCGCCCGTGGAGCCCTGTTGCTGGTCGAAGGTCCAGCCGTTTTCCTGCATCAGCCAGCTGACCACCGACACATCGATCAGCGGCTCCAGGCCTTTGAGCGCACGCACGATCAGGGTGCGGTGAGCCCATGGACAGGCCAGCGACACATACAGGTGGTAGCGACCGGCTTCGGGGGCGGGCAACTGATTGCGGCGCTGGGCGTTCTCGCGCTTGAAGGCGCCATCCTTGCCGTTTTCGTACCACTGGTCGTGCCAGCGGCCGTCGATCAAAAGGCCCATGGTGAGCTCCTCGGAACAAAGTTGTTTGACGTTGGAGCCCAGTCTAGGGCAAAGCGTTCGAATAAATAGCGCAAAGACTGCGCAAAAATGATCTAGTTATTCGATTGGTTTCGAGCGCCCCAATAGCCGCGTGCGGTCGCGAACGCCTGCTCCCGGTCCTGCCCCAAGCCGCGCAACGCCAGGGCCATGGTCGCCACCACGGCCATTTCCCCATAGCTGTCCTGAGCCTCGCCACGCCAAACCGCCAGCAGTTGTTCTGGCTGCAGGCTTGCAGGTTTTACATGGCGCCGCTCACTCAGCGCCGGCCACTCTTCGTCCCAGTTTTCACCTGCGCTGGTGCCGTACAGGTGGCTGATGACATCCGGGTTGACTTCGATTTCGCCGCCATCGCCCTTGATGACCACCGCATGGTCACCCAGCAGCCGGCTGGCCTCGCGGTGTACGGCCTGGTAACCGGGGTGGAAGATGCTCTGCAGGCCGCAGCGGGCGCTCAGCGGGTTGAGCACGCGGGCCAGCGAATGGATGGGGGAGCGCAGGCCAAGTATGTTGCGCAGGTCAATCATGCGCTGCAGTTGCGGGGCCCAATCGTGCAGCGGGAAAAACGCCAGGCGTTGCTGGTCCAGTGCTTGCTCGACAGCAGACCAATCGCGGCAAAGCGCAATGTCCAGCAGGGCCAACAATTGCTCGGTGTACATGCGCCCGGCGGTGTGGGCGCCACCACCGTGCATCAGGATGCGCACGCCGTTGGTGGCCAGGCATTTGGCGGCCAGCAGGAACCAGGGCAGGTGGCGCTTCTTGCCGGCATAGCTGGGCCAGTCCAGGTCGACAGCGATGCGTGGTGCATGCAGTTGGGCGCGCAGGGCCTCGGTGAAGCCGGCCAGCTCCTCGGCGCTCTCTTCCTTGTGCCGCAGCAGCATGAGGAAGGCACCGAGCTGGGTGTCTTCAACCTTGCCTTCAAGCAGCAGGGCCATGGCGGCTCGGGCTTCCTCACGGGTGAGGCTGCGGGCACCGCGTTTGCCTTTGCCAAGGATGCGCACGAATTCGGCGAACGGGTGTTCGGCCGGGGTTTGAAGGGTGAGCGGGCGAGCGTCTGTCATATGCAATTGGTCGGCTTGGGCAGGCCCGCCAGCTTGGCGGCAAGTTTGGCGGGGGTGCCGCTGAACAGGCGGTTGAGGTGCGGGCTGTTACCCTTTTCAGGGCCCAGCTTTAGCGCTGTGTACTTGACCAGCGGGCGCGTGGCCGGAGACAGCTGGAATTCCGCATAGAACTGGCGTAGCAGTTCAAGCACTTCCCAGTGTTCGGCGGTCAGGGCAATGCTTTCGCGCGCTGCCAGTGCCTCGGCGACGGCGTGGGACCAGTCTTGCAGGTCGACCAGAAAGCCGTCCTTGTCCAGGGCGATTGTCTGGTTGTCTACGGTCAGGGTGTTCATAGCCAGCTGTTGACCTTGTCATAGTGCAACGACAACGCGACGAACGCTGGGTAGTCCACGGTCTTTGCCAGCCCGCTGCTGACGCTGCGCGCCTGCAGGTCTTCGTCGAGGGCGAACAGGCGTTGCTCCAGCGCTGCCGCCTGCAGCAGGCGCTGTGGTTCGCTTCCGTCACGCAGGGCATAAACCGCATCGCCGCACAGCAGCAAGGCATCTTCGCCGCCGAGCAGGCGCAGGCAACTGCCCAAGCGATCATCGCCGAAGGGCGAGTGGGATATCACATGCAAAGTCGGCATCAGAGCGTCACCACTTGGTCGAAACGGGCAATCAGTGCCTTCAGGGCCGCGTCGTCCAGCACCTCAACGGGCAGGTCCAGGGTGTCGGCAGCAAGCCCGCGAAGGGCCAGGCTGTGCTGGCAAGCGAACAGCTCCTCCACACCGAACATCGGCAGTGCCTGCAGGTTGGCGGCCAGATTCTTTTGTTGCACGGCAACCGGTTGCTGATCAGGAGCAAGCTGGAACACGCCGTCATCGAGGAACAGCATGCCCAGTGGCAGATCGAAAGCGCCGCCGGCCAATGCGATGTCCAGCGCTTCGCGGGCAGATGGGCCGGTCCAGGGCGCCTGGCGGCTGATGATCAACAGGGATTTGGCCATTTCAATCGCCTCCAAAGCAGACCAGGCGGTCGGCCAGCTGTGCCGCTTCATGCAATTGGCCCAGGCCGGACAGCTCCCACGGTTTGGGCAGGTTCACCGCCGGGCGCTGGTAGCGGCCGGCTTCGGCCTCGTCGAGCACGCCGCGGCGCAAGGCAGCGGCGATGCACACCACGGCGTCCAGCTGGTGCTGCTCGACAAAAGCGCGCCACTGGGCGGCGATGTCCTGTTCGTCCTGGGGCGCGACCACGTTGGCCGAGGCGCTGTGAACACCGTCCTGATAGAAGAACAACCGGGCAATCTCATGCCCGCCGGCCAGCACCGCCTCGGCGTAGCGCAAGGCGCGCCGCGAGGAGGGCGCATGGGCCGGGGAAAAAACCGCGATAGCGAATTTCATGGGCAACTCGTGTAAAGGAATGCGGCCATGATAAAGCAAAAAGCCCGCGCGGGTGGGCGCGGGCTGGTTGGCCGGGGAGGGGCTATCAGGCGTGTTCCTTGCTCTCTGGCAGGAACCAGTTCAGCACCAGGGCGCAGATGCCACCGGTGGCAACGCCCGACTCCAGTACGTTGCGAATGGCCGCCGGCATGTGCGCCAGGAACTCCGGAACCTGGGCCACGCCCAAGCCCAACGCCAACGACACGGCGATGATCAGCAGTGCACGGCGGTCCAGGCGCGTGCTGGCCAGAATGTTGATGCCCGAAGCGGCCACGGCACCGAACATGACCATGGCCGCGCCGCCCAGCACAGGCTCAGGCACAGCCTGAATCACGCCGGCAACACTCGGGAACAAGCCCAGTACCACTAGCATCACGGCAATCCAGATACCGATGTGACGGCTGGCGATGCCGGTCAGCTGAATCACGCCGTTGTTCTGCGCGAAGATCGAGCTGGGGAAGGTGTTGAACAGGCCCGCCAGCAGCGAGTTGGCGCCGTTGACCAGCACGCCGCCCTTGATGCGCTGCATCCACACCGGGCCTTCGACCGGTTGGCGCGAGACCTTGCTGGTGGCTGTAACGTCGCCGATGGCTTCGAGCGAGGTCACCAGGTAGATCACCAGCATCGGGATGAACAGCGCCCACGAAAAACCGAGGCCAAAGTGCAGCGGCGTCGGTACCTGGAACAGTGCAGCTTCATGCATGCCGGTGAAGTCCAGCCGGCCGAGGTAACCCGCCAGGGCGTAACCCACCGCCAGGGCGATGACGATGGCGCAGCTGCGCATCCACACCACCGGGATGCGGTTCAGGATGACGATGATTGCCAGCACCACGCCCGACAGCAGCAGGTTTTCGCCATTGGCGAAGGTGCCATTGGCCATGGCGCCAAAGCCGCCGCCCATGCTGATCAAACCGACCTTGATCAGGGTCAGGCCGATCATCAGCACCACAATGCCCGTCACCAACGGCGTGATCAGACGCTTGACGAAGGGCAGGATGCGCGACACGCCCATCTCGACGAACGAGCCGGCGATCACCACGCCGAAAATCGCTGCCATCACGCTTTCGACGGGGGTGCCCTGCTTGACCATCAGCGCACCACCGGCAATCAGTGGGCCGACGAAGTTGAAGCTGGTGCCCTGCACGATCAGCAAGCCCGCGCCAAACGGCCCAAACCGCTTGCACTGCACGAAGGTGGCGATACCCGAGATGACCAGCGACATCGACACGATCAGGTTGGTATCACGCGCCGAAACACCCAACGCCTGGCAAATCAGCAGGCCCGGGGTCACGATCGGCACGATGATCGCCAGCAGGTGCTGCAGCGCCGCCAGCAGGCCGATAAGCAGCCGTGGCTTGTCCTCGAGGCCAAGCACCAGTTCGTTGGCAGGCGCATCCGCGCCCGGGCTGTGTTCGTGTGAGCTCATCGGTGAAGCTGCCCCGGAAGAAAAAAGGAGCGCATTCTACGGGGTGAAGGGGGATTGCGGTAGTGGCGCGCACGATGGCAGCAAGATCGGCGAGCATTCGGGTAATAACCTGACTTTTAGGTCAGCTGGCGCGGAAAGGGTGGGCTACAGGATACAGGCCTGCACGTACCCACAAAAAAGCCCGCCGAAGCGGGCTTTTTCAACGGGCTCAAGCAACCGGTATCAGTCGTCGCGACCCATGATGCCGAACAGTTGCAGCAAGCTGACAAACAGGTTGTAGATCGATACATACAGGCTGATGGTCGCCATGATGTAGTTACGCTCACCGCCGTGGATGATCGCGCTGGTCTGGAACAGGATGCAGACCGACGAGAACAGCACGAAGCCAGCGCTGATCGCCAGTTGCAGGCCGCTGATCTGGAAGAAGAAGCTAGCCACTACGGCGCCCAGCAGGACGAAGAAGCCGGCGGTGATGAAACCGCTGAGGAAGCTCATGTCCTTGCGCGAGATCAGCACATAAGCCGACAGACCACCGAACACCAGGGCCGTCATGGCGAAGGCCGAGCTGACCACCTCAGCGCCACCGGCCATGCCCAGGTAACGGTTGAGGATTGGGCCGAGGATGAAGCCCATGAAGCCGGTGAGAGCGAAGGTGGAAACCAGGCCCCAGACCGAATCACGCAGTTTGTTGGTGAGGAAGAACAGGCCGTAGAAGCCGATCAGCACGACGAAGATGTTCGGGTAGCCGACACGCATCTGCTGGGCAACGAAAGCCATGACACCGCTGAAGGCTAGGGTGAGTGCCAGCAGGCTGTAGGTGTTGCGCAGGACCTTGCTGACCTCGCGCTGCTCGACCTGTTGGCCGCTGTGTACGGCATAATCCTGTTCGCGCATGGCGACACTCCTTGGTAAACCTGTGGTTTTGGAACGTTCAGATGCTAGGAGTCTATCAGAGCTCCTGCAACCGGCGACATAGAGAGTTTGACAGCGTGTTTCATTACGGTATTATGGCGGCCGCAAAACGAGCTGGAAGCGTGGCCGAGTGGTTTAAGGCAACGGTCTTGAAAACCGTCGATGGGCAACTATCCTAGAGTTCTTATCTTAGGCGGTTCCCAGATGCACACTACACGTTCCCCAGCTGTATCTGCATCGGGAAATTGGCAGAGTGGTTGAATGCACCGGTCTTGAAAACCGGCGAACGTGAGAGCGTTCCCAGGGTTCGAATCCCTGGTTTCCCGCCAACATCAATGAAATAAGGGCCTTGAGCGATCTTGGCCCTTTTTTCATGCCTGTTTTTCCCTTGCTGCTTATGGCATTCAGTACCCTTGGTAGGCCCAAAATCCAAAGCACGCAACTACTCAGTTGCGTACTACTGCCAACTGCTGCGCACTACAAAAGGGGCTTGGCTCCAACTGCATACTTGGGGAAGTCCGGAAATCTCTGGTCTCTAGGGCGTGAGCCTCAGAGTTATCTGCGGGAGGCTGATCAGTCGCGGCAGTGTCTTCTGAGCACTTGGGCGTGCCGATCACTACTCTCCCCAGTCCGTCGGGGCAGAGTCCATATCTACCCCGGCGAGCTGCTGACTGCCCAAGCGACCTAGGTGGCTACTTCGCGCTCCACTGAAAGTCGGAGTAGTGCCAACGGCTAAAGCGGTACCTCCGCGAAAATTGTCGCTGCGCCTTCAGCCCCGCTACAGACCCAGATCCGCCCCGAATTTGAAGTCGCGGAGCTCTTTGGGCACATCCTCAAAAGCGATGTCGAGCAGGAGGTGCCGCGCAAATTGCCGGAATGGATGGAGGTCTGTTGGAATACCCGTTCCCTCGTAGTCCGACAGCCGATCCATAGACGCGACCCCGAACCTAATCCCGCTGTCCTGCGAAAGCGTCATGAATGCATCGAAGAGTGCTGCGGCATGCCTCTGAGGTAAAGCTGATAAGTCGACTAATACCTCCTGGCTTGGCTGATCATCAATAAAGTCGAAAAAGAACTCGCTGGCCTTCTGTGCTAGCGATTGCGGCGACAGAGATCTACAAGCGATTTCGATGATCTGCATGTCTTGCAGCACTGCGCTGAGCTGCTCGCTCCGCTCGTCTTGTACCATTACCTTTGCTCAATTGATGCGGGAAAAATGAAGGCGGGTAGTGTACCTGATGAGGGCAGTCGCTCAGGTTAATTAGGCGGTGTTCGTGTGGCCAATACCTGTGCCTCGCGCGAGCCACGCCGCGTCAGCGACTCCAGGGCAGAGGAGCTAAATAGCCTTTAACGCTGGGTAGAGCGATGTGGGCTGGGATCAGAAATCGGAAAAAGAGCCGCAGCTGAACTCACAATTTTTGAGTGCAAGTGCGCTCCTTGCCTTCAAGTCCTGTACCTGATGGGGCGTAGGGCGTAGCAGAGGAGGTAAAGCTGCGACATCCCTCAGCCGCGGTCAGGGCATCCTGAGCGCCCAAAATCAACGTCTCTAGGGTCGCGTGGTGGCAAGATGCCGTGATAGCGTGGCATCTTTCACAAAAAGGATTGCTTGCAATGGCAGGTAGAAACGCGCCGCCAGCCGACACAGATGCTCCTAAGCTTCAGCTCAGTCCGGCTCAGATGAAGCTCGGGATTGAACGGCTGGATGAGCGATTGGGGGATCTAGAGGCGTTTGATGTCGATAAATTGGTCAAGGGCAGGAGCTCGGAATTAACAGCGCTGGAAACCGCGATCACTGAAACATTGATTCGCTGCTTTGGTGAGAATACTTCTGCTTTCCGGCGTTACTCGGGGGCTGGAAAGCTTCGCTATTCTCCATCGGTGGTTTCGTCTAGATCGCAGGTGGACTATCGCACTCCGACAGCGCGCAATGTCGGTGATGCCATCGCTTTACTTCAGCAAGCGAAAAAAGCCCTGGGTGATGACTTGGTAGATCATCAACAATTGATCGCCAGCACGCCTCCACAGACTAAAGCTCCGATCGCGCCTTCTAACGAAGTCTTCGTAGTGCACGGGCACGACGAGGCAGCTCTGCAAGGCCTTGCACGCTTTTTGGAGAAACTGGGCCTAGAAGCGATAGTGTTGAGGGAGCAGGTGGATCAGGGGCGAACGATCATTGAGAAATTCGAAGCTTGCGCGAATGGCGTTGGCTTCGCAGTCGTTCTCTTAACCCCTGATGACCTAGGTGGCGCGGTCAGTGCCGCAGAGCCTAATGCTCGCGCCCGCCAGAACG
The DNA here is from genome assembly GCF_003936645.1 of Pseudomonas sp. p106. Classification (NCBI taxonomy): domain Bacteria; kingdom Pseudomonadati; phylum Pseudomonadota; class Gammaproteobacteria; order Pseudomonadales; family Pseudomonadaceae; genus Pseudomonas; species Pseudomonas sp. p106. Next base: position 39,392 of record NZ_RHQR01000008.1, read on the forward strand.
TCATCTTTGAGCTTGGCTACTTTGCTGGAAAGCTGGGAAGAGGCAAGGTGTGTCTGCTACGCAAGGGCAGTGTTGAGATTCCGTCGGATCTCTACGGAGTCATCTACACCGAGATGGATTCGGCAGAGGGATGGCACACGAAGCTGGTCAGGGAAATGAAAGCGGCAGGGCTCCAATTTGATGCGAATCGACTGTGGGATTGATTCCTGGATGCTCGCTCACAGCTGGCGGGCTATCAGGCTGCTTTGAATTTTGCTTGTAACGCAATAAGGGGGAGAGGAGCGGAGGCCGTTAATACGGGCTCCCTCATGCTGTCCTAGCCCCTTACGGCTTCGTTCGGCGTTGTACAACGGTGCTGTTGGTAATTCGCCTGTTGATCTTTTCTTTCCATGCGATTTGCTTGGCACTGAGCTTACGTTTGAGCCGAGTGCTCATCAAAAATGAATATTCGCTTTCGTAGATATACCCAAGCTTGTAGGCGTGAATGATGAGGTCGAGATTCGCATTGGCCTGGCTGTTCTTGGCGATCCGCTTCAACCCGTCAAACAGTGATCCGGTGTCGATGCCGAGGAAGCGGTTGATGCACACGTTGCCTACATAGGTCTTGTGGCCTGTCAGCTTGTTCTCAATCCAGCAGTGTTCCTTGATGTCCTGCCCGCAGGGGCAGCTATCAAATTCTTCGCTGATCTCGATGCCGACCAGTGCCCACTCGTGCCGCGCCACTGAGAAAGTCTTGGCCATTGAAAGCGGAAGGATATGTGCCTGCAGTCGTTCGAAATTGTGCTCCATATCCGCCTCCGCGTTGATCCTTCAGACCAGTCTCAAAGGTGACTCAGGTGGTGTGAGCATGAAGCGGCTTTCAACCATCTCGCGGGTAAGTCCACAAGCCTTGAGAGCCTTTCTCCAGCTCGCGTGATCCAGCAAGTCCAGCGCGCGCTGCACCAGACGAGGTGACTCCATCTCGATCAACTCATCGAGATCTTCCCGCCGTGTGAAGCCTTTACGATTTAGGTAGGTGAAGCCTGATTTGGCCTGCTCTTGGGTGATGAGATCCAGAGCCTGAGCCCGATAAATCAGAGCCTTGAAACTAACTTTCCACCTCAGCTTGAGCTCACCCAAGGCTTGCCAGTTGAGATACCTGCCTCGCATCGCAGGGAATTCTCCTGCAAAGCTTGCCCTGGGCATCAACAGGGCACTTGCGAACTGGTTGGCCTGATCTTCCGTGTGTCTGCAGCCCGTTTCCACACCTTGGTGCATCACTAGGTGGCCGAGTTCATGGGCGATGTCGAAACGTTGCCTGCATGGGTTCTGCTTCGCGGTATTGCGAACAATCAGTGGGCGCTTGTTGTGAAGGGAAAAGGCGTCGATGCGATCATCCGCTTCAGCGATATTGACGACCAGCACTCCAATTTTTTCGACCAACTTGGTGACGTTAGAGATGGGGCCAAGCCCCAGCGACTGCTCTCTACGGAAACGCTCGGCGATCTGTTCGATGGTGTCGACGCTGGTTACTGGTTCATCATGAGTCCGGAAGCTGATGTCCGGAAACGCGACTTCTTTGTCGACCTCGTCGATCAGCAGTTCGAAGAGCTCAACTTGAGCTGCAATCGATTTTTTCACTGTCACCGTTGAGGCGCGCACGCTTCGGAAATGGCATTGCTCAAGTTCAACGGAGCTGCGTCTGGGGGCAAAAAAGAACTCATGAGTGACGCCCAGCGCCGTGCTCAGCATTTCCAGCTGCACGGGGGAGGGAAGCCCATTCACCTCCAGTTTGTGAGCGTACTGCCGGGTAACTCCAAGCAGGTCGCCGATGTCTGCAAGCGACCAACCGGACGCGCAGCGCGCCAAGCGCAGCTTGTCCGGAGAGAATTCGTCGCCTAATGCCAGTTGCTGTGTTCTATCGTCCATCTACGCTGCCAGGTTCGTCGGGTTTTTTCGTGTCGGCGTCTTTGTTTCTGCGAACCATCAAAGGTTCCTCGATCTCGACTTGAGCAGGCAGATCGCTTGTTCTGACTGGCACGCTGGCCTTGTATTCATGTGTCCAGTAGCAAAGGATATTTTGGTTAATATCGAAGCCCACGATCGTTGCTTTGAATTCAGGGAATTCGAGATCGTTGTTCCCATCCACAAACAGTCTCCAGGTGGAAACCTCGGGGCTGGCCTCGAAGAGGTTCAGTTGATGCAGCTCGACCAGATTGGCTTTGAGCCTATGCAGCTTCTTGGGAGCATTTGGGTCATCGGTGACGATCTGTAGCAACACACCGTTGATGCTGATCGTGAAATCCATGGTGCCGTTTCGCAGCTCAAGCCATGGCAAGGTCACATCCGCGCCCAGCGCTTTACAAAGCCCCTGCAGACGCCCGTAGAGCAAGGTCGCGCGGGTATATGCGGTATCGTTTGGCGTAGATGCATCAGCCAGCGCCTGATACGCAACTGAGATTACTTCTTGGCAGACCAGATCCAGGTATTTGGGGAGTAACTCGGGTGCGAAATGACTTGGGTGCTGAGTTTCGTGCATCGATACGACCTCGAAAACTGTGCAATTATGGAATACTGTCAACCGGCATTTTTGTGCAGAATCCTATGTTTGTCAACTAGCGAGGCTGCGAGCTCTCAACGCACACGAACGGTTGGTTTATCCACGCGACGGATCGCGAGCACTGCAAGTGCCGCCCTGATGCGATGCAATGAGGTTCAAGCATGTCCAGCTACGGGATTGCTCAACCAACGGCGCTATCCGCTGCAGAGTCCCAAGTCTCGCGAGCCTCGGAACCGCCACAATTTCATTCGCTTGCCAAGGCCGTTGGGTAGGTCAGGCGTTGCATTGCACTGGCATCATCCGTAGCATTGCCAGTTGACTACGTAGACAGCAGAAAATTTGTCGGCGGTGCTGCGTAGGCCCTTTAGCTGTGGGTCATATGAAGGGAAATCGGAGGCGCTTGGGCTGTTCCGCTTCAGTGCGGGAGGCTTGCTTCTGAGGCCGTCCTTCCTCCGTAGTCACGAAATGCTCCGCACCTTGGCCTCCGTCGCGTGGAAAGCGGTGACGGGGGCCAAGTACTTTCTAGTGCCTTCCTGGCACACCTTGATGACGGCGACTGCCTGGTAGCGTGTTTTCCCCACCAGCACCTTGCGCCCGCCGCTGAACATCACCATCTGTGCATGCTTAGGTTTGTTGAGTCCAACCTGGCTCTGGCTGCAGTAAGCGCTCGTTAGAATCTCAAGCACCTCATCAGCTGTGCAGCCGTCTTTTAGCTGTCGAGCGAGCAGTGGATGTTTGATCGACTCCAGGTCGAAGCGGATACCTCTGCAGTTTGGTTCGGGCCATTGTTGTTGGCGGCATATTTTTCGAATTCGATCGAACTGCTTCGCGGTAAGGATGTAAGTGAACTCTGCGACATGACCAGCTTGATCGAGGCGCAGGCCCGCTTGCTCCAGACGCGTCGCATGATCTAGCAGCGCTCGGAATGCTTGAGCGACTGCTGCATCACCATACTGGTTATTGCCCATTGTTGAGCCCTCTTAGCCGACCAAGGCTGTGGCGTTGATGAGCTACTGGGACGGCTTCGCCCTAGAGGTCGCTGGCTTCTTCCTGGTAGTGGCCACCGCTTTTGCTCCCCGCTCAACGATCATTTGTTTGGCGTAGGTACGCGCCTCCTTGATGAGGCCATCGAACGAATAACTGTTGCTGAGATTGCCGCCGCTGCTCGCGAAGCGCTGGTTGCGTTCGATGTAGCCTTTGCGCTCAAGCTCTGCAATGGCGCGCTGTATCGTACGCGAGTCAACGCCGATTTTCCGGGCGAGGGTGGCTTTGCTTGGGAAAGGGTCATTGCCTTTGCGCCACCAGTACCCCGCGAGATGGAGGATGATCACGATATGGTGTGACTTCAGTCCCAGCTCCTGTGAGTATTCGAACAAGACGTTCGGAATAGCTGTCCACCCAGCTGCTGTGAGGTCTTTACCCCAGCGATCAACGATCGATTTGTCCTCTGCAGGCGGCTTCTTGCTTTTCCTAGGTTTGGCAGGAGAGCTCGCGTCCGTTGACTCTGTGCCGGTGCTCACCGTCTCCTTAGCCGAACTACGCTTCTTGCGCACCACTTGCTCAGGAGTAGCATCGCTCGCAGTACTGTCTGATCCGGTGCGTTTGATGGCTGGTTTTTTTGTGCTCGAAGCGTCTTTGGCTGAAGTCGCTTTGGGCGCTGCGGTCTTCTTGTGCGTTGCAGCAGAGTTTGGAGTGGGGGACATGATGGGCTCCGTTAAATATCAGTCGGAGCGGATTATGGAAGCGTAAAAAGCGGCGTGGCAATGGGGTGGGGGGCGACATAAATGCCTCCCCCTCGCTGGTATGGTACGTGTGCCCTTCGCTGGATGTGTTCCAAAGTGGGTATTATTAACGCTCGGTATACTTTGTAGGACGTTGGCGTCGCCAGGGAGGGAGTACTGAAGGTCATCCCCCCTGGGGGCGTAGGAACCCTCCCGGGAGGGCGTTTATGTCCTACAGTTGCCTAAAAATATTTTTGTCGACTCTGCGTTTATCAGGCGTTTAGCAGGCGAAAGTACAGGGCAGGCATGAGCCTTCGCGCTTGCTCGTGCTGGGTCTATTCCTCGTCTATGTGAGGATGCCCGGCTGCTAATCGTTTTGCTCAGCGCCGTGCGGCTTTGGTTCTCTTTTGCCTGAATCGGGTCTGGTGCCTTGTCGGGAATGGCCGACTCGACTGGCTTTAATGGCTCGACACTCTGTGTACTTTCGGAGGTAAGGTGAGGTGGTGGCTCCCTGCCAGCCTTAGAAGCGGGTGAGCCCTTGTCTTCATGAGAAGCCTTGTCCTTAGCGGCCTTGTCCTTAGCAGCGGCTGCGAGTATGCCCATGGCATCTTCCTTGAATCCTCGATCAGGCAGGCCTTCGCATCCTTTGGTTTTCATGAAATCCTGCAGCGCTTCAGTAACCTCGGGTTCGGTGCGCGCGATGAGAAGTTTCGTCTGGATGAATAAGCCCCATGCATAAGCCCAGTCGGGGCTCAATTTAGGCTTGCACAGCTCACTTCGTAGGCTTTCAAGCGCAGCTTGAGGGTTCACTTCGAAAGGGGAGTCGCTACCCTGTGGCCAGTCGTCTGATTCTGCTAGCGACAAGATTTTGAAGGGCTCACGCGCAGTGAAGGTCAGCGTACCTTCTCCTCCTTTGACTTCAAACAGCGAGGTCGCCTGGAGTGTAGTCGTCAGAAAAGCGACATTATCGAAAGAGGTGTTGAAGAATGACGAGAGCGTAAGGTCGGCATTGACGAATTTGGCGTTTCTCACCGTCACATTGTCCCAGTACGATCCTTTCATGCTCGTCTGGGCGAAATCGGTGGCTACCAAATCCATGTTCATGAATGTCGCGCCGTCTAACGAAGCCAATTCGAAATTGGCCCCGTTCAGCGTGGTATTGACGAAGACTGATCCGTAGAGGCGAGAAAAGGCGAAATTCGCGCCGGCGAGATCAGCGTTATGCGCCCAGATACGAGGGATCACCTGCAAGCTGACGTCGAGGTATCGTAGATTGCGCGAGCGCAGATCCATCGCTACCTCGCGCACCATGAAATACTCTTTGGGGTCAGCATGGCCTGAGTAGGATGCAAGCTCGGCATCCGTCTTGGAGGGGCCGCTCCACAAGCGCTCGCCGCGGTCAATCGCGATATGAGGAACCCACGCGACAGTCCCACCGTCTTCGTTGTCTAGCCAGTAGGTATGGGTTTTGACCCAAAGCACTGGAGACAGGTGTGCGGGCAAGAAAATCACATCGACGCACACCAGCAGCCACATCTCGAATACACCCGACCCGATTTGTCGAAGCCATCGGGTGCTCGTACGGGTGCCGCTGCTCAAGTGCGTGGCTAGTAGCTCTCGACCGCGGATGCGCGCGGCGTAGCAAGCGCAGTAAAGCGCCGCTACTTGAATTAAGAACAGGTGGGGGCTCTGGTACGCAGTAAATTTGGTAAGAATGTAGATCAGAGTGCCGGGGCCCGCAGATAGCAGGCAAATCAGCATGAGCAAGTCAGTACGACGACTGAGTTTGTCCGAAGCGTTGTTCGGGGCTGCAGACTTGAGCCCGGGGAACATCTTCGGAAGCTTTCGTAAGGTCACAAGGTGGCCAGCCAATACGATCAGTGGGCTCAAGAAGTAGAATCCCGCCACAGATACCGTCACGCTTACTAGCGGCAGCTGGATACCTTTGTTCGGCATGAGCAGCATCGAGTCTTTCGTCGATGACACGCTTGCCAGCACGTAGAGAATGAGAAGAGCGTAGGAAAGGACTGACGTAGGCTCGGTCTGAGCCGCTTCCTCCTTGCGTAGTCTTTTGCGAGGGAAGACCTCCCTAATGGGCTGCTTACGATTCAATGGCATGTGGTTGGACAGGGGGCAAGAAAATTGAGCGCCAAAGGGTATCGCAGCGCCTTGGCGATAGACAGTGGCGTCGGCGCAGTAATGCGCGTGCCACCCTGAATACATACGCCGAATGGTGAGACCACTTGCGACATGTTCGTGATTTTCAAGCTTCCATTGCATCCTAATGCCAAGATTCGTTTGGTAATTTCACCGGCGGTAAGCGGTTTTGATACCAAACGAATGCTACCTTTACCTTGCTGTTTAAGGCTGAGGTGTAAACCATTTTTTTGATGTGTAAACCTCTTTGCTTTACACGTCAAAAAATTGGTTTACAAGTCCCCGAGATGGCTAAGGCAGGTCGCCAGCGATTCACCGGGTGGCTAATGAATCGAGCAAGGAGCGGCAATGATTGACACTGTAATGGTCGAATGCCACTGGAAGCGCCATTCTGAATTTGATCTCAAACGTATCATGAAGGCGAAAAGCCAAGGTTTCACGAAGCCTGTTACGGCCTATCTCACAGGCGTGATCATCTACGCGCGAGCTGCCGTGGGCGTAGTATTCGGACATGTGAGAAAGGACTCGCTAGGTCGTTTTGCGGATGGCCACATCATTCGCACATCCGATGTGCTGGACATAGCAAGGGAGGGGCGGTTCTGGGTGATTACGACTGAAAACAGCCGGTACGTTATCGCCACTTTCAGCTCTGATGGAGGCCGTCAGAGTCTGCGAGATTTTCGGCGTCTGGCCGTCAAATTGACCTACCTCACAGCCAATCATCTGCATTGAAGCGGATCGCCCGTGGCTCAGTACTTCGGCATTCATGTGACTTGATAAAAAAGGAGCGCGTACGAAGCGTGGTGGAGGATCACTCCGATAGCTTCTCAGAACCGACCTACCCTTGTTATAGAGGCCCGCACGCGTCTAGGCTCAAGCTTTAAGCGTACGGGCTACAAGCGGCTGAAAAGCTCGCTTTATCATCCTGGGGGAATACAGTCCCCAGCGTGTGGCGCCCTTTAACATATCCGTTGCTTGGTAGTCCTTGATCTCGTCTTATGATCATGTGATTATATGATCATAAAAAGGTTAGGAGATGACATGAATATCATCATCAAGAGTGTCGAACACGATTCCGAAGATGGCATCAACTTCATCGTCGTCGAGTTTTTCGTCGACGGTGACTATTACCGACATGCTTTGGAAGACGAGCGCTTCCTTGATCGGTCGAGCCTGGATCTCGACAGCGACACATTGGATGCGGTTCAGCAGGCCCTGTATGCCTTTATCGACGCTCATGCTGTAAGCACCGAATTGTACGATATTGATGACTTGAGCCATCAAGCCAAACTGCTGGGGTATCGCCTAGGTACCCGCTATGTGCTTGACCAACTGGGTGAGACCGTCCAGCTGGTTGAAGTTACCGATCGTTATAGGAAGATGGTTATTTCGTTCAATGATCGTCCCGAATGTGCCTTCTGGCTGCGCGGCCAGCTGGCGGATCCGCTTTTGGAAGAGGGCCCAGTCAAGCGCGTCAATGCGAACATCCCTAAGCCCTTGCATGATGACTTCAAGGCCATGTGTGTGCGTCGAGGGGTCGACATGCAAGATGTGCTGACTGAGTTGATTATTGGCTGGATGAAATAATGATGACCCTCCCCATTGAGATGGAAGGGCAGCTGTGGAAGCAGGCCCTAAAATATTTTGGAGCTGATGAATTAAGGCACCTGCTCATTAAGGCACAGGACGATTTCTATCGTGGTCATGACTTTCCGCTTAATCGCAAGGCGACCAAGTGGGGAAGGATCTTTACCGTCAACGGCACGGCTTACTGTAATTTTAGGAAGCCAATGCTGCGGAAGGTGTTCGGCCCTACTGTCCTTGCTTTCATCAGGAATACGCCTGATTTGCGGCTGAATGAAGGGGAGTCTGGAAAGCTAGAAATGCCTGAGCGGCTGCGTATCCATCTGTCTGGCGCCTTGCTCAGAAAGCTTCCTGCAGAGCTACTAAATGACACCCAACGTGACCAGCTTTTTGCCTCAGATATCGGACTTTAAGCGGGTAAAATTATCTGTGGAAAAGTCACTTGTCATGTGACATATTGTCACTTTCATAGTGACAGGGTGCTCGCATGCATGAGGAAGAGGAAGTAGTCAGTATTTCCGAGCGTACCGCTACAGAACTAGCCCAGGAGCTGCGCGTTTCCTTGGATGAGCTTGGCTGGTCAGCTGCCGGGCTGATGGATCGCATGCGCTCCCTCGGCGACTACCGCACCGCGGCCACGATCCTCAGAGGCATTAATCGCGCTCTGGAAGGCCAGATCAAACCGTCAGGCGAGCTGATGGCCTTGGTGCAGCAGGCTGTGCGCTTCCAGCGCAGGTTGTTGCGCACATACAGCAACACGCCGTGGTCGCAACTCGGGGATGGTTCTTACACGACACGCTTGGAAGATTTCACCCTTACGATCACGCCGCAAAGCCGCGGAAGATGGCGTGTGAACCTGATACATAAAGACGGCTTCAGCCCGCCTTTCCCAAGATGGCAAGACAGCCTGGATGCAGCAAAACGCATGGCTTTCATCACGCTCGACAACGGTCAGAACTGGCTTCAAGAGTATGCTGAGCAGCAGGCTCGCGAAGCCGCAGAGAAAACGGCTGTATACCGTGGCGAGTCTTCTGATCGATAGCGAATTTAATGCGATGACGGCCGAGTTTGATCAGGCTGGAGCTTGGATGCAGGATCAGTTGCGTGCTCAACCGAGAAGAGCGATGAACCGTCGTGAACAGCATGTGATTAGCCTAGCGTGAGACAATTTGGACGAGCTCGATGTGATCAAACCCTCGGCGCGCAAATTCGGCACGGACGCCTTGGAGCCTGGGGTGTTGTGCTGGGGCACTGTGCGTGCTCGATCCGGATGGGCTGGTTCACGCAATTAGTCGGCAGCACAATCCCTCCGTAATTGGTATGAGTGTGCCGTTTCGGATGCTACAGCGGCTCTGTGATCAGCTTTTCAAGCGGAAGCCACTGTTGTTGCAGCGCCCAAGCTAACGCTGCAGAGGAGAGCAGCACGCATCACTGTCGTGGGGATCCTGGTTGTCGATGGTGCGAGCTGCTCAGAAAGCGCTCGATCCTCTCCAGCACGACGTATCGCTCCTGATCACGAGGCGGCGAGAGAACCGGAAAGCCCGGTTTGTTACGATTTTCTCCTGGCAACCAGCGACGCTATCGTCTAGGCTCCGCCCGCATTGCTGGTCACCCCAGTTGATGGACTGCTTTGCACTATGACTGCGCATCTCGTGGCCTCCCTGCTATCTCGCACCGGTGCCCGTGCTGATGACGTGAGAGCCATTCGGTCTATCCATCGGCGAAACAGAGTGAAATCGAGTTGATCATTTTTCGGCTTGGCTGCTACCCTGAACATGCCCGTCATACCATTTCCTTTTCCGGTGTTTTGCCCATGAACAAGCCTAAGTCACGCGCTGCAGTTGTAGAGGCTGCGGTGTCTTCCCTGTCCGCTGAGGACTTGGAGGCTATTGCTGAGTGGTTGCAATCCGAGGAGGGCAGCCAGGCTCTGAGCAACGCTGCAGCTGAGGCCCGCCAGGCCATCAGTGAGCTAAATCGTTCTCGATCCGTCGACCGAGATGATTTGCATAAACCTATAGTCGTGGTTGACCGAGCAATCGGCGCCGGGGCTGGCTATCTGACTACCCGCGTGGGGTAAATCAATCCGTGGGGTAGACCAATCTTGGCCTATAAGCTCTATCCGTACAGCGTCGAAAAGCTCATTGAGTGTTTGGCCGTAGGGTCTACCTTTGCGGACGAAAAATGGATTTCTAAAAAGCTGCACCTTGTTTACTTCAAGGAGTACTTCGAGGAGCTGGGCGCTAAGACGATCGTGGTCGAGGAAGACTACATCGACCGCGACTACCTTGAGGACTATGCGGCGTACTACGACCGGTGCTTCCAGAACTACGGGCGGCGTACACTACGCTTACATTTCTTCGATTTGGAATTCGATGAGGACGTGTTCGTCACGGCCGTCACGGCAGGTGAGGGATGTGCTCAGGAGAAATCCCTTCAAGATGCGTACCTTGGCTTTGTAGTCGTTAAGCCGTTGCCGCAATCAGTGGTCGGCCGTACCTGCCTCAGGACATATCCCAATGATGCCGGGCGTAGACATTTTCCGTGTTTGCGCACCTATGACGTCAACCTGTTCGGCATGCAGCTTAAGGTCAGAAGTCTGGCTTACCAGGAGCAGGATACCGTTGTGGCTGCATGCGCAACGAGTGCGTTGTGGTCATGCTTGCAAGGTACAGGCAAGCTATTCCAACACCCGATACCCCCGCCTGTTGAGATCACAAATTGGGCTGCTGAGCACATGCCTGAAAATCTAGGCGCGGTGAGTTCTCGGGCGTTCCCCAACAACGGCCTGACGGCAAGCCAGATGGCCTACGCTGTCCGCCGTGTTGGATTGGAACCTATGGTCATTGGCTCCCCTGCACGTTATGACCTCAATGGTTTGGCCTATGCCTTCTTGAGGGGGCGCATCCCATCAGTCCTGGTCTATACGTTGAAGGAATGGGATGGGGAGAAGCTAAAGGAGGTTGGCCAGCATGCCGTGGCTGTGACGGGGTATTCGCTCGACGAGGGCCCGCCGATCCCTCACCTCCGTACTGGGCTTCAGTTACGCTCGACGCGGATCGATAAGCTCTACGGGCATGATGACCAAGTTGGGCCTTTTGCCCGGATGATCTGGAATCCCCCTGTCAATAGCGACTTCGGTGTTGCGCACCCAGGGGATTTCAACCTGCTGAAAACCTCGGGTTCAGACCAGGTCTTTGCGGAAATCAACTTCGTTCTTCTCCCGCTGTATCACAAGATCCGAATTCCCTACTCGTTGATCCACGACACCGTGTTCTCGCTGGATAAGTTCATTGAGCAGGCGCGGCGAGGCCGTGTGGCCAAGGGTGAGTGGGATATCTTCTTGACGACCGCTAACGACTACAAGATATCGGCCCGTAGCGATTACCCAACCTGGGGTATTGATCCTGCAGCAACCCTTTATAAGTCGCTACCGCGTTTTATGTGGCGTGTGTTGCTGAGGGTCAACAACAAGGTTGAGCTGGACATCTTATTCGATGCGACCGGGATTGCTCAGCACAGCTTGGTTGTGCATCAGGTCGCGCAAGGCGGTTATAAGAGCATGCTTGAGCAGCTCGCCCGGGTGCGGGTCAAGAAGGGGCTCGATGTCGATGTACAGGTTGCTGCGGTGCTGGAGCAATTCGCACCGGTGTGGGTCGGGGAGGCGGGAGGTGCCATCAAGGGTGTTGCCAGGAATGTCGAAACCGCTGTTGCTACTGAGGGCGGCGCGGCCAACCACTGAAGTGTTTCACGACGATTCAGCCGCTACCCGCTGTGCTGGGGTTGTGGTATTCATGCTATCCTTCGTGTGTGACAACCCCTTCATCATCGGAAACGTCTATGTTTCGCAGCCGCATTGGTAACAGAAGCGAGTCGCAAAAAAAGGATGACGAGGCCTTCATGGCAGCGTTGCGTGAAATCGACACCCTTGAAGCCAAAGATGGCCATGTGTCCATGGACTCTTCTGACCTTGAGCAGCAGCTGAAAGAGCTGCACGAATCTGGCCAAAAATTGGTTAAAGGCTGATTGATCCTTCCTCATGGCACTGTTGCTCATTCTGCCGCTGCTTGTCAGTGGTCTTCTCGTTTGTCTGTATGACCCCCTGAATTACTACAAACTGCACCGGTACGAAGGCCAGCTGCTCTACCTTCAGGCCGGGCGCTTTGGGCTTCAGTGCCTTATAGCGGCCTTTTTGGTTGTTGGGATCGTGTCATTGGTTTTCTCCCATAGCTGGGGCCAGATCTGCTTGGATGGTGGCAATCCGCACTCGGTTCTTTCGGGGTGTCATGATTTCAGCACGGACTATTTATCGTGGATCGGTCATCTTCTGCTCGATGCCAAGCTTGTCACGACGCAGGAGGGCGGCCAGGCCACCGTGTTTGGCTTCCTGACGGGCATAGTCACTTTGATCATGCCCTTTGTCTGGGCTGCTCGATCCAAAAGTGGTCTAAAGGCGTACTTGAAGTCGAAAGACGAGGCGAAGCTTCATAGCTTTTTGACTCGTGAAACCCTCCGCCACAGTCCGATTGGCTGCAAGATCATGGATGCGTTTGCATTCAAAAGGGCTGTGATGATCACCATGAGTGACCGAAAGGTATACGTAGGGCTCATCCAGTCGGTGGGCGCTCCTACAGAGGTCACTGGCCTTGACCTGGAAATCCAGCTACTGCCGTCTTTCAGTGGTTACCGAGACAAGGACACGCTGAAGGTGACGTACACAAACACCTATCCAAGCGAGCCGTCCTTGGTCGAGCCTATCTGTCTGATGCAGGAGAATATTGTTTCTCTCAGCATGTTCAGTGAAAAGATCCGGGAGCATTTCAAGTCGGAAGAAGCCAGCTCAAAGCGGTACTACGACCTCTGATGCCCTAAGCCGTCTAAAGCAGTGGGCCCATTCCCCTTGATCTGTAGGCCGCTCTAACCCTTCAAGCGGCCATGAAGTCACCCTTCCCAACGGTCGCTGCAAGTGCCGTTGTTTCCCAGAGGTGGCGTTGCTCAGGGCAAAGAAGTGGCACTCGCCGCTCCATTCCTCCAAATTAACAACGGATGAATTCTCTCTTGAACACCAAGGGTGGAAAAGTTTAAGTGGTTTTCTAAATCAATAGACTGTCTAAGCTGAATTCGAATGCCTCGAAATCATAGTTGGATTGCGGAGCAGGGTTGACATCCAAATACGTAAACGTTGCATGCAAAGTCGCAGCAATGCTGTCATTTAGATTCTGATTTGGATTGGAAGCAACTTGGGCGCTGTGATAATTCAATGCTCGATCGCGCAGCGTTGTCAGTAGTTGATTGCCAGGACTCAGAGAGTTCAACAACAGCTTTACAACATTCGGTTCATTCATTGACAGGTTTGCAGCTTGTGTCCGGGCGGACTGCTGCTCTTTATGATCTATATTGAAAAGAAGGGTGGCGAATTGTTCCAGGATCGATGGGTCGGTGATCAGGTGGCTCATAGTGCATCCTTTCATGAGAGTCTTTATTGAATTTTACGATAATCTGACGCCATGATAATCTCTCAGGTTAGGCTTGCTGTCTAGCAGCGTGGTGATCAACCCCGAACTCTTTTCCCTGACATGAGTGGGATTTCCTTGGGGCCAGAAAAAGGCTGCCCTGCAGGAAGAACAGCAGGAGCGACACTCTAGGGGGTCAGAGTCCAGATTACACATGAGGCGATCGTGTCCCGGGAAGTGGTGTAACTGAACCAGCCGAAGGCGCCCTGCGGGCGAAAGAGGATGGTCATCGTGGTTCTTGGCTAACGTTGAGTTTGCGAAGACCAAACACTCACCAGAGAAACCACGATGACCAAGCCCACTATCGCATTGACCGAGTTGGTTGAGAAAGGGGCAGACGCTGATCTGCTCAAGCAAATGATCCAGTTCGTTGCCCAGCGCATGATGGAGTTCGATGTCGAAGGCCTGTGCGGCGCGGGCTTCGATGTCAAAAGCCCAGACCGGACAAATAGCCGTAATGGCTACCGTGATCGCCTTTGGCAAACCCGCGCCGGCGACGTTGACCTGAAGATCCCGAAGCTGCGCCAAGGCAGCTACTTTCCTGGCTTCCTCGAACCCCGACGTACCGCCGAGAAGGCCATGGCGGCGGTGATCCAGGAAGCCTACATCCAAGGCGTTTCAACGCGTTCGGTGGACGAGCTGGTCAAGGCCATGGGCATGACCGGTATCTCCAAAAGCCAGGTTTCACGGCTAGCTGGTGAGATCGATGAGCGCGTTCACGCTTTCCTTGATCGCCCGCTTGAAGGCGACTGGCCCTATCTCTGGATCGATGCCACCTACGTCAAGGTGCGGGAGGCCGGGCGCATCGTCTCGGTCGCCGTAATAATCGCCGTGGCCGTGAACACCGACGGTGGCCGCGAAGTCCTGGGCATGCGGGTTGGGCCGTCAGAGGCTGAGCCGTTCTGGACAGACTTCCTGCGCAGCCTCATGCGACGTGGCTTGCGGGGCGTGAAGCTTGTCATCTCCGACGCCCACGAAGGGCTCAAGGCTGTTTCCAAGGTATTCAACGCGACCTGGCAGCGTTGCCGCGTCCACTTCATGCGCAATGCCATGGCCCACGTCGGCAAAGGTCAGCGCACGATGGTGGCGGCGTTGTTACGCACGGTCTTTGCCCAGGACAGTCGCACCGAATGCCATCAACAATGGCGCTTGGTCGCTGATCAACTGCGCGAAAAGTACCCCAAGATCGCAACGCTCATGGACGGCTGCGAGGATGAAGTTCTGGCGCACATGGCGTTTCCCAAGGCGCACCGGCAGCAGTTACACAGCACCAACCCGCTTGAACGGCTCAACGCTGAAATCAAACGCCGCACCGATGTCGTGGGGATTTTCCCCAACGATCCGGCCATCACACGGCTGGTAGGCGCGATGCTGCTGGAGCAGAACGACGAGTGGTGCCTGCAAAGACGTTACATGCAGTTGGAGGCCTTCGAAGCGGTCAGCGATAATCCACAAGCCAAGCTGTCAGCTGTGATCAACTAAACGGCGAACTCAATGGCAAGAGCCATGATGAGTTACACCACTTCCTGGGACACGATCTTTTCCATAACCCATTCGCTTTGCGTCCGATGCCAACGCGCCTGCTCCCGGAAGCACTGCATTGGGTCGAGATAGACGGGATAATGATCGGGCAACCATTTCACGAGACCTCAATCTTGTGGTCTGAAACCATTGTTGAGGGGAGCTGAGGAGCTGGTGACCGGGAGGAGAGCATGGTCATCGAAATTTGCTGTGATGAACTCCGTTCAGCTCTCCTGGCTACGGCCAATAATTCGTCCCAACGTCCGTGAACCGCCGCTGCATTCGACCGACAATTTGAGCTCTGAAGCACAGCGCTGCGCTTACACAGTGGGGCTGCTTGCCATTGATGGATAGGCAGGACATCATGATGGCCAATCGCTATAGTGCATTAGTCAGCTGAAGGTCTGCTCGTATCCAGCAACGTCGCAGTATCTGAATCCACAAAACAGGTGAAATCATGGCGATTGTTGTTCCCCGGAATCTCCCCCTACCTGACTTGCTATCCGGTGCCTCTTCAGACGATCTGAATGTGTTGGCAGATCTGATCACAGATAACGGTAAGGGCAGAGTGGCGCTTGACAGCAAAATAAAAGCCTCCATCGTTACGCACCGGTCAAAAGGCACGCTCCAGGCTATCCCAGAGATTCTTGATAGCGAGATTCGTGCATTCGGGAGCAACAGCATCGCCAACATGTTCAGATCAAGCAGCGTGGAGTACACGGAGCTTGCCACTGATGTAGCGAAAAAGCTGGACGGTAAGCCCACAGCCTTTCATGACGTGTTTGATGTCGAAGACATGGTCATGCGCCTGGCCATCAGCAAATACTCTGAAGTCAAGAGCTTTTCTGACTACGCAGCGATGTTGGCGCAAGTGAGTCAGGTCGTGAGACTGCTGGTCTCAACGGCCGGCACTATAGGCGGATTTGCAGCAAGCGGCGGGGCCGCAACCATTGCAGGCTTGATCGGAGGTCGCTTGGTGACGTTAGCTGCCCCTCCTCTGGCGGTGGCAGCAGCAGGAGCGACCATTTTTCAGGCTGCGTCGCCCGCTTTTCGCATTACTGTCCCGGCAGTGCTTCAGGTCGCCAAGATTCGTAGAACCCGCTTCGATGCCGATCTCACCGCCTATCAAGAGAGCTTGCGCGCATGCCTATAAACGTTGACCCATTAGTGCGGTCATTACCCGATCTTCCAGATGTGATGGAGAAGATCCGGCTGGGCTTATATCGACTCTGTGGTGGGGTTGTCCGCCATGCCAGTGGCACCGGCAAGGGCGGGCAAATCGTCGGCCACTTGGTATTTCCCAGCGATAGTGAAGAGATCCGAAAGCGCCTAGATCAGCTCCAGTCGACCCTATCCAAGGGGCTGGGCTCGCTTGATACAGGTATGGGGCAGTTGCAGCAGAGCATCGGCGTACTCCAAGGTCTGCAGTCAGCCAACCTCGTCATGTCCGGCCTCAACCTAGCAGTTACAACCGCTGGATTCATCATCGTATGTAAGAAGCTCGATGGCATCAGTGAGCAGATTCAAGCTCAGTCACACGGCATCGCTCAGATAGTACAAATCGTGAGTGACATCCAGGAGCGCAGTCTTCTTCAGGACGAAGCTGATTTTAGAGGCTTAGCATTAACGGCTAAGCAGTTCTGCGAGCAAGGGGATGCCCAGCAGCTCAAAAGTCTAATCGAGCCATTCCACAAAAAATATCAGTTCACCAAGCTCGTGCTGGAAAAGCATGCCTCCATACCTGCTAGCAGCATCGAGCGCCTCGGCGAAATCCAGCTGCTTCAGGATCGCCTAGTCAACCTTGGACTCATGCTGTCCCATGTCCAGATGAAGACCGGAGCACTCAAGCACAGCCGAGAATGTGTAATGCAGATGGAGAGCGATCTGACCGCACTCAATGCCCGGCGCGTCGACGTGCTGATCAATGACCGCGCGGTGGCATCGACGATCACGCATCCTCGCTTTGCTGAGCTCAAGGGTTTCCTGCGCCGCGGCAAGGAGGCGTTGCCCGCCTTGAGTTATCAGGCTGATGTGATCGAACTTGAAATGCGTTATCCCGGTTTGCTGGAGCGCACTTCAGGAACCAAGGAGATCATGCTGGTAGCTGCTTGAAAACGTGTCGTGTAGCCGAGATTTTCCCCACCCTGGTCACCGTCAGGCGCTGGCAATAGCGTTGGCTAGCGTCCGCATCATGGCAGTCGCGAAGTCCGTTAAAAAATACCTCCGGCTGCTGACAGGAATGCTGTGAGTAGTATGACAGCAGGTACGGCTGGCCCGGCCAGCTCAGTACCACAGCAGCTACTCACGAATGGCAACTGCGTTGGTATTTTGGCTGGTGGCAACACCGGAAACGATTGCTCCAGATTGCAGGCCTCCTGAGCGACCTAGATTTTGAACGGAATCAGCAACGAGGGTGGTATGGGCTCCACGTGCCGTCGTGTTGGGCGATCTATGCGTTGGCCAGGCTCACTTAGGGTGACTAAGCTGGGCCTGCGTACATAACCGCGAAAGCGCGGGCAGCTTCGGACAACTTCAAGTGCATGATTTTTCTTGGTATTTTAAGTATGCAGCCGGGTGCATACTTGGCCATTGGGTTGACGGGGAAGCGGAGGGCCCGGTATTGCTGGGCTCGATGGGGTGTTATAGGACTCCTGCCAGGTTAAGCGTCTCCCGGAATTTAGGGGGGTACCTTAGTTAAGGGTTTGAATCTCTACGCTTCCGCCATATTCTCAGCAAAAGCCCCGATTATTCGGGGCTTTTGCGTTTCTGGGGTTGGGGATGCCGATAGGCGTGGGCCTTTAAGTTAAAGGCGGGAAATGCTTTGTCTACACATCTCGTGTCGTGCCTCTTTCTCAGCGCATCATGCCCAACTCGGCATCATCCATCAGCGCCTTGGCCAACGCACTCAGGTAATGCGCTGCCCAGACCATCATCGGTTTCTC